>NZ_CP095075.1:2534016-2858032 GCF_022921115.1 Halobacillus amylolyticus | reverse complement strand
TAGTTTATGGTTAACTTATGTTTGTCCATGAAGGGTGACAGAAATAATTGCACATATTTCTTGATTTATGCACGATTTGAGAGCTTATTTGCACGAAATAAACCATAATTTCACAGAAGGAAGATTAATTGCATATTTCGGTTTTAATCTAGAAAATGCGCCCACATAAAAAGGGTCAGCCTCCCTTACTAGGAAGCTGACGCCGTACAATTACAAAACATACTTAGCAAGATTCCTTTGTACTTCTTGAATCGGACTGTCCTTTTTAAAAGTCTTTCCAATAGGTTCACTAGTCCCAGACAACCATATTTTCAATTCTGATTCTAGATCGAAACCGCCTGCCGTCTCTACACTAAAGTGGGTAACACTATTATAAGGAATGGAATGGTACCCTACCTTCTTACCTGTCATCCCTTGTTTGTCAATCAGAATCAAACGCTTATTCGTGAAAATGAATGAATCACGCAATACTTTATAACCGCTTTGGAATTCTTCTCCTTCTACAAGAACTTCCTCAAGCTCTTTGGCAATCGCCTCACGATCGACTTCACTTGCATTTCCCATTAATCCATCTAAAAACCCGATAGTAAACACTCCCTTGTATGGATAATCGACTTTTAAAAACCATTTTACCCTCCCCCACTCAAAGCATTCCATAAACTCCCACCTCAGGTCATCCAATAAATGGATGGAACACTCAATTTAAACGCCTCAGCAATACACTTTCGCAAGGACCTAGTGTTATCGTTATCCCACTTTGTTTCACGTGGAACATTCGCTGTTTGTTAATCACATGCTGCCATCTTCCTTTTCGTACCGGTAACGTAACCTCCCTTTCCTCACTCGCATTTCGATTAATGAGGTAAATCATATGCTCATCCATTGCATATTCACCAAACTGATCAACCTCATTTTCAATTAAGCGTTCAAAGCCATAGACATCTTCATGTGGAGCATGTGGCACCCAGCTTCCTGTCCTCAGTGATGGATAGTTCGCTCTCAAGCCTCCTAGTGTTTTATACCATGAAACAAGCTCTTGATCTTCTCTTCCCCAAGGATATGGCTTACGATTATCAGGATCTTCTCCACCTGTCAGCCCCGCTTCATCCCCATAATAAAGCGATGGAATCCCCGGAAATGTATAGAGCCATAGACTCAAAGACTTCAATTGACTTTTAACGGTTTTCTCTTGGTCAATCCCCTCTTTTGGCAAAAATCCTTGAAGCAACGTCTTCACTCGTTCTACATCATGACTAGACAGCATGTTCATGAGGGAATAAAAGTATTGAGCTGGATAATGCTCACTTAATGTAAGGAGCCGACGGTGAATGTAGTAAGCGTCCACTTCCCCTTTTATGAAACCGAGCATTAACTCTCGTAAAGGATAATTCATCACAGAATCAAGTACACCACCCAGAAAGTAATCCCTACGTTTTCCGTAGGCAGATTTATTGGAGGCATCCTCCCATACTTCTCCTAACAACACACTCGATGGATCCCCCTCTTTCAGCTGTTGATAGATTTGCTTAATTAAACAATCTGTCAGCTCATCGGCAACATCAAGACGCCAATGTTTTACACCTGATTGCTGCCAAGTTTTTATCACACTATCGTCATCATAAATTAGAAAGTTTTGATAGCTTTTGTCCTCTTTATTTAATGTCGGAAGTGTACCTACTCCCCACCAAGCTTCGTACTCATCAGGATAATCATGAAAAGTGTACCAAGAGTAATAGGGAGAGTCAGTAGATTGATAGGCACCGACCGTGTCGTACTGATCCCTTTGGTTAAAATACTTGCTGTTGCTGCCTGTGTGACTAAACACACCATCGAGCATCACCTCAATCTCTCGTTTAGAAGCTTCTTTTACAAGTCTCTCGAAGTCTTCCTTACTGCCAAGCAGTGGATCAATTTTGTGATAGTCCCCTGTGTCATAACGATGATTACTTTCTGCTTCAAAAATCGGGTTCAAATAAATCACTGTTGCGCCTAGCGATTCAATGTAGTCGAGTTTTTCAATAATTCCTTGAATATTACCTCCAAAGAAATCCCAACGAACCACCTCTCCTTTTTCATTACGGATATAGAAAGGATCGTTTTCCCAATGATTATGCATGAGACTTGTTTTCGGTGCATCTTCAAACTTCAGTCCACCTGCATTCTTAAATCGGTCAGGAAAGATTTGATACATGGTCGCATTCTTCCACCAGGCAGGGGTTTGGTAACTTGGGTCATAAACAGTAATTTGCCAGGATGGGGGATGCTCCTCATATACTTCGCCCTCCCCGCTCTCCTCACTATTTAATCGACCGTAATACATCATTTTATCCTCAAGCTGGATCTCGAAAAAATACCAAACGAGCTGGGGCTCCTCTGGCATAATAAGGTTCGCTTCAAAGGTACAATATGAGTTCCTTCCACTAACTTGATCCATCTCAATCGTCTGTTCCTCATTTGTCTTGTCATGAATGCAGTGAAGAATCACATGTAATAAAGGATGACGTTGATCGATATCAATGGTTAATGTAACCGAAGAGCCTTTTGGCACAGCACCAAAAGGTTCCCGATACTGTAGTGCAAAACTATTATGGTAAATATCCAGCGATTTCACGGCATAATCTCCCCTCAAGATTGTCACTTCAAGGTACGTACTGGTCGTATATCCCATATATCTTGTGCATATTCTTGTATTGTACGGTCACTTGAGAACCTGCCGGAATGAGCGATATTCAGCAGACTTTTAGCGTTCCATTCTCGTTTTTGTTGATAATCATAGCCAATTCGCTGCTGAGTGGCTACATAATTGGCAAAATCCTTCACAACAAAGTATTCATCGTTGTAAGCGAGCAGCGAGTCATAAAGATCCCGAAATTCGGTTTCTCCTTTTGAAAAAGGGCTATAATGGACGAGTTGATCTAGGGTGCGGCGGACACGTTCATCTGACTCATACACTTCACGTGAAGAGTACCCTCCATTTTGTCCATAGCTTAGCACGTCCTCAGAACTTAACCCAAATGTGTAGATAGCCTTATCCCCAACCAAATCGTGAATTTCAACGTTAGCTCCATCCATCGTCCCAAGCGTCAAGGCACCATTCATCATAAACTTCATGTTTCCTGTTCCCGAAGCTTCCTTACTAGCCGTTGAAATTTGTTCACTAATATCTGTAGCAGGGATGATCCGTTCAGCAAGTGAAACAGAATAATTTTCTAGAAAAACAACCTTCATTTGTCCGTTTACAGCAGGATCATTATTCACAACGCCTGCCACCCTCGTAATGAGCTTAATTACCTTTTTGGCAAAATGATAGCTCGGTGCTGCTTTAGCGGCAAAAATAAACGTCCTGGGTGTCATTTCAAACGATGGATTTGACTTCAGCTCATGATAGACATACATAATATGAAGCACATTTAACAGCTGGCGTTTGTAGCCGTGCAGTCGTTTAATGTGAACATCAAATATAGAATTAGTGTCAACGGCAATTCCATAATTATCTTTAATAAATGAAGCAAGTTCCCGTTTCTTCTGCTGCTTAATCCCGCCCAGTTGGTCTAAAAAGGCTTCGTCATCTTTCTTCCCAATCAAATCTCTTAATTGATCCGGCTGGGAAATCCAGCGGTCTCCAATCGCTTCCTTAATATGATTAGCTAACAGTTTGTTGGCATGCAAAAGCCAGCGCCTGTGGGTAATGCCATTTGTTTTATTGTTAAAACGTTCTGGAAAAACAGCATAGAAGTTCTTCATTTCACGGGTCTTCAAAATTTCCGTGTGCAACTTGGCAACACCATTCACACTATGACTGCCTACTATGGCCAGATGAGCCATTTTCACCTGGCCATCAGCTATAATAGCAAGCTTGGCAATGCGGTCAAAGTCGCCTGGATCTTGACCCCAAAGCTGTTGACAAAAACGTTCATTGATTTCCTCGATTACCATGTGAAGCCTCGGAAGCAGTGTGCGTACGAAATCCACAGGCCACGTCTCAAGCGCCTCACTAAGTGTGGTGTGGTTCGTATAAGAGACAGATGCTTGCGTAATTGTCCATGCTGCCTCCCAGCCGAGTCCTTTCTCATCGATCAATACACGCATCAATTCAGGAATGACGAGGGCAGGGTGGGTATCATTAATATGAAGTGATACTTTTTCCGGAAAGGAGGATAGAGGTAAATTCAAGTGTTCAAACGAACGAATCGCACTTTGCACACCCGCTGAAACGAGGAAGTACTCCTGCTTCAATCGTAATTTCCTCCCTGCTTCATGGGAATCATCTGGATAGAGAAACTCGGACATTTCCTCCAGTGACCGCTTATGAGTAAGGAAGTTACCGAATCCATCCTGCTGTGATGCCCTTTTTAATGTATCTTCTTGCGATGCTTCAGCCGACCACAGCCTTAGAGTGTTCACCGTTTCGTTGTTATAACCAACCACTGGCACATCATAAGGAACAGCTTGCACTTGTTCATAATCCACATGCTCAAAAATCAGGGTGCCATCAGAACTTACTCTAGAATTAACATGACCGCCAAACCGAACCTCAAGGGATTGCTCCGGCCTGCGAACCTCCCAAACAAATTCATTGGCGAGCCAACGATCAGGGAGCTCCACTTGATAGCCATCAATGATTGCTTGTTCAAACATGCCGTATTTGTAGCGAATGCCATACCCATGACCAGCTAAACCTAAAGAAGCTAACGAATCTAAAAAACAAGCAGCTAAACGACCTAACCCTCCATTCCCAAGGCCCGCATCATTCTCTTGTTCTTCAAGACTCGTTAAAGAAAAGCCTAAATCAGCCAGGCCTTCTTTCACTAGTGAAAGCAACTGCATATTCAGCAAATTATTACCCAACAGACGTCCCATTAAAAATTCCATCGAAAAATAGTACACTTGTTTGTTTTGGTTACTTTCATACTGGTGGTTTGTTTGCAGCCAGTTTTTGTTGATATGATCTTTTACTAACGCACCAAGAGATCGATAAGCATCGTGCTCCGTCGCTGTTTCCACACCCATTCCAAGCTCAGTTTCGAGCTTTTCAGAAAAGGCCTGTATGAACTCCTCTTTGCTGTTGAACATATCGTATCCTCCATTCATTCCCTGCTACTGAAGCGTCGACTCATACACCTCACTATATCGTCGAGCAGAATATTTCCATGGGAACTGAGTCTTCGCCATGTTTTTCATTAGCTTCTTCCATGCATCCTTATTATGATAAAGTTCGAGCGCACGGCGGATCGTAAACAGCATGTCGTGTGCATTATAATTGGTAAAGGTGAAGCCACTTCCTTCTTCTGTCTTTTCATTAAATGGAATTACGGTATCAACGAGCCCGCCGGTTTCACGAACGATAGGTACAGCTAAATACCTTAATGCGATCAGTTGGCCAATCCCGCAAGGTTCAAACCGAGATGGCACTAAAAATAGATCACTAGCCGCATACACCTGTCGAGATAGAGCTTCACTAAACATGATATTCGCAGACACCTTTTCTGGATACTTTACTTGCGCCCACTCAAACATTTGCTCATAATCATATTCACCTGTTCCGAGTAGTACTAGTTGAATATCCTCGTGATATAAAAGCTCGTCCATCACTCGCGCAACAAGGTCGAAGCCTTTTTGCTCGACGAGCCTCGAAACGATGCCGATCATCGGCACGTCCTTCCGAATAGGCAGCCCCAATTTCTCCTGCAGCCATGTTTTATTTTGAGTCTTTTTCGAAAGTGAACTGCGGTAAGGAAAAGCGAGAGCTGCATCGCTTAACGGATTGTAGTCTTTATCATTAATCCCATTTACGATCCCCGCTAAACTGTCGGATTGTTTTCTGAGTACCCCATCTAAGTTTTCCCCATAATAAGGGGTTTGAATCTCCTTTGCATAGGTTTCACTCACGGTTGTGATTGCATCTGCGTGATTTAAGGCCCCTTTCATAAAATTGATGTCTCCGAAAAATTCCAATCCATCTTCCGTCATCATCCGTTCGTCCAAATCCATCAAATCGTGCAGCACCGAGTCAGCAAAGATCCCCTGGTACTTCAAATTATGAATCGTAAACACGGTTTTCATACCTTTTACCTTTTCATCATCCTGGTAATGAGTATGTAAGAAAACAGGAATCAAGCCTGTCTGCCAATCGTGGCAATGCAAAACATCAGGAGTCCACTCAAGCGCACACACCATTTCAAGCACAGCCTTGTTAAAGAAGACAAACCGCTCCGCTTCATCCTCATATCCATACAGATTCGACCGCTTAAAATAATACTCATTATCAATAAAATAAACAGGGATCCCATCATATTCAATGTACTCAACACCTGCATATTGGTTGCGCCAGCCTATCTGCACATTCAGTTGATGCAGTAAGCTCAACTGTTCCTTCCATTCGTCACTCATCTCCTCATATTTAGGCAGCACGACACGCACGTCATGCCCCTGGGCAACTAACGCCTGGGGCAAAGACCCAAGCACATCAGCAAGTCCACCTGTTTTAATAAAAGGGGTACACTCAGACCCAACCATTAACACGTTCATCTACAATTCACTCCTTATAGAGGATGTTCAAAAAGTCACCAAATGATAAACGGCGAATTTCTTCGTTGCTCGGTTTTTCCGATCCTCACGTATGAAAGACATACGCTGTGGTTCTCAAAACTTTCGCGCCTCGAACTTCTTGCGACGCACAGGACGTGCTAGTGTCGACTTTGTCACAGGATGTGACGATCTTTGTCGACGTTCTAATTTGGCAACTTTTTGACACACACTTATATTATGTAAAAAGAACTGCCAGAATAGTAGTTCAGACAGTTCCTCCTATCAAACCTTACATCGTTTTTCGCTTGGCGAGGACAAAAGGCTTTTCTGGTGCACCAATTAACATCCGCCCTTGCGATATTTTACAGTCTTTATCCAGAATGACATTTTCAAGCACGGCACCACTCTCAATTTCACAACGCTGCATGATGATTGAATTTTTCACAACCGCACCTTCCCCTATCTTGACTCCTCGGAAAAGGATACTGTCCTCAACCTGACCATCGATCACACAACCATTGGCTACGAGCGTATTCGTCACATTCGATGTTTGGGAATACTTCGATGGCGCTTCATTTTTCACCTTTGTAAAGATCGGAAAATCGTCTTTAAATAACTTATTATGCTCCTTTTCATTAAGTAAGCTCGCACTGTGGCGATAATAGCTTTCAACGGAATTAATCAGTGCATGGGCACCCTCATACTCATAGGCATGAATATGAATATTCGGAAGCCTTGCCTTTATTCCATCAAGGAAAAAGTGTGAGCTCCCATGAGCAATTCCCTCTTCGATCAGCTCATGCATGCAATTTTTTTCGATTAAGTACATATCCATATAGACATTTCTAGACCGTTTATCATTATGAATCCCCGTAACCCTTTGATTATCGTCAAAGCTGAGCTTGTGGGCCAGATTGTGCTCAGGATACAGTTCATCTACCTTTTTATAAATGACCGTAACTTCCGCATTCGATTCCTTATGAGCTTCTAACACATCCTGAAAGTTAATATTACAAATGTTCTGCGAGCCAGAAACTAAGATGTAGTCAGCATAAGTTCTTTCAATAAAATCGATATTATTATGAAAATGCTGCAAATCCCCCGAGAAATATCAGTAGGGTCATTCCAATCCGGTGGCAAAATAAACAGCCCGCCACGCTTACGGTCTAAATCCCATGCCTTTCCCTGTTCTAAATGATCCATTAGGGAACGATACTTGCGCCGTGCAAAAACGGCTACCGATTCGATCCGCGAATTCGTCATATTGGATATTGCAAAATCAATCATTCGATAGCGACCAGCGAATGGGACCGCCGCCCCACAGCGAAAATAAGTGAGTTCATCTAACACATCTTGTTCATGATCCAGATTAATAACGCCGGCTATTCGATCCATGAGAGCTTCCTCCTTAGTTATTTGCTGCATAACTCGTCGCCATGACACTCCCTTCATCTGCCACTAAAGTGATCTCACTGTCTGGTGCGGGATCACCGACCACGGCATTGTCCTCAATCACACTTCCCTCAGCAATAATGGCCCGATTAATCTTTACATTTTTGCCAATTTTCACATTTGGCATGACGACTGAATCTTTAACAATGGTCCCTTCATTTACGTGCACACCATAAAAAATAATCGACATGTCAACCGTGCCGGAAATCCGGCAGCCTTCATTGATCAAAGCCCTCGAACCGAGGCTGAGGGGGAAATGTATTGAGCCGGCTGATTTGGGTTTTTCGAATAGATCCGCCACGTGTGATCACTTAAATTAAGTTCGGGTTGTTTTTTAAGCAAATCCATATTCGCTTCCCACAAGCTTTCGACCGTTCCAACATCCTTCCAGTATCCTTCAAACGTGTAGGCCATCAGCCTTTTCTGATCAGCAAGCAGTTTAGGTATGATATCTTTCCCAAAATCATGAGAGGAGTGGCTTTTCTCTTCATCCTCAATTAAATAACTTTTCAAAACATCCCAGCGAAAAATGTACACACCCATTGACGCAAGGTTGCTCATTGGATACTCCGGCTTCTCGTCAAATTCGGTAATTCGCCCTTGCCCATCTGTATTCATGATCCCGAATCGACTCGCTTCCTCCCAGGGCACCTCAATGACTGATATCGTAGCATCTGCTCCACTGCCGCGATGGTAATCTAGCATTTCTCCGTAATCCATTTTATAAATATGATCCCCTGATAGAATCAGCACGTGTTCAGGATTGTATTGATTTAAAAAATCGATATTCCGGTAGATTGCATTGGCCGTTCCTGTGTACCAGCCGCCGCCTTCTGCTTGCATATACGGAGGAAGCACAGATACACCGCCATGTTTACGGTCCAAGTCCCACGAAGAACCTATCCCGATATAATTGTTTAAAATAAGCGGTTCATATTGGGTCAGGACCCCAACAGTGTCGATTCCAGAATTCGTGCAATTGCTTAAAGGAAAATCAATGATTCGATATTTACCGCCGAAATATACGGCTGGCTTTGCGATCTTCTTCGTTAGAGACTTTAACCTTGTGCCTTGACCACCAGCTAATAGCATTGCCACACATTCTTTACCTTTCATGGGCCTCCCCCTTTACTTTTGATGTACATTTCAAAAAGCTTACGGCGAGTGGCGGGATCGTCATCTCGATATGTTGATCCTGGCCTTGCCAGGGCTCGGTGATTGCTTCTAATGTAAGGCCATTCGATTGCCCTGAGCCACCAAAATGAACCGCGTCACTTGTAAAGATTTCTTTATACGTACCGTTTTTCGGCACACCAACCTTGTAGCCGTGGTAAACCTCAGGAGTGAAGTTGCAAACAACTACAAGCTGATCATTTGTAGAACGGCTATTCCGTACAAAAGAAAGAATACTTTGCTCAAAATTATGCGGATCAATCCAACAGAAACCTTTTTGATCATGATCAAGTTCCCATAGCGCGGGCATATCCAGGTACAATTGATGGAGCTGTTTCATAAAATTCAAAATGGCCCCATGGGAGTCATACTCCAACAATTCCCAGTCCAGGTCATCCATATCCTTCCATTCATCAAACTGCCCGAATTCACCTCCCATAAATAAAAGCTTTTTCCCGGGATGTGCATACATATAAGCTAAAAACACACGGAGATTAGCAAACTTTTGCCAATAATCACCCGGCATTTTATTTAACAACGATTTCTTCCCATGGACGACTTCATCATGAGAAATCGGCAGCACAAAGTTCTCTGAATAGGCATAATGAAGCGAGAAGGTAATCAGGTTGTGATGGTGTTTGCGGTGAATCGGCTCCATCTCCATATAACGAAGCATGTCATTCATCCAGCCCATATTCCATTTATAGTTAAATCCAAGTCCTCCTATGTATGTAGGTGAGCTCACAAGCGGCCACGACGTTGATTCTTCAGCCATCATTAGCACATTTGGCACCTCTTCAAAGATCGCCTCATTCATTCCTTTAATAAAATCGACCGCCTCAAGATTCTCTCTTCCCCCATATTCATTTAACTCCCATTCCCCATCTTCTTTACCAAAATCCAAATACAACATACTAGCAACAGCATCGACTCTCAGTCCATCCAAATGGAACTCTTTTAACCAATAAATCGCATTAGAGATTAGAAAACTCTGAACCTCGTTCCTAGCAAAATCAAAAGTCAGCGTTCCCCACTGCGTTTTCTCTGCCTTTTTAGGGTCAGCATATTCATAGAGGGCCTCCCCATCAAAGCGTCTCAGTCCGTGTTGGTCTTTACAAAAATGACCGGGTACCCAGTCAAGAATCACTCCTATGCCGTGCTCATGACACTGATCAACGAAATAGCGAAAATCATCAGGTGTTCCATACCTTGCAGTAACCGCGTAATAGCCGGTAGCCTGATACCCCCACGAGCGATCAAACGGATGCTCCGTTAACGGCAGCAGTTCAATATGTGTATAACCAAGCTCCTTCACATAGGGAATAACCATTTCCGCGTAATCGCGATAGTTATAAAAAACTTCTGTCTCAATATTTTTCCATGATCCCAAATGCAGTTCATAGATAGACATGGGTGATTCATATAGATTCATCTCCTCTCGCCGCTTCATCCACTGTTCATCCTGCCAAACGTAATCATCGAGCGAATGCACGACCGAAGCTGTAGCGGGGCGAATCTCACTTGTGAACGCATAGGGATCAGCCTTTAACTGTAAGTGCCCATGTGCCGTCAAAACTTCATACTTATAAATGGTGCCCTTCTCTAGTTTAGGAATGAACAAACACCACAAGCCGTTTTCACTCAGCTTCTCCATCCGATGCTGCCTGCCATCCCACTCATTAAAGATTCCTACGACACTTACTTGCTCAGCATTCGGAGCCCATACTATAAATCGGACCCCTGCTTTTCCATCCACTGTTCTCACATGTGCTCCGAGGAGCTGATAGCTATAGCGAAGATTTCCTTGGTGAAACAAATAAATATCGTGATCCATTGCTGTTTCGTCTACCACACCATTACTCCCCTATTCATATGCTAGATTTTTCATAACATAACTTTTTTGTTTGTACTATAAGCATAAAAGGTTCATGTAACGATTACAATTAAAATTTTCTGAAAAATTTGTCAACTTATGGAGAATCTTGCACACCTATAATAGATGATACAAAAAAAGATGTGGAGGAGCCTGAAACTCTTCCACATCTTCATAAATAGCTATTGTTTTCGGTCATACTCATTTTCATAATGCTTTCGTAGCTGAAAGCGATGAAATAAACGAATCGTCGGACGTATTAACATCTGCACACTTCCTAGGACAAATAACGTCACGCCCCAATCTTTTAACGATTCGAAATAAAAGAAAATACTTCCGATCAGGAACCACATTCCTAGCAAAAAATCATTGATGGTATACATCATGTCATAGCCTTTTTTAACAAAAAGGTCATGATTGCCCATCTTTATATCCACGTAATCTTGCTTGCTATTCGTTTGCGCATTAGCTGTTTGCTCCTTACGTGTCGCCACAGGCACCGCTCCTTTTATCGTAAAAAATCTCCTTGTTTTATTTTTCCTAATCAATGCCACAATAAACCTATTTAAAATGAGTGTTCAAAAAGTTGCCAAATGAGAAGCAAGCTAACGAAGAGATTCGCCGCTTATCATTTGGTGACTTTTTGAACAACCTCTTAAAAGCAAGTTATTTTGAGACACGAATAATCATTGATAAGATGTAGCTGTATTTAAGTACAAAAAGAAGGAAGATGAAATCATGTCTGAAGAAACGAAATCCAAACAGTTGAATACGATCCCATTTTCAGTACTTGACCTTGCTCCGATCACCGTCGGGCATACAGCATCAGATGCCTTTAAGAACACGATTGATCTGGCCAAGCATGTGGAGAAATGGGACTACAACAGATATTGGATGGCTGAGCACCATAACATGCCATTTATCGCCAGTTCAGCGACTTCCGTTATTATTGGACATGTCGCCGCCCATACCTCAACAATAAGGGTCGGCTCTGGTGGTGTGATGCTGCCAAATCATGCACCCCTCGTCATAGCTGAACAATTCGGAACACTTGAATCACTTTTTCCCGGTAGAGTTGACCTTGGTTTAGGACGAGCACCAGGAACAGATCCACTCACAATCAGAGCACTAAGAAGAGATTCAAGAAGTGACGGCAGTGATTTTCCGCAGCAGCTCGCCGAACTACGTGCTTATTTTGACCCTGATTTACGTTCAGAAAAAAATCATGTCAGAGCAGTTCCAGGGAAGGTTTGAATATCCCGATATGGCTATTAGGTTCAAGCGGCTTCAGCGCCCAGCTTTCCGGTCAGCTCGGACTGCCTTTTTCATTCGCTAGCCATTTCTCACCAAACAACACGATGTCTGCTCTTGACTTATACCGCCGCAACTTTAAACCATCAAAAACGCTCGAAGCTCCGCACGCGATGTTAGGTGTCAATGTCGTTGCAGCAGACACGGATGAGGAAGCTGAGTACCTGGCCACAACCTTACAACAGCAATTCCTGAACATCATTCGAAATCGTGAGACACCCCTGCAGCCGCCTATTGAAAACATGGATGAAATTTGGACTGAACACGAGAAGGCCGCTTTGCAGCAACAGTTAGGGGCTTCCATAATCGGAAGTAAGGAAACAGTGAAGCAAAAACTGCAGTCGTTCATTGAGGAGACGCAGGCAGATGAACTCATGATTACCTCGCAAATCTATGACCATAAAAAACGTCTGCGCTCCTATGAAATCGTAGCTGAGATTAAAGAGGAGGGATAAAGAATGCAATCACTACAAGGGAAAAAGGCATTAATTACCGGAGCAGGCCGCGGAATCGGCCGAGCCACTGCAATCGCCTTAGCACAAGAAGGTGTTCATATTGGATTAGTCGGGTTAACCGAAGCCCATTTAGAAAAAGTTTCAGCAGAACTTGATAGCGTTGGCGTAAAGAGATCAATTGTCTCAGCAGATGTGTCTGATATCGAATCTGTCAATCAAGCTGTTAAGAAAGTAAAAAACGATCTAGGTTCCATCGATATCCTAATTAACAACGCTGGAATTGGTAAATATGGCGGATTTATGGACTTAAATCCTGAAGAATGGGAAAAAGTGATCCAGGTTAACTTAATGGGTACCTATTATGTCACTAGGGCCGTTTTGCCGGGGATGGTAGAACAGAAGAGCGGTGACATCGTTAATATTTCTTCCACCTCAGGGCTAAGAGGAACAGCTAACTCAAGTGCCTACAGTGCATCAAAGTTCGGTATACTTGGTCTGTCTGAATCCTTAATGCAGGAAGTAAGAAAGCACAACATTCGTGTGAATGCGATCACACCAAGCCGGGTGGTCACAAACTTTACTGGACAGTATCAAGCAGATGAGGAAACTGAACATTTGATGCAGCCTGAGGACTTAGCTGAATATATTGTTTCCCAGCTTAAACTTAATCCGCGAACGTTTGTTAAGTCTGCCAGTCTATGGGCGACGAATCCTTTTTAAGGATAAAAACTCCCCCAAGGTGCGAGAGACGCCTTGGGGGAGTTGCCTTTTAAAAGGATGATCGATTATTTCACCTTCACCGCGAATGCCAACTTCGCAACCTCCGAAAACCTTACCCTTTGATAGCCCCTTCTGTCATTCCTTTAGCAATACGCTGCTGGAAGATCGCATATAGAATGATAACTGGAACGATAGCAATCGTTAAACTCGCGAAAAGGGTGCCCCATGCATTAGTGTACTGGGCTTCGCTGCTTATAAAGTCAATCGTCAGCGCTAACGTGTAATTTTCTTCTGTCTGCAAAAAGATCAGTGCCATAAAATATTCATTCCAAAACTGGATGGCATTCATAATGGTAACTGTAATAATTCCTGACATTGAAAGCGGCGTGATGATTTTCAACAAAACACCATATGGGGAAAGTCCATCCATGGCTGCTGATTCTTCCAGTGATTTCGGAATCGTACTCATGAAGCTCGTTAACACAAAGATCGTGAACGGAAGTTGGCTGACAGCATATACGATCGCGAGTCCGTAAATATTATCGAGCATATTAAACCGTGCTAATAAAAAGAATAACGGAATCCAGCCTAGTACCATTGGAATCATCATTGCGGAAACATAAAGAGTAAATAAGAACTGACTTCCCCGGAATCGCAAGCGTTCGATCGCGTAGGCTGTAGGGATAGCAAGAAATAACGTTAACAAAGCGCCTACTACTGTTACGATCAAACTGTTAAATACACTTGTATCAATATTATATTCTGTCCAAGCTGTGACGAAATTTCCCATATTGAGTGACTCTGGCCACCCCCATGGATTTGCGTAAATCTCGCCATTCGATTTAAATGATCCGATAAACATCCATATGATTGGATAGAGTACAGCAAGCGACCACAGGACAAGTGGTATTCGGATTCCAGCTCTCCCCATGATGTGACCGACACTACGACGTTTCACGATCTCCCCTCCTAAGCCTATTCATACTAGTATTCCACCCGTTCGCGGCGCATGAAGAATTGCAAAATCAATACAGTTACTAATGATAAGATCAAAATCATGACACCGATCGTTGCACCATAACCAAAATTGTATTGCACGAAAGCCTGTTCATATAAATATGATCCCATTACGTGGGTTGAATTGTTAGGTCCCCCGCCCGTCATAATTTGAACGATGATAAACGAGCCATTTAACGTCGTTATCACGATATAGAGAATTGAAATTTTAATTTGCGGCCAGACGAGTGGTAATGTCACTTTCCAAAATTGCTGCCATTCATTTGCACCATCAATTTCGGCTGCCTCATAATAGCTTTTTGAGACGTTGGCAATCCCACCCATGAGCATCAGCATAAACAACCCGATACCAGCCCAGATAGATGGTAAAACAAGACTGGGCAATGCCCACTTCTCACTGCCTAGCCAGGGTCTCGTCCAGTCCTCTAAGCCCATAAACTGCAATCCTGAATTAACAAGTCCAAGGCTCGGATTATAAATAAACGTCCAAAGTATTCCGATGACAACAACGGACATAATATTTGGGAAAAAGAACACGATCCGGTAAAAAGGCGCCTCTTTTATCTTTAATTGGGTTAAGGCAACAGCAAAGAACAGTGCCAATACCATAATCCCCAACACTTTCGCAGCGACAAGAAAATAATCATGAAGAATGGTCATTGGGATGATCTCGTCATTAAATAATTGTATGTAGTTGCTAATTCCAATAAATTCTTTATTTTCTGATGAACCTGACCATTCGAAAAATGAATAGTACAATCCGCTGAACAATGGATACAAGGTAAAAATGGAAAACATAATAAAAGTTGGAATTAAACAAAAGGCTAAAAACAGGTATTTTTGTTTTTTAGACTGTACCACCTAATCCCTCTTTCTCTTGAGATATAAATAGGTATGGAATATAAAAACGCAAGTTTCAATCCTTATATTCCATACCATATACATCCCACTTACTTACTTGCTGTTACGATATTCAGCTGCAGCTTCCTCTGCCTGCTGTGTAAATTCTTCTGCTGTAATATTACCTAGCATTAATGAAACCAATGCGTTGCTGATCGGCGTTTCCAGTTCCGCACTCATCGGATGTGGTTTTTGATAGATTTGAACTTGTTCTGGATCGTTAATCATTGCATTCGCTTCGATTAGATAATCAGGAACATTTTCGTTTTGCGACAAGTCAACACCATTAATGTTCATGATCGCTCCTGTATGCTCAGAAAATAGAGTGGCATACTCTTTTGTAAATACAAAGTCTACGAAGGCTTTTGCCGCTTCAGGATTATCCGCCTCCTCAGCAATGGCAAGCGGTCTTAGATCCGGAACAACCGCGAAAGGTTCGCCGGCATCCTGCATTGGGGACGGAATAAATCCGTACGTAAAGTCTTCCGGTTTATCTTTTTCCATTTCATTTGGCAGCCAGAATCCTACAGGAATGAAAGCATTTTTATGAAGAAGGAAGTTCATTTGCGATTGGGTATGGTTCAAAGCTCCAAATCCTTTATCGATATAGCCTTCTTTTTGCATTTGCTCAACCTTTTTCATGACTTCAAGAACCGGCTCACTCGTCCAAGCACCTTCTTTACCTGTAATCACGTCTTCAAGCAATTGATCCCCGCCTGCAGCTCCAAAGGCTGGATAAAGCATTCCGCGCAAGAAGTAATAAGGATGCTGCCCGGTTGTAACGAACGGAGCAATATCTTCACCCTCTTGGATATCACCCATCGTGCTCATAAAGCTTTCAAAATCTGTTGGAACTTCGTAGCCCTCAGCTTCAAACCAGGTTTCATCGTACCACGTTCCCCATGTGTCAAATACTAGGGGTAAAGAATAGATTTCACCATCATATTTAGCCGGGTCTACAATAAAACTTTCTGTAATAGGGGTGCCGTCAACTTCTACATCTTTCACCCAGTCTGTCAGGTTCATTAGCTGTCCATCTTCAACCATCTGTGTTTCACTTGAACCTGCTCCGTCAATGTACACCACATCAGGTGGATCACCAGAAACCCAGCGTGATCTCATCTCTTCGTTAATGTTCGGACCGGCATGCTCCGTTATCGTCACGTCAGGATATTTCTCTTTAAAATCTGCGATGACTTCTTTCCACCATGAGTCACCATACCCACCTACAAAATACTGAATTTCGAGTTCGCCATTCACTTTTCCATCATTAGCTATCTCGCTGTTATCCCCATCAGAAGATGCCTCTTCCTCAGAAGAGCAACCAACTCCCAAAATCAGCATCAAAATCGCTACCCAACCGAACAAAACAGGACCTTTGAATACCTTCTTCAAGTTGCTTCCCCCTTTGATTTTTATTGAATATATGAAACGCATTAACCCTTTGTTTAGGGACAATGTTGTTTCCTCGAAATCAGTTGATCTGCTTCTCGCACTATTTTCAGAGATTAATCCCTATTATACTTTTATGAAACAGGCCAGCATTCTATCACACTAGCACAAATTTAATTAAGCGCTTTCATTTCGTGAAGTTGATTTAATCATAGTCCTACTGAACTATTTTGTCAATTAAATGACCGAAAATTAGAAATTTTATTTCAACAACTTTATATATCCTATTTTTGTCGTTAGATTTTATGATCGAATTAGGGGTAAAATGGAACTATACTTTTGAAAGGAGTGGGACAGCATGGGAAAAAGTACAAAGGCTATTGTGAACCATGAATTCGCTCAATTACCGGAACAGGTTTTCAATGCCTGGCTTGATTCTGAACTCGTGAAGCAATGGATGTTCCCTAATGGAGATGTTGTACGTATAGACATAGATGCACGTGTCGGAGGGAGCTTTTCTTTTGTAGATCTTCGTGAAGGAGAAGAAATAGATCATCGTGGAAGTTATCTTGAAATTTATCATCCCCGTCGCCTTGCTTTCACATGGGGGATCCCTGAGGAATCATCTGATGAAGACCGCGTCGAGGTAGATATCGCGAAAACAGACACGGGAAGCAAACTTACATTGACAGTCGAGATGGATCCGAACTGGGCTGAGTACGTTCCACACACGGAAAAAGCATGGTCGATGATGCTTGATACTATGGAGGAAATAATTAAGTAGAGGAAAAAGCTTCTGTTCAGCTCCCTTCATGAAGCAGCCCGCTGAATCAGAAGCTTTTGCTTTATATATATTTCTATCCATGGAAGTAAATCACTGTGCCTTAATTAACATCGATTTACCCGCCCCGTTATGACCAACTAAGGTGGTGATCTTACCCTTATGTAATTGGAAAGAAATATTCTTCAGTATTTGTTGACTCCTTATTTTAACCTCACAGTCACTAACATACAGCACTGATTCATCATTCACACACAATCCCCCCTTGGCCTGGTTTCACTACATACGAGCTGGCGGAGGACTGATTTCATTTTCTAGTATTGGACGCGGGGTTTTAGGTATAATCACCGACACCGTGTCAATCCATTACACCCGTTAATGGAAACTCCTTCAAGCAGATCAAAGTACAAATAAAACCAGCCGCTCCTATCAAACGAGGCCGGCTGGCTTTGTATCAGTTTCCATTCATTTTTTCTTGTCCGATTAATTCAGCTTGGACAATATAGCGGTCGGGAGCTGAACCAATATAATCAAAAGGGTAGCAGGTTGTCAGCGTGAGCGTCGGTTTTTCTTTCTCAACGATGACGGATCGATCTTCGGCATCCGTCACCCACGTTTCCCTCACCTGATACTCGTATTTCACCTCATCCACTTTCACGTATAAACGGTCGCCTTCAGCTAATTGGTCCAAGTTGCGAAAGGTCGTATCTCGGTGGCCAGCAAGCGCTGTATGCCGCTTTGCCGAAGGGACAGTGGTAAAAGCGGTGTCGTACATCCCCACCCCTTTTTGCAAGGCAGCTTGATTGGTACCCCAATACACGGGATACACTGTTCCAAGCTTAGGAATGACAAATTCACCAACTTCTTCCCCTTTGTCATATTTAGTCGTAACCCCGGATTGACTGGCTGCAACATCTTCCACCTGCAATGTTTGTTGTTCAGCCGTTTGGTCCCATTCTTCGTCAACGGATTGAGCGAGTGATGTATCATGAGTCACAACCGTGGTCTGCTTCCACCATCCATACCCACTCCACACCACCAGCCCGAGTCCAAGAACACTGATTACAATTCCGATCTTCTTCATCATAAGATCACCTTTTATGGGAGAATTAGTGCACCGACCTTCTTCGGAAAAGAATGATGCCGCCTACCCCAAGGAGCAATGCGCCTATCAGAATTCCAGTTGGATAGTTTGTCGCCGTTTCAGCTAATTCTCCACCCTCATCACTGGAAGAGGAAACCCCTAGAATTTTAAAAATATTCTCAGCTTGCTCCGTATTATCGATAAACCCTGCAAACATCTCTGCTCCAGGTCCGTAAGCATAGACAGGTACGTCTACACCCGTGTGTCCACTTGTCGTCCAGCCTGTCCCAGATCGTACGTTGAAAATGTTCTCGATGGCATTATCGACTTCAAGTAAGCGATCTTCTTCAGACGCTGTTTCCAATGCCTCTTTTACTGATTGAATTTCGTCTGGTTTTAATTCAAAATCAATGTTTTCGTTTAGTGTGGCTTCAACCTCTGCACCTTCTTCTACAATTTGTGCAGCCATATAATCTGGTGTGTGCTGTGCAGCTTTGATAACATCACTATTCCACTTGTATGGACCGCCCTCTCCAATCGAAAAACCACCAGTAGAGTGGTCTGCCGTAGCAACAACAAGGGTATGCTCGTCCTTCTTAGCAAACTCAATCGCTTCCTGATAAGCTTTTTCAAAATCCTCCATCTCACTCATCGCTGCCACAACATCATTATCGTGGCCTGCCCAGTCAATTTGGCTTCCTTCAACCATCAGGAAAAAGCCATCTTTATCTTGACTCAACGTATCCAATGCTTCAGAAGTCATTTGTTCCAAGGAAGGCTGCTTTTCAGGGCGGTCAATTGCTTTATCTAAACCTACAGGTGCAAATAACCCTAAAAGTTCTTCACTATCATTATTCATTAATTCTTCTGTGGATGTCACATAGTTATAGCCAGCTTCTTCAAATTCTTTCGTTAAGTCCCGATCATCACGAACAAAATAGTCCGTTCCACCGCCAAGCAAAACATCTACTTTATGTTCACCATTAATTAAATCATCATAATAATCATCTGCTATTTCATTGTAACTTTGACGGGAGTTTTCATGTGCACCAAAAGCGGCAGGCGTCGCATGCGTAATCTGTGAAGTGGAAACTAGTCCCGTTGCTTTCCCTTTTTTCTTAGCTACCTCTAGAACTGTTTGTGTGTCCTCTTGTTGTAAATCGACAGCAATAGCTCCATTATATGTCTTTATCCCAGACGACATCGACGTAGCCGTAGCAGCGGAGTCAGGGATGTTTTCCTTCTCATCATCAGGACCACCATCATGATAAGGGTCAGCGGAATATGTAGATTGCATACCGACTAAATGTGGATCAAAGGCCGTATCCTCCATTTTCTGTGTACTAGGATCATCTTTTAAGTAACGGTAAGCCGTAGTATAAGAAGCTCCCATTCCATCCCCAATTAGAAAAATGATGTTCTTAATTTCGGGCTTCTTCTCTTCTTCCGCCTTAACGGGTGAAGCAGTCAGTCCCGTCGTTGTCCCAAAAATCATCGATGATAATACAGCCACCGATAACACTTTTTTCAGCGCACCTTTTTTCATCATTTCTTCCCTCCCAGTAGTAGTATCTTACAACATCTAACGTACCATTACTTTGTAAACCGAGAAATAATATTTAGTGAAAAAAATGTAAATCAATATATTGTTGCGGTATAATTGAATGAATATTCCGTTATTTAGTAGACTAGTCTAGGTCAAAAGGTACATATCTTTGCTCATATGGTAGACGACTGAAGACTTCTTAGTCACAAAAAAGTGACCCTGCTTGAGGTCACTTTTTGAAAAACTACTCCGTCAATTCTGTTAACTGTTGTGAGGAAGCAGCCACCTGTGAAACGGCATCATTAATTTCCTGGATCACTTGGGAGAAGCTCTCGAGCTCTTGCTCAATTCCCGAGTTGTATTGCTTATTTTGTGCCATTGCCCCTACGATCTCTGTGAAAAAGTGATTGATTTGATCCATATTGTCTGTTCCTTCAGTAATTAATTGGTCAATATCAAGCACATTGTGAGAAACATTGTGGATCTGACCATTGGTTGATTGAATAAGTGCAGACACTTCGGATACAGATGTCTTCGTTTGCTCAGACAATTTGCGAACTTCGTTGGCAACAACCGTGAAGCCAGCCCCATGTTCACCTGCACGAGCCGCTTCAATTGATGCATTAAGTGAAAGCAAGTTCGTTTGCTCAGCAATCGAAGAAACGATGGTGACAATTTTGCTGATTTCTTCAGCCACCCCTTTTAATGTTTCCATTTCAGTCGAAATTTGTTTAATGCTCTCTTTAATGTGATTCATCTGTTCCTGCTGTAATTCAAGCTGTTTCTTTCCTTCCGAAGATTGATGCTCGACATTTTGGGCAACTTCTGTCCCTTTCCGGGAATCATCTAGAATTTTCTCGGATTGGCCGGTTAATTGTTCTGTAGAAGCACTCGCCTGCTGGGATATGGCCGCTAACTCCTCAGACATTTGTTCAATCCTACGGTACGCCTGAACTTTCTTTTCAACCTCAAGCTCTCTTAAACGCTGATTCTCCTGCTCAAATGATTCCAGCACAATTTGCTGCTCCAAGTTCAATATCTTCGTTGTCGCACGAACAGCTTTACTATATTGCTCTCGATCGAGTTCCGCCTGCTCAAATATTCCCATTAAGGAAAGCAATAGATCCTGGAACGCACACATATACCATTTCGGCTCCAGACCAATGTGAACATGAACCGCGGCAATCCGCTTTCTTTTTTCCACAAAATTAGTATCAATAACACCATTAAACATTTCCTGAATATGTACGGTCAGCGTTTTCTTAAGACGATCTACTGAACTATTATCGTTGATCATATTCATCAACGATTCCTGATGCTCGAGGTTCTTGTAAAACTGACTAACCATCTGTTCAATATTTTCTGAAACGAACGGCTGCAGTGACTTCAGTACACTCAGATCATCATTAGTTAAATGAATCATTTTCAACTGCTTCTCAAGATCTGACCCTCTTTCAATTTGAATCGACCCTTTAAACTCTTCATCAAATGTAAACGATGGCTGCTTCGTCTTTGTCTTGGTAGCAAAAAGTTGGAACATGGACAATCCCCCAAAAATCTAAGTTTTCTATGCTACCTTTTATATCGACCAAAGTCCCCATATGTTAAACACTGAAAAAGACCTCATTATGCATTAAAAAAGCACAGGGAAACAGGATAAGCTTCGGGAACAAACCTTTCGCGCTCGGGAACAAAAAGGATGGCCTCAAATCGGCCCTCCTTTTTAGCACTTGACGGGACAGACGTCTCTCCTTTAGGGTTTGGGTTTTAAGCAGACTAATATTTTCTGAATATCGAAAAAGTGAAATAATAACATTATCAGTCTAAACAACTTAGGAGGATTGAAAGATGCCTAGGATAGCGCTTACATCCATAATAGCTGCCGGGGTTGCTTTGAGCTCTGCCCGCCCTGGAAAATGCAACTGTCGCACCCGGACCTGTTCATTATGAATTTGGTGAACGCCCTCTATAAAATAGCCAAACCAACCTTCCTTTTTGGAGGGTTGGTTTTTTCAAGTTGCATGGTGTTATGTATGGAAGGATAATTACTTAGCATCTCCCCATTTTTTAATTATGATCATTTTGATAAGTAATCCAACCCCTAATCCTGGGATTACAGAAAGCATAGGTAACCAGATCGGTCCCCACAACACCCCTAATACTTTTGTTTCTGAGAACATAATTCCAACTGTAACAAAATAAGCGGAAAATACAAAAGGCAGAAAAGAATAAGGACTTCTCCCTCCTCCCGCATCTTTATACGCATCCCACATCGCAAAGAAGTACAAACAAGGATAAAACATTAGCCAGCCATAGTTCACCTGCTCTATTGCTGCAGCCATATCACCACGGAAGCTCAACATTATCACTGCATTAAAATTAGCCTGAACATTTATCAAAAATTCAAGTGCAATCAATAGTATTCCTTTAAGATATCTTCCATTTAATAACTGGCCAAACCCAGGCAGAGCAATACTCCAGAATAGTTTCTCAATAGAATTCTTCCCCATTCATAAGCACCCTCCCTTTTTTCCACATAGTAATGAAAGAAAAATCATTAAAGACGGAGAGCTCTCCCCGCCCCTACTACATCTTCTCATTCTTTGCTAATTGGTCATGGTCGATCATCCTTGGTGGTTCTTCATCCACTCATGTTCAATATATTTACCTATTTCACCCATAAGCCTGATGTACACGGTAGCTATGTCATGCCTAAATATTGTTGATATGCTTGTACCATAACAAGCTAGACCTATATTCCATGATTCCCCCTCCATTCCAATATCACTGTAAAAGGGTATTATGTAGTCTGTTGCATTCTGGACAGATTATTCTATCGTGACAAGATTCTACTTAACAAAAAAGGTTCCCAAACTGGGAACCTTCTAAAAACTATTCGATTAGCGGGAGAAAAGCTTATATGGCCTTCTCCTTCATTTTCCCACCAAAAAGACTCCACTTTGAATCAGCCCAAAGGACAATTTCTGCAATAAGAACAATAAGTACAATCCACGCCCAAATCGCCAGAAATTTCTCATGAAAATTATATAACACGTTCATATAATGAGGATTATTATGCATGGTCATCGAAAATGCGTAAAACATGCCAAACGTAAAGTTCCGCGACCACTGACTAATATTGTACGTAAATAAACCTTTTCTCCAACCTAATCGATGGACTCTTTTCACGGCCCGTGTGACTTCTATTGTTTCAATCACCAACAGTAAACCAAATACAATCAACCAAAAGATCATTAAAAATAGGGGAGTACCTATATTCGCTGTAACGAGGGCTAACCCTGAAATCGATAATGCTCCATGAATGATACAGTTGGTATTCGTCCAATGATCAGCCAATGTCCATTCAGTCTCTTTGCCATATCGGACAGCAATTAAAATGAATCCACAAAGGTAAAAGATGAATCCAAGCCCCATCACCACATTAATTAAAACATCCGGGAAGAAAGGAAATAAATTCACCCAGACAATCACTATCGACTGCGTAGCCACCGTCGATAACAAGACAACACCGTGAGTGGCATGACTCGTTGGACGAGCAACTAACTGTTTGAAGTTATACCCACAACTCACTAAGAAAAGCAGCCAAAGAACCGTATTCACACCAGCAATGATCTGCACGACCAACGTTATGGACGGATAGTATTTTACTAATACATTGCATATAACTGACATTCCAGCAATCCAAGTCCCCATGGTAAAAGAGTTCACAGGATTTTTCAAAAAGGGGATTAGAAAATTCCGATCAAAAAACTGCCTTGTGAGCCCTTGATAAATGTTTAAGCCAATCAAAGCCAGCCCTACCGCGAGAACCCCTCCCAGCACATGATGCAAGAAGGGGAAGGCGTCAATCGGGGCAAATAAAAATATCCCAATCGCCATAATGATCGCTCCCGACGCCGGATTCATTGTTTTTAGACTTCCTCTGCTACCCATGATCACTACACCCGCTTCTCTCTTTAATCCACTTTTTATTATACGACTCTTTTCACAAGGAGAAAAGATCTCAGGTGAATCGCGCTTCTTCATTTATCGGCGCTCACTCTTCGTTTATCGGCGCTCACTCTTCGTTTATCGGCGCTCACTCTTCGTTTATCGGCGCTCACTCTTCGTTTATCGGCGCTCACTCTTCGTTTATCGGCGCTCACTCTTCGTTTATCGGCGCTCACTCTTCGTTTATCGGCGCTCACTCTTCGTTTATCGGCGCTCACTCTTCGTTTATCGGCGCTCACTCTTCGTTTATCGGCGCTCACTCTTCGTTTATCGGCGCTCACTCTTCGTTTATCGGCGCTCACTCTTCGTTTATCGGCGCTCACTCTTCGTTTATCGGCGCTCACTCTTCGTTTATCGGCGCTCACTCTTCGTTTATCGGCGCTCACTCTTCGTTTATCGGCGCTCACTCTTCGTTTATCGGCGCTCACTCTTCGAAAAGGCCAACTCGGCCTTTTCATCATCGTTCTATAAACTTCTCCTCCTCTTATTTGCCACTACTATATTCTATCTTCCCCCAAAAGACAATCAGGGTTCTCCCTCCTCATAATGGGGAGCTTCCCTGATTACGAAAAAGAGATCACTTTCCTATACTTACATTAGAGCAGCAAACAACAAAAATTGTTAGTAAGGAAGGTTATTATGGAAAATTCTTACGTTCATACACCTAGCAAACAATCCCGCTCCATTAACCGTGCATTTGCGTCCAGATTTGCTAAATCCATGTTTATCACCGTGAGTTTTCTAATTATCCTAGTCTACATTGGAACAAGGATGTTTACCCACATCGATCTAAATCTTTATGGATATATGGTCGGAACATTCGTTTTTATCGGTGGGGTCTTTTATCGATTTATTGCTTGGGGAGAGCGTCCTCCTACGAAAATTTTTATTAAAAAAGGAATCAAACTACTCTTTCGCAAATCGACACCGAAGACTTCTGTGAACCATCTCGGTACATACCAATTCATTTGGGATCGCGGAATTTACCGGTGGACCCAGCATTTCCTAATTGGCTGGGGGGTCATTCTTTCCTGCCTTGTTACCTTCCCCCTTGTGTTTGGTTGGATGTATTTCACGATGGAGGAAAATGGATACTACACGGTAGTTGCTTTCGGCCTGGATATTATGCGTGTTCAAGTAGATGGCATCCTTGCATTTTTCTTTTATAATGCTCTAAATTTCACAGCCATCATGGTCATTATTGGGGTATGTATGGCGCTGTATCGCCGATTGAAACATATGCAGGCAAGAGCTGAACAGAAATTTATCTATGACTTTTTGCCGCTATATCTACTCCTGTTTATTAGTATCACAGGCCTGGCCTTAACGTTTATGAATGTATTCCTTCATGGTCAAGGACATTATGTGATGTCGATCATTCATCAGTATTCAGTCATTGTTACCTTAATTTATTTGCCATTTGGAAAACTCGCTCACATTCCCTTTCGACCACTCAGTGTCTTCGCAAGGAATTACCGAGAGTATTACAGTAAGCAATCAATGAAAAAGTGTAAAAATTGTTCTACGGAATTCGTTTCCACCGAGCAGTCACAAGATGTGATCCATGTCTTGCATACAAACGCGATTGATTTTGACATGAAGGAAGGCTACAACCTGGCTGAATTATGTCCTCCTTGTCGTAGAAAATTTCGCATTGCCCGTTTTTCAGGGATAGCGACCCATGAAGTTAACAAAAAGGAGGCTAATCAAAATGCAAAGGGATAAATTTTTCCGTGATATCGAAACTGTACGACATCCTAATGAAAAGTTAGTGAAAACACACTGCAGTTACTGTGGGATGCAATGTGGAATGAATTTACGAGTGAATACCTCAACGAACAAGATTATTGGCGTAGAGCCTAGATATGATTGGCCTGTAACGGTTGGGAAAATGTGTCCTAAAGGAGTAACAGCCTATCAACAGACAAATCATGATGATCGAATCTTGCGTCCGCTAATTCGTGATGATGCATCACTTAAAGGGACAAAAGAGGGATTCCGTGAAGCAAGCTGGGAGGAAGCCTATGACTTGATTGCCCGCAAATTTACAGCTCTCCAAACGACCTACGGCAAAGACAGCCTCTCCGTTTTTAGCGGGGTTTCGATGACAAATGAAAAATGTTACTTAACAGGCAAATTCGCTCGTGTCGCTCTAGGCACAAGATATATCGATTATAACGGCCGCTTCTGTATGTCGAGTGCAGCAGGAGGATTCCTAAGGTCCTTCGGCGTAGACCGCGGTTCGACCTTACCCTGGACTGACATTCATGAGACAGATTGCATGTTTATCGCCGGAAGTAACACAGCGGAATGTCACCCGACTTCAATGTTTCGCGTCTGGGCTGTCCAAGACAGAGGCGGTTATATCATCGTTGTTGATCCACGTGAAACACCGGTCGCCCGGAGAGCCGATTTACACTTGGATTTAAAACCTGGCACAGACCTAGCTTTAGCCAATGGGATCGTAAATCTATTAATAGAAGGCGGTTACGTTGATGAAACGTTCATCGATAACCATACAAACGGATTTGAGGAAACAAAGTCTCTCCTTAAACAATACACACTAGCCTATACGAGTAAAATCACTGGTGTTTCCAAAGAAAAAATTAAGCGCGCCGCTGAAATCTACGGGAAAGCCCGAATGCCATCGTAATGTTTGCCCGTGGAATCGAGCAACAGCATAAAGGCGTTGATAATGTCTCTGCCTACACAAATATGGCCCTTGTCACTGGTAAAATCGGCCGCCCCAAGTCCGGTGTTGCTACGTTTACCGGGCAGGGCAATGGGCAAGGTGGACGTGAACATGGACAGAAATCCGACCTGCTTCCAGGTTATCGAAAATTAACCAACCCGAAGCACGTGCAAGAAGTTTGCAACGTATGGGGGATCACTCCAGAAGATATGCCAAAGCCAGGGGTGTCTGCTTACGAAATGTTCGAGCTTATGAATGAAAAAACGATTCGCGGCCTTTATCTGCTTTGCTCCAATCCAGCTGTTTCTGCGCCAAATCTTAATTTTGTTAGAAAAGCATTGAAAGAGCTCGATTTCATGGTATGTGCTGACTTTTACTTATCAGAATCTGCAGAGTATGCTGATGTGATCTTACCTTCTGTGACCTGGTCAGAGGATGAGGGCACCGTCACGAACCTCGAGGGCCGAATCATTAAAATAAATAAAGCACAAGAACCGATCGGTGAATCAAAACCAGACTGGCAAATGCAAGTGGAGCTCGCTGAACGTCTCAGCAAAGGCAAATTTTTTTCACATTTACAAACAGCTAAAGACGTTGCTGAAGAATTTCGGTTAGCCTCTAAGGGGGGATACGCTGATTATTACGGGGCAACGTGGGATAAGATTGACAAACAAGACGGTGTGTTTTGGCCATGTAAAGATGAAGCAGATCAAGGGACACCACACATGTTCCTCGACAAGAAGTTCTACCATTCGGACGGCAAGGCGAAAGTTTGCGCCCTTCCTTATCGTCCACCAGCTGAAGAACCGTGCGAGGATTATCCATTGCGGCTAACGACAGGCCGGGTAGTTTATCATTACTTATCAGGTAATCAGACGCGGCGGATTAAGTTTCTGCGCGATATGTGTCCAGACCCTTATGTAGAAATACATCCGCGAACAGCAGAGAACTATCAGATTGAACATGAGGAGAACATTCTTCTTTTCACAAGGCGCGGGGAAGCAGTTTTTCAAGTAAAAATTACCGAAGCGATACGAGAGGATACCGTATTCGTTCCTTATCATTTCGGGCATGAAGAATCAATTAATCTGTTAACAATCCAAGCACTTGACCTCATTTCTAAAATGCCAGAGTTCAAAGCCTGTGCCGCTCAAGTTGAGAAAATAGAAAGTGAGAAGGTGCGTTAAATGAAGAAAAGACTATATATAGAGCTAGAAAATTGCATCGGATGCCGTTCCTGCCTTGCCGCCTGTACACAGTGCGGTGGGCATGAACAGCGCAATCGAAATTATGTGTATGATGTAAATCCACTAGTAGATCGCCAAACGATGCCACTGATGTGTTTACACTGTGAGAATCCAGCTTGTGCGCGCAGTTGTCCGGCTCAAGCCATTCAAATTCACGAAACAGGAGCTGTCTTATCTGCCCTCGTTGAGAAATGTATCGGCTGTCAAAATTGCACGATTGCCTGTCCCTATGGCATCCCTAAATTTGATACCGAACAAAATCTCATGTACAAATGCGATCTCTGCATTGACCGCACAAAAGATGGAATTCCTCCTATGTGCGCAAGTGTTTGTCCATCCAACACCTTGCAGTGGTTGACAGAGGAAGAGATTGAGAGAAAAGAGAAACAGTTTGCTCTTGATAATGAGAAATGGGTGACAAGTTTGCCGTTCCTGGAAGGCAGAACGGAAGTAAAAGTCAACTTGCCTGGCATTTTACAAGGTACGGAGAAATTGTTTTAAGTAAGCATTCAAAAAGTTTCCAAATTAGTAGAAAGAAGGTCGAGACGGCCTAGCTTTGAGCACCAAGGAAATCTTCCCCGAATTGGCATCGCAAGAAGGAAAAGTGCCCTTCTTTTCCAAGGAACGGACTTGCACAGGACGTGCTGACTTCTAAGTTGTGCACAGGACCGTGCATGGTTTTAGTAGAAGTTCCACTGCTGTCTCATGATACGTGAGTAGCGAGGCCACTTCAGAAGATATCCTTCTCTGCTGCCTTGGTCGAATAGGCTCGTAGACGCAGGGGCACACGCTCTTCAAAAGGCCAACGAAGAGATTCGCCGCTTATCATTTGGTGACTTTTTGAACAACCTTCTTAAGGGGGATTTTTTGATGAAAGACCACAATGACCAAAGACCATTTAGTGAAGACAATTATACACATAATATCAATCGGAATCAGGAGCGGATGCTTGATCGCAGAGGCTTTATGAAAACACTCGTCGGTGCAGCTGGCGTGTTCGCTGTCGCCTCCCTGCCATGGGGAGCCGTTGCAGCCAAGGAGTTAATGGGGCTAAGTGATAAAGAATACCCCCACCAGAAGATTGTTAACGTGAAGGATATCCTTGTGGGAGATTCGGTGAAATTTGCTTACCCAAGTGAACATGATAGTGCACTGTTAATAAGATTAAGTGAAACAAACTATGTAGCCTATCAAAACGCCTGTACTCATTTACGATGCCCTGTTTTCTGGGAGAAGGAAGAAAAGGAAATGATCTGTCCATGCCATCACGGTAAATTTGATGCGGCTACAGGTGCACCCACAGCCGGACCGCCAAAACGTCCGCTACCTGAAGTTAAGCTATCTGTCAGGGGCGGCTCGGTTTACGCTGTCGGGGTGAAACGCTATGAGGCATAGACATCTCAGCATGATCATCCTTTGCGCGATCTTATTTTTGAACATCACGTTCATGCAACTCACTGTCCATCAATATTTCTATGAGAACTATGTAGCAGCACTCGTTTATACTGCAATAAATCTCATCCTGTTCCCAATCGCATTGATTATTTATAAACGGGATAAAAATAAAGGAGGCAGCCATCCCTATGAAAAATGAGACCTATCTTGATTTTTGCTTTATACGAAAAGAGACAGCTGGTGAGTTTTCCAAAGAAATCCGCGGTATGTTTGCCACATTATTCAAGGGCCAACGTCTCCATTGGTACTTAGAGGCACGAGTTGACAGAGGATTAGAAATTGTTATTGCTGAAGTAAAAGGAATGAGTCAATGGACCTCTGAACGTGAAGCTGCAGAATACCTAGATGAACATGCATGCCAATCATTTTGGGAAATGCTGCAAGGCTACCGATTTCAAATCTATCCTGCCACGGAAGGATGTGCCACCTGTGGGCAGCGTTGACAGAGAAGACCTTGGACCCTATTTATCTACTTTTGTTCAAGTCGGAATCTTCGGAAACGAACGTGAAGACCAGCCTCCATGGCTCGAAAAGAAACTGGTAAAAACAGAACTTTGTCCTGACCACACCCATTTACGAATCTTCTTTGACCCCCAGACCTTTGTTGCGATTCCATTAACGAGTGCCGTTACCCAAAGCCAAGATGAGTGGTGTGCTTATGATCATACTAGCGGACTAAGCTATGTCATTAAACGTTAAACAGTATGGGCCTTAGAATGATAGACATTTACAAGAAAATCATTGAAAATAGGTAGTAAAGAATTTTATGAAGGGGATTGGAGAGGTGTTCATTGATAAAAGTTCTGCTAGTGGATGATCACGCCGTTGTCAGGATGGGGTTAAAAATGCTATTAAACTCTCAAGACAATATGGAAGTTGTCGGAGAAGCTTCTGAAGGTAATGAGGGCATCGAAAAGGCTCAAGCAACGAGTCCAGACGTTATCTTAATGGATTTGAGCATGCCTTATGGCAAGGATGGGCTGTCTGCCACATCTGAATTGAAAAAGCTTTTGCCCGACACAGCGATTCTAGTTCTTACGATGCATGATGATGAAGAATATTTATTCCGTGCGATCCAAACGGGCGCTTCCGGATGCGTATTAAAAAGCGCTCCCCATAACGAGCTGATCAATGCCATTGAATCCGTCAACACTGGTAATGCCTACTTGCACCCCTCGGCAACAAAAAAACTGATGGAAGAATACTTAGGAAATTTAAAACACAACGGCTCAGACTTGTTTGAACTCCTGTCTGAAAGAGAAAAAGAAATTTTAACCCTTGTTGCTAAAGGATACGCCAATAAAGAAATCGCTGGGAAACTCATTATTAGCGTGAAAACTGTTGAAACCCACAAGAGCAACCTAATGGAGAAACTGCAAATGAAAACTCGACCTGAACTCGTCTCCTATGCCCTCAAGAAAGGCTTGCTCGGCTATAGCATTTAACATCGATAAGGAGGAGACCATGAAAGCATTAAACCATTCAAATAAACCGAACAAAGAAGAAGCAACGGTCATCGTCGATCCGTCCGGTCATATTGCTTCCATCAACAATGAAGCACTCCTCCTTTTCCAGATTGAAGAGAAGTTTCACATAGGAAAAAGCATTCAGGAACTGCTGCCTGAAATAAATCTTGAGCGAATGGAGCAAGGCGCCATTCACCATCACATAAACAAGCATACATCATTATTTTTACGGAAAAACACGTTTCATCTATACGAAAAAAACTTTGATCTACTTGTGATCCACCCGAACCAAGAGCAAGCCCTCTCTGGAGAAGAACCCAGAAAAGTACTAAGTGAATTGCTTGATATGAAATTCGCTTTAGATGCTTCAACGATTGTGGCGATTACGAACAAGCAAGGAAAAATCAAGTATGTGAACGACCAATTTTGCCACGTGTCGAAATACTCGCATGAAGAACTACTCGACCAAGACCACTCCATTATTAATTCAGGTCACCATCCCCGGTCCTTTTTCAAAGAACTCTGGAGAACGATTGGGCAAGGTGGTGTCTGGCAAGGAGAAATCAAAAATAGAGCAAAGGACGGCACAGCTTACTGGGTGGACACGACCATCGTACCTTTCTTAGATGAATCAGGCAAACCGTATCAATATTTAGCGATTCGCTCAGAAATTACTGAACGTAAACGTGTCGAAGAAGAACTAAAACAATCGCTGACGCGCATTATTAGTGTGCAGGAAGAAGAACGAAGAAGGTTATCAAGGGAACTGCATGATGGGATTGGGCAGAACCTATACAGTCATCTGATTACTATCAGCCGCTTAAATGCGGAAACAGAACACCCATTGCTTGAGCAAATGTCAGGAGAAGCAACGGATTTGATACAAGAAGTTCGTAATATATCCTGGCAATTACACCCTTCCGTCTTAGACGACCTAGGACTAATCCCAGCCATCCGCTCTTTTATTAATCGATATTCCGAACACTACGAAATAGACGTAGTCTTTGAATGCATGCTCGACCATCGTTTAGAAAATAATATCGAAGTAGCGATTTACCGAATTATTCAAGAAGCCCTTACGAACATTCGCAAATATGCCAATGTAAAAGAAGCATCTGTCAGTATTCGAGAATTTGGTAATATGATCCGTGTCATGATTGATGACAATGGTCAGGGCTTTAATAGTAATTCTATCTCAAGAGGGGTTGGATTGGTCAGCATGGAGGAGAGAGCGAGGTCTGTTCAGGGGCATATAGATGTATCTTCGACTCCTGAAAAGGGAACAACGATTATTCTTGAGGTTCCTCGATAAACGGCATGGCTTCCGGTGCTCCCCGCATTACTCTTTTTACGCTACTTCAGTTGACGTTACTTCTCAGCATGGAAGGATTTCCTCTTACTGCTAGAGTAGGGGAAATCCTTGACTTGATTCATCACACGGTTACTGTGCTAATAAGTGCCCAATTTTAGAGAAAGTCCTCACTTATTAGTTAATGGCGATATTGAAACGACAAGAACCCTCTATACAGCAATGTTCTTCAAATGGAACAGCGGCAATAGAAATGGATGATGGCGATTTTTTGCCAATAACTCCTGCAGTCTCCCCCCAAATTCAAAACCATCTAGCTAAACCTTCACTTAGATCGCCTTCGTTTTTACAATAAAATAATCTCCACCTGCTTTTTGAAATCGAAACACTCGGATCGGACCGAACAATCAAGACACTGACTAATAACCTTCGAAAACTTGATCTTAATCCATTTATCCGTCCCTATAAAGATATGGAAGAGATGCTTCTTGTGTATTGGGAAGAATCGAATTTTTTGCCTTTTCAAATATCCCGTCCATGACCTTCAACTCCAATATCCGATCCATTATAATGAGGAATTTCATTGTTTTCAACGTTCGGTAACTTTATTTCATATCTATTATTTATTGACTTAAGTCAAATTATCTATTCATTTTTGCAAACTTCGCTTATACAAATTATGCACAATGAAACCACTTACATCACCAACTTATAAGCATTATAATAATGACATAAGATGATCATCAATAAATAACTAGTATAATTTTGCAAGGTTACACAACAGTAACGGATTAGGGGGATCCCCATGGTTTTGGATAAAAGACGTGCACACTTATTATCCGTCATTCAACAATCTGCCTCTCCCCTTTCAACAAAGGAATTGGTAGACAAAATGAAAGTGTCTCAACGAACCATTTACTACGATCTCGATCAGATCAATAGTTGGTTAATGGAACAGGGTCTGGATCCAATTGAAAACAAGCATGGAAAAGGAGTCTTTTTACCTGATCGATCTAAAGACAAGATAGTGATTCATAATGTGAAAAGTTTTGATGATTGGCAGTACCAACTATCTAAACAAGAACGTGAACTACTAATTAAGGCTAAAATTTTGTTAGAAGAGCACGATTCCTCTATGGAAAGATTCATGGAAATCACGAGTATGAGTCGGGGTACGGTGGCTAAAACCCTCCAAGTCATCAAGCAAGAGTTTCAGCAACAAGGGTTACATTTGTATTATAAAAAGGGGATGGGCTATGATCTCAATGGCTCTGAGGAAGACAAAAGAAAGGTCCTTTCAGACGTCCTATCCATTATTTTCTCTCATAAAGAATGGTGGAACGTTCGTAACAAAGTTCATAGAATGATTCAACCCGAAGCAGATGACATTTCAAATCAAACTGAACAAAGAAATTATGTAAAAGGTCTTCTTTATGAAGCGGAGGAAGAAATGGGATTGACTCTCACCGACGAAATGGTGGAGATATTATCTTTGCAAATATTGATTATTAAAAAACGGATTCATTTACAGAAATTCGTCCGTGTGGATTCCGAAGAGGAAGAAGTCCTTCAACAAACGGAAGCCTATCAAGCTTCCATGCTTATTACTCAAAAGCTTGAGCAGTTTTGGGGGATTACCTTTCCGAGTGATGAAGTTTGCTTTATTACGATGAACCTTCTTGGGTCCAAAGTGCAGCACGATGATTTCAGTCGATATACAAGGCGTGAATTAGCAGGACTGAAACGTGTGGTTCAACGGATGATCTCCGACTTTCAAACCTATTCTTGTGTTATTTTTGACGATAGACAAGGCCTTGAAGAAAATCTGATCTCACATATTAAGCCAACCTATTATCGACTGAAATATGGCGTTCAAATCGCAAACGAACTCTCAGATAGTATCCAAGAAAACTATCAGGATATTTATCATTTAACGAAACGTGTCATGATGCACTTAGAATATTATGTTGGTCGACCAATTCCCGACGAAGAAGCCGCTTATATCACCTTACACTTTGGCGGATGGCTTACTAAGGAGAAGAAAAAGATAGAAACGAAGTTCAAAGCCATTATTGTCTGTGAAAACGGGATAGGCACTTCTAACATGCTACGAACACAACTAGAAAATTTAATTGCAGGACTAGATGTATCAGCTACTCTTTCTATGAGGGAATATCAGTCAGGTCACTATCATGCGGATATTATATTTTCTACTAATTTTATTAAACCAAAGAACACCCCTGTTATACATGTCCCAGCTATTTTGACCAATCTTGAAAAAGAACATGTTATGAAGCGGATGAATGAGCTTTTCTATTCTAAGGGTCTTCCAAAGGATCCCACCGACCATGTAATGGATGTCATAGAGCGTCATGCAACTATTCATGAAAAAGATGAACTTAGGAGATCCTTAAATCAGTTATTGGAGAACAAAACCTCCGGAACAAAGGAGTTACGAAAACCAATGCTCAATGAATTATTAACCGACCAAACCATTCAATTTAGAGATTCTGTGTCAAGTTGGGAGGAAGCGATTACCTTTGCTGCTCAACCGTTGATTGAAAAGCATTCTATCCACTCCCATTACGTTAATGCAATGATTGAAAATGTAAACGAGTTAGGTCCTTATATCGTGATCGCCCCACGAATTGCCATTCCACATGCCCGCCCGGAAACAGGGGTAGAACGTTTAGGAATGAGCTTACTTCGGCTGAAAGAACCTGTCTATTTTTCTGAGAAAGAAAAGCATCGGGCACAGTTGGTTATTGTACTGGCTGCGATCGATAACCAGACTCATCTAACAGCATTAGCACAGCTGACCGAAGTTTTATCAAATGAGGAAAATGTTGATCAGTTAATTGCAGCAAACGATAGCGATAGTGTGATTCAGTTGATTAACCAATATGTTCAAGCGTAGAAAATAAGAGGAGGAATTTGAAATGAAAAAAGTATTAGTTGTATGTGGAAATGGATTAGGAAGCAGTATGATCGTTGAAATGAATGTGAAGGCCGCTCTGAAAGATATGGGGAAAGATGCAGAAGTATCTCATACGGATCTAACAACAGCGAAGACAGAACAAGCAGATTTATTTTTAGGTTCTGAAGACATTGTGGAGAGCCTTGAAGACGGAAACAAAAACGTGGTCAAACTTAAAAACCTAATGGATAAGAACGAGCTCCGTGAGGCACTAGAAAATAATTTGTAATTCAAATTTGAACTAAGGGGGTTATAAAAATGGTTGATTTAATCATGAAGGATATCTTAGGTACTCCCGCCATCCTAGTAGGTCTGTTTGCATTGATAGGGCTGCTAGTCCAGCGCAAGAATTCCGGAGATGTTGTATCGGGAACACTGAAAACAGTGATGGGGTTCGTCATTCTTAATGCAGGTGCAAGTGTACTTGTTCAATCCTTGGGTCAATTTAGCAGTATGTTTGATGAGGCATTCGCTGTGGATGGTGTTATTCCAAACAATGAAGCAATCGTTGCCTTAGCTCAAGAAAGCTTCGGAACAGAAACAGCGATGATTATGCTGTTCGGTATGATTGTCAATATTCTCTTAGCACGGTTCAGTCCTTTTAAATATATCTTTTTAACAGGTCATCATACGATGTTTATGGCATGCCTAATTGCCGTTATCTTAACTACTGGAGGATTCTCAGGAGCTTCTATAATCATTCTGGGCTCCATTATTCTGGGAGCTTTGATGGTGCTTTCACCAGCACTGCTTCAGCCATTCACACGTAAAGTCACAGGTTCTGATGACTTTGCAGTAGGGCACTTCGGCTCCATTGGATATTTTGTATCAGCTTGTGTTGGAAAGTCTGTAGGAAAAGGTTCGAAGTCTACAGAAGAAATTAAAGTGCCTAAGTCACTAGGTTTCCTTCGCGATACATCGGTATCCGTATCTTTAACGATGGTTATCCTATTTTTTGTCGTTGCCGGGTTTGCAGGGCCTTCATTCGTTGAAACAGAACTAAGTGGCGGGCAAAATTTCCTTGTGTTCGCCTTTATGCAAGGTCTTACATTCGCCGCAGGGGTGTATATCATTCTAGCTGGGGTTCGTATGCTACTAGGAGAGATTGTACCGGCATTTAAAGGAATAGCTGACAAGGTTGTTCCCAATGCTAAACCCGCACTTGATGCTCCAGCCATCTTCCCTTTTGCAGGAAATGCTGTAATTATTGGCTTCCTCTGTAGCTTTGTTGCTGGTCTTGTTAGTATGTTTTTCCTACCCCTTCTAGGCCTTAGTGTAATTGTTCCCGGATTAGTTCCTCACTTCTTCACAGGTGCTGCCGCTGGAGTCTTTGGAAACGCAACTGGTGGTCGGCGAGGAGCTGTTTTCGGCTCCATGGCTAATGGTGTAATGATTAGTTTTTTACCTGCATTATTACTACCTGTACTAGGCTCTCTTGGCTTTCAAGGCACCACGTTTGGAGATGCAGACTTTGGAGTAGTAGGAATTGTTCTCGGAAATCTCATTCGGTTAATTGGGTCGAACACAATTGTTGGTATTGCTATACTGGGATTGCTAGCCCTATTATTCTTATTGGGATGGAAAACAAAAGCGAATGAAAATAAAAATGACGTTGATGCAGCTTAGATTTATTATTAAGATAATCCCGGGGCCTTCAGGTTCTCGGGATTTTCCTTTTCAAATAGTATAGTAAAACCTCTTTGAGTTTATCCTTTTTAAAGCAGAGAAAAGACTTTCTATGGAAAGGCAGAGAAAGGTGATGGGTAATGTCTTGTAGGACTCGTTAGTATTATCCCGTGACTTGGAAACTGTTACTCTTGCCTATTTAATAAAAAACCATATAAACTTGATTAACAATACTTTAGATAGGAGGATTTCAACCATGGTCGTTTCAGGAACCATTCGTTATAACCAAAATCATGTCGATTTTGAGGTTAAGCTTCCTCATGGAGAGGTCAGCGAGGAGGCCAGCCTTGACCCTGAGTCTAAAAAAACTATTATCGACGCAGTTAATCGAAAATATCGTGTAAAATACCCTTCATCAAGTACGCTGGATTCTTTACGGGTGAGAGGATAGTTGCTCGATAAAACACTACATTTGGTGTCTGTTCCTATGTGATTAAAAACATCAAGGAACAGGCTTTTTTGTTCATAACCCATAAATGAGCGATGATAAATTGATAAGGGAGCGTTTAGTTATGAAAGAAATTTTAGAGGCTAAACCAGAGGATGCCTCAGAAATCTTACGCATACAAAAGAAGGCCTACAGGAGTGAGGCTGAACTATATAACGATTACGACATCCAGCCATTACAACAAACTGTATCAAGCGTAGAAAAGGATTTTGAGAGCAGCTTTATATTAAAATATGTGCTCGATGGTGAGATTGTCGGTTCAGTGAGGGCATCCCAGGAAAACGGAACCTGTCATGTTGGGAAATTAATGGTTGATCCAGCGTTTCAGGGAAGGGGAATCGGGAAGGAATTAATGCAAGAGATTGAAAGCAGATATGAAAATGTACGTTTCGAATTATTTACGGGAAGCAAGAGCACCAAAAATATCGCTTTCTATGAAAAGCTTGGATATAAGGGGTACAAAACCAAACAACTGCCACGGGAAGATACTGTCTTTTTGTTCATGGAAAAACCCGCTTCAACGCAAAGTAACTGGTAACACCTTCCACCTCAGGTCATCCATTTTATGGATGACCTGAGGTGGAAGATTGTAACAAAAAAGCCGAGGCTCCCCCCGGCTTTTTGAATGGATTAGTTTGATTCTAGTGATTTTTGAATGGCTTTGCCTTCTTTTCTCGCCTGGGACCATTTGTATGGTGGAAATTTTAATTCCCCACTTTCTTTTGCTTCAACAAGATGGTCAAGGGCTTCAAGTATTATGTCACGTTGGAGTTGTTTGTGGTGCGGTACTCCGAAGTGATGCCCCATCATAAAGGGTAAGACCACGGCCCTTGGCGGCTTGGCATGCTCTGTTACGTCTAAAGCTACTGATATCGATACTGTAGGAATCCCCCTACGTTCTATAGCGCGCTGCACGAGCGCGACAGACTGATGTCATATCGGTCATGCAGGGCACAGTAAGGCAAGGTCAGCATCGTCCTTCACGACAGCATCTGCAATATCTTCAGCTAATTTCTGTTCCAATTGATCTGGATCCATATTATACCCGATAAAGGTAAAGAAGTTTTCTGTTAACCCGCCAATTTTTCCTTCGTTACTTAGCTCTTGTAGTCTTTCAATTGGAAAAATAACATTAAGGTCTTCATTGGCACCGACTGTCGGATACTTCAATTGATGGATTTCCAAATCCTCAGGCTTTGAACCAGAAGGTACCTTCCGATATGTATAATCACCTACAGGATGAACCGTGTCAAAAGGCATTGTGCCAATCGGCTGGACACCCGCAGAACTCACAAAGGTTAGCTTCGACTCTGACAATGGCTTGTATAGTGAAGCTAATTTCACATTGTCTTGTTTCGTAATCATTGACCCAGGGTATCGTTCGTTCACTGTCTCCCAAAGACCTGGCCGCATCTGATTAGAGGTTTCCGTCATGAATCCATTCCTCCGATCTTTTTAAAAAGTAAAAATGAAGATGAAAGTAGAGGTGAGCAAGCGTTTCTGCGTCCTTATTTTCAAGCGTCTCAAAAATAAATTCGCGATCCGTCTCAGGTGAATCCAGCAAGAGTTTGAGCGCTTCAATCCACGATTGATCAATTTCCTTACGCCCAACCTCCTCATTTCCATCACCAAAATGCAGGCGCACATAACGGATCAGCTTTTCTTGATCCCCATCTCGTATAGCTTCTCTTAAATAAGGTAAGGACATGTGCAGACCCCCTTCTTAATTGATATAGTAATTTTACCACTTTCTATCAATCTGCCAAAATCATCTGACTTTAATAACCTTCAGGACCCTCTCGGAACTTCTGAGAGGGTTCACAATGTTACGAAAGCAGCACATATTGTTCATGTTAAAGGAAACACAGCTACTTAGATTCCCTAAGTACTGATTTATCCAGCCCGCTGACTGACCTCTCACCAGCTAGTGCCATGGTTATATCCATATCGGCCATCATATTTTGTAATACTTCTTTGACACCTCGTTCTCCCGCTGCAGCTAAACCATACATACATGGTCTTCCCACAAGCACAGCTTTTGCTCCGAGAGCCAATGCCTTAATGACATCTGCCCCGCGTCGAATTCCGCTATCCATGAGCACAGGGATTCTATCTTGGATCACATCACAGACTTGCGGAAGCGCCTCAAGGGCCCCTAATGCACCATCTACTTGACGGCCGCCATGATTAGAAACGATAACTCCATCAACCCCATGGTCTAACGCGAGCTTTGCATCATCTGGATGCAGGATTCCTTTTAACAAAATTGGCAACCTTGTATGTTTTCTTAAAAAGGCAATGTCATCCCATGTTAACCCTGGATTCCCGAAGGTTTTCGCCCAATGCATAATGGCGGAAGCAGGATCCACTTTAGGAGACTTCGAAAGTTTGGAACAAAAGGCAGGATCAGTGAAGTAATTTCCCACGCCTTCTCCTATTAGAAAGGGTAAATATACATTTTTCAGATCATATTCCCGCCAAGCCATCATCGGCGTATCCAGGGTGACGACTATAGCTGAATATCCTGATGCCTCCGCTCTTTTTACAAAACTAGCTGTTACATCTTGATCCTTATTCCAATACAGTTGAAACCATTTCGGCGCATCACCCATTGCCTTTGCAATCTCCTCCATAGGCTTTGTTGATGCCGAGCTTGTAATATAGGGCACACCCATTTCAGCAGAAGCTCTAGCAGAGGCTAGCTCACCATCAGGATGAATGATCGATTGAACACCAATGGGCGCATGCATCAAGGGAGAATCATAAGTGTCGCCGAATAATTCTACGGTTAAATCACGATCATCCACTTCACGAAGCATCCTGGGCACTATCTTCCATCGATTAAAAGCTTGAAGATTTGCCTGCATCGTACTTTCTCCCCCGGCACCGCCAGCCACATAATAGAAGGGGCCATCTTCCAGCACTTCACGCGCCCGCTTTTCCCATTCTTCATAAACGACGGGAAGTCTTTCAGGATCGGGATTAGGCATTGTCTGATACAAGCTAAATTGAACTTGGTTACCGAAGTTTGGCATGCAAATTCTCCTCGCATAAAGACTTGGACTCTTATTTCTACTATTCTATCCCTACATCTAAAAACCCTTCCACAAGCTCCGTCATTTCCTCTTTTACAATGGTCCGAAAATCGACACACACTCGTTCATCTTGAATGCGTGTCACGATAACTGGTGTATTTGCCCTTAATTTAGCCGCCAGTTCATGAGCAGGGAGAGAAGCATGCTGGACAGCAGCAATAAAAGTAGGGAGATAAACAGCAGGCATCGTCCCCCTCCCACTTGAGATGTGCTTTCTACAATGTCCACCTGATAGATGGATGTGTTGACTTGCAGCTCATTCATAAAGGTTTCTGCTTGTCCTTTTATCTCCTCAGGAGACCGGGTAACATCACGAACGGTCGGGAGTTCTTCGGTTGGCACATCTCCTGACACGTATGATTTTAACGTTTGTTCTAATGCGGCAAATGTCATTTTATCCACCCTTAGTACTCGTGCTAACTGATGTTTTTTCAACTTTTGGATGAGATCCTTATTCCCGGCGATGATACCAGCCTGAGGTCCACCTAATAACTTATCACCGCTGAAAGAAATCAAATCAACACCTGAGTCAATCACTTCCTTCACAACTGGCTCATCACCTATTCCATGTTGTTTAAAATCATAAAGGGATCCACTCCCCAAGTCCTCATAAAAAACTAAGTCCCGTTCGTTTTTTAAAGCAACAAGGTCTCCCGTATCAACAGATTCTGTAAAACCAACGGTCATAAAATTGCTCGTATGAACTTTCATAATCATTGCGGTTTCGCAACTTACGGCCTTTTCATAGTCGAACAGGTGGGTTTTATTGGTTGTTCCAACTTCTACCAATCGAGCACCACTCTCTTCCATAATCGATGACACACGAAACGATCCGCCAATTTCTACAAGCTGGCCACGGGAAACGATGACCTCTTTATTTTTTGCCAATGCACTTAATACGAGGAAAACAGCCGCCGCATTATTATTAACCACCATGGCCGCTTCTGCTCCAGTTACCTCTTTGAGCAGGTCCTCAATAATGTCATGGCGAGACCCTCGTTTGCCTTCAGTTGCTTTATATTCAAGATTTGAATAATTTCGGGCTACATCTGCCACATGCTGAACAGCCTTTTCACTCAGTCGTGATCGGCCTAAATTTGTATGTAACACTGTACCCGTCCCGTTGATGACACGTGTTAAACGGTCTCGGGTCCACTGCTCAACTCTTCCTTCTGTAAGTTGAAAAACAGCTTCCCCTATGCCACCTTCAAAAAATTCTTGTGAAAAATTGTTATTCAAGATCTGTTCCCGTATATCATTAATCTCTTGTTGAACAAATTTTGTTAACTGGTCTCTAGTGATATCAAATTTAGCTAGGATGTTTTCAAACCGCTCCTGCTTTTGTAATTCATGAACAGGCGGCAGCTGCCGTAAATATTGTTTCATATCCTCAAGCCTCCATCATTTCTCTTTTACCTTCAAGCACTGTTGAAACCGATTTACCTATTAAAAAAGCGCCTCAAAAATTGATTCCATGAGGCACCTTGTTGACGGTCACGCTTGTTTTTCCATTACTTCAATCATTTGATTCACTTCAGGATATTGTTTCGTTTCAAGTTTAGAATAAATTTTTTCACCATTAACGCTGATTTCAAATGCCCCTCCCGAACTGGGGAGCAGTTCCATAGCCGTAATTTCGGTGCGGAAATGAGTGAATAGCTGTTCCGCAAAACTTGCGGCTTTTGGTGCATAGTTTCACTGCATGCAAAATTCAATCGTAACTTTATAACTCATCGTTACCCCTCCCTATCAATTTTTACGCTTTCCTAATCCATTTCCGTTTATCTTCTATACGAGTGGTGATTTTTAACTGATCCAACAACTCTAAAAAAGGAATCAAATATTTTCTAGATACATCCAGGATATCTTTCGCCTCTTTAATTCCAAATGTGTCATCTGTTTGCTCATTCAATGTCGCTATACCATCATCAACAGCTGATTGGTGGATAAGTCTATCCTCCATGAACCGATAGGCTTGCTTTGTCTGTACAAGGAAAACAGCCAGCTCGTCAGCATCCGTTTCCGATAGTGGTGTACCCGTTACATACTCCTCCCATTTCTTTACGGACAGCCCATCTTTCTCAAGATTATTAATGACTTCTAGCATCCTCTGTTTCCACTGTTTAGGTAAATCCGGGTAAAAGCCTGCTAAGGAAACAAACTGCTCTTTTTTTTGTAAATGACCATCTTCAACCAATTGATTTAGGCTATATTCGACAAACGATTTTTGATAGATTTTACTAAACAACTGAACAAGCTCTGCTTTACTCATCCCTAGTCTCATTGGAAAGGTCTGGTGATAATCCTTAAGCTGTGAAGTCATTTCATCCTTAAGCTTATTAAAAGTTTTCGTTAAGCTATATTTTTGCCTATTCACCTCGATCAGATACCTATCTTCTAGTCCTCTAGTAACGGCATCTTTCACCACATGTTCGTCCAATGAGGTGTGTTGAATCAGTTGTTTAACATCAAGCAGTACATGCTTGCTCAATACATCCTCAATCAGATCTTCTGGGGTGCTTTCTTTCTTATTTCGCAGCATAGCTATTGTTTCTTTGCCAAAACGATATTTAGCCCCTTGAGGCTGAATTACCCAGCCTCCCCCGATGGTTTCAACAGGGGTTGGACGCCTTAAAATAAAACGGTCGCCTCGACGAACAACGACTTCTTCCTCCAATTGAATTTGACAGAGCACTTCTTCGCCTGTTTTATTCACTTCATTTCTATCAAAAAAAACAATTCTCCCCATTACTTCAGAAGTTCCAACATGGATTTTCACTGGCATCCGTTGGTTCACAGGTGTTTTCAGCTCGGCAACAAACCTTAGGGAAACATCAATTTTTTTCGTAACTAGAAAATGATCTGAAGCGACAAGTACATCGCCACGGCTTATGTCCTCTTTATCGATCCCACCGAGGTTAATCGCTGTCCTTTGCCCGGCGAGTGCCCGCTCTTGGTCTTTATGATGAACTTGTACTTGACGAGCCCTCACCTTATGATCTTTTGGCAGCAGCCTTAACTGACTCCCTTTTTGAACAATCCCTTCATAGACCGTCCCCCTGACGATCGTACCTTGCCCCTGTACAGTAAAAACTTGATCAACCGGCAATCTGAATGAACCATAAGCATCACGACTTTCAACTGACTTTAGTTCACTTAGCATCGTCTGCTTCAAGTTGTCTACTCCCTTGCCCGATACACCATCAACATAAACGAATGGGGCATCACGGAAGATTGTTCCTTCAAGCCCCTCTTTAATATCCTCCGTAACGAGTTCTAACAGTTCATCATCGACACGATCAATTTTAGAAATGGCAACGATACAATGTTCAATCCCGAGAAACTCTAGTATCTCCAAATGCTCTTTCGTCTGTGGCATCACACCTTCATCGGCAGCAATCACGAGCACGACGAGATCAATCCCGGCAACACCTGCAATCATTTGGCGAATAAACCGCTCATGTCCTGGAACATCCACGATCGATAGGTTAACACCTTCTTCTATTTGTAATGGGGCATACCCTAATTCAATCGAAATACTTCTTTCTTTTTCTTCCTTCAATCGATCTGTATCCACATTACTCAGGGCTTTCGTTAGTGTTGTTTTTCCATGGTCAATGTGGCCCGCCATACCAATCGTAAAGTACGTATCATCCATTATCGTCACCCGCTTCTCTCCTTACATATTACTTATATCTTAATAAGGAACAAACACTGGTTCAAGTTAATCGATTTCCAATGTTATATAGATTGTTGTCAGCGGAATTCATTTTCTTGAATTTAAAAACAAATTCTGTGTATAATGTGATTGTTCAAATAGATGGGGTTGGATGGGTGACTGGTGTCCCCCTGGGTCTTCAAAACCCTGAGGGAGGCGCGTGCCGTCTCCGGTGGGTTCGATTCCCACACAGTCCCGCCATACATAATAAGATAAGCACAGTACTGTAGTTTAGTTTGTACCTTTCCATAACAAAAGATCGTCATTTGGACGATCTTTTGTTATGGAAAGGTACAGATAAAAGGAGTAACACAATTATTTGCGTACTATTGAACTAAAGGATGGGTAGTAAATGAAAGTTTTATTGGCTTCGCCTAATTTCCATCAACCACGAGGAAACACTGTAACTGTCCAACGTATAGCGAACAGCCTTGAGAAACTAGATGTGGATACAGAGATTATTTCGACCACCGAGAAGCAGTGGACAACTCTTCCTGAAGCAGATATTGTTCATGGCTTTCATGCTTATCATTTTTATAAATTTATACAAAAATTAGACGAGAAGCCAGATCCGTATATGGTAACGATCACAGGTACGGATCTCAATCATGACTTGTTTGATAAACAAAAGCGGGAAGATGTTTTCGCATCATTAAAAGGGGCTAAAGCCATTCACGTTTTTGACGACAAAGCGAAAGAGGTTATCTCTAACGAATTGTCAGAAGTTGAAGATAAAATTTTTACGATTGCACAAGGGAACAGTAATTTTCCAAAAGAAAATCCACCTGTTAAAAAAGAAGAAAATACGTTCCTGTTTGTTTTACCAGCTGGGATCAGGAAAATAAAAAATGTTCCTGAAGCTATTAAGATGATGAGCAAAATGCATGATAAGTTCCCGCGGGTACGCCTTTGGTTAGTTGGACCAATAATTGAAGAACAAGAAGGGCAAGCTGTAGAAGAACTCGTTCGCCAACATGATTGGATCGAGTACCTAGGTCAAGTACCTCACCTAAATATGGGAGCGATTTACCAATCCGCTGATGCTGTATTAAACACATCTCATGATGAGGGGCAGTCTTCCGCTATTATCGAAGCAATGGGGTTTGGTATACCCGTGTTGGTATCGAATAATCCAGGCAATCGAAGCATTGTTACACATCAAAAGAACGGTTTTGTTTATAAAAGTCCAAACGAATTTCTTGATTATGGTGAACAAATCATTAATAATAACGAGATAAAACAAAAGATTGGACAGCAGGCTAAACAACACATTGCCGATTACCATTCGAGCACCTATGAAGCAGATAATTTTCTTAAGATCTACAAAAGTATCCTGAACTAGGTTCGGCAGGTTCCGTGGAGCCCTTCATCCCTTTGTTTTAAAGCTTTTATGAAAAGGAGAGTGTACGATGTCTGGAAATGAAAACATAAAGTTAACTGCCCTATCTAGTAAAGGTGGTTGAGGCTGCAAAATTGGTCCTGAAGACCTGACGCAAGTTTTGCGTCATTTACCGAAATCTGTAGCTGACCCGAATTTACTTGTAGGATTGGATACATCCGATGATGCAGGTGTTTATAAGATAAATGATGAAACAGCACTAGTCCAAACACTGGATTATTTCACTCCAATCGTAGACGATCCTTATATGTTCGGCCAAATTGGAGCGGCTAATGCCTTAAGTGATGTGTACGCAATGGGCGGCAAGCCGATCACGGTCATGAATATTGTTGGATTTCCTATTAATACACTAGATAAAAGTGTTTTAGCTGATATCCTGGCTGGTGCATCTGACAAAGTCAATGAGTCAGGCGCTGTATTAGTCGGAGGACATTCCATCGACGACGAAGAGCCCAAGTTTGGCCTGTCTGTCACCGGAACTATTCATCCGGAACGCATCCGAGCCAACGCAGGAGCAAAGCCAGGAGACCGTCTTATTTTAACCAAACCGATTGGTGTGGGAATTCTAACAACAGCTATTAAGAAAGATTTGCTCAATAAAGAAGAACTTGATGAGGTCATGAATGTTATGGCTGAATTAAACAAAAAAGCCGCCGAAGCTATGGAAAACTACACGGTAAATGCATGTACTGACGTTACTGGCTTTGGACTGCTTGGTCATACGCTTGAGATCGCTAAGGGGAGTCAGATTGGTATAACCGTATCAAATAAAGATGTTCCTGTTCTGTCTAAGACAAGAGAGCTGGCTGAACAAAATATCATCCCTGGCGGTACACGTAAGAATCATAAATGGCTTGCTGAAAGTATTGACTACGATAATAATATCAGTGAGATCGAACAGCTTATCCTTTGTGATGCCGTGACATCAGGCGGACTCCTCATTTCAGTAGCTGAAGCTGAAGCCGATGCATTGCAACAAGAGCTAGCGAATAGCGGTGTACAATCTTCTATTATTGGTGAAGTGACTAGTTGGAACGAAGGACGAATCCATGTCATTTAAAATAAGGACTCTACTTGAGTCCTTATTTTATAGAGGTTGTTCAAAAAGTCACCAAATGATAAACGGCGAATTTCTTCGTTGCTCGGTTTTTCCGGTCCTCACGTATTAAGGGATACGGCTTGCGGTCCTCAAAACTTTCGCGCCTCGAACTTCTTGCGACGCACAGGACGTGCTAGTGTCGACTTTGTCACAGGATGTGACGATCTTTGTCGACGTTCTAATTTGGCAACTTTTTGAACACTCACTTATAGAATTACGATCTACCAAAAAATAATGAGGTGAACTTATGAAAAAGTGGTTGATGGCAGCTTTCATATTTAGTATCGGATTGATTTTAACAGCATGTGGTGGTGGAGGCAATGAACAGTCCGGCCAGGAGGAATCCGGAGAAGAGCAATCTGGGGAAACATTTACAATCGGTGTCATCCCGGCTCAGACTGAAGGATCAATGGATAATGCGATGAATAAGCTCCAATCCATTCTTAATGAAAAATTGAATCGTGAAGTTAAGGTGGAAGTCTACCCGGACTATAACGGTGTGGTGGAAGCTATGAACTACGATAAGATCGATATGTCTTATTTAGGGCCATTAACGTATGTCATCGCCCATCAAAAAAGCGGCGCGAAAGCAATCATTACTCAATTAATTGACGGAGAACCTTTTTACCATTCATACATTATTACCCATAGTGATCACCCATGGAACTCCTTAGACGAGATGCTGCAAAAGCCTGAAGAAGTTGCCTTTGCGTTTGGTGATCCGAATTCAACTTCCGGTACCTTAGTCCCTTCCATCGAACTAGAGGAGCGCGGGGTTTATCAATCCACAGAAAACCATAAATTTAAATCTGTTCGCTACACAGGCTCACATGACGCATCTGCTTTAGCCGTCCAAAATAAACAAGTCGATGCTGCAGCTATTGACAGTGCTATTTTTAATCAGCTAGTCGAATCAGGAAAGATTGATGAAGAACAACTTAGAGTGATATGGAAATCAGATAAGATCTTTCAATACCCATGGGCCGTGCACAAAGATACAGATCAAGAGACAATTAACAAGCTGCAGGAAGCCTTCCTCGGTATAGAGGACCAAGAAATTCTAGATGCATTTGGAGCCACTGGGTTCATTAAAGCAAGCAATGAGGATTATGAAAATATTAAGCAAGCAGCCCTTAAACAAGGAATTATTAAAGATTAGAGTTGATCATGGTGTGGTTTAAAAAACGCAACATTTTAACATGTATTCTTCTTATAGTATTCATTTATATTAGCATGAGGCTGACAGAATTTGATGTATCCAAATTCAAGGATTTTCGCAACATGATCGATTTCCTGTCGCAATGGTTTCCACCGAACTTTTCAAACCTATCAGGTATCATAAAGGATACGCTGCAAACATTGGCCATGGCATTTCTCGGCAGTCTGCTCGGGCTGCTGATTGCCTTGCCATTAAGTTTCCTAGCCGCTAGGAACACAGTACCCTCACGATTTATTTATCATTTTGGGCGGGTATCCTTAAGCTTTATTCGATCTGTACCAGAAATTGTTTTTGGATTAATCCTGTTGACAGCGCTTGGACTTGGGCCTTTCCCAGCTGTCATCGCAATCATGCTTCATAACATCGGTGTACTGGGCAAACTAATTTCGGAATTAATCGAAGCAGCTGATCCAGGCCCCCAAGAGGCTATGAAAGCAGTCGGGGCTAAGGGTTGGATTGTCTCCCTATTCAGCATACTTCCACAGATTTGGCCTAATGTATTATCCCATTACTTCTATCGGTTTGAAGTTGCGATTCGAACATCACTCATTCTAGGGTTTATTGGTGGTGGCGGGATTGGTCAGCGGTTATTTAACGATTTTCAGACCTTCCAATATCCATCTGTTTCGCTAGATGTACTGGTGATTATGGTAATGGTCATTATCGTTGACCTTTTTGGCGGTTATGTTAGAAACAAGGTCATTTGAATTAGTTTTTTACGATTACCTGAATATTGAAGGGTTTATTGTCCACGAGTTATGAGAGAAAGGGGGCCAGCTAAATGATTGAGATGAAAAATGTTTCCGTTCGTTATCCAGGCGCAAAGTATGATGCACTATCTGATGTTAATCTGTCATTTAATAAAGGTGATTTTGTATGCATCCTTGGTAAAAGCGGCGCTGGAAAGTCAACATTCATCCGTGCTATTAATGGGTTACAGAAACTCACGCAGGGCGAAGTGTATTTTGACGGAAAGCAACTATCCCATATGGATGAAGAGCAATTGCGGCAGGTTAGGCTTAAAATGGGTATGATTTTCCAGCATTTCAACCTCATTCCTCGTTTGAGTGTCATACAAAACGTCCTGACTGGAATTTTTGGTTATCGCAGTAACTTTAAGAACTTGATCGGTTTGTTTTCCAGCAAAGAATTGGAACAAGCCAAACGTGTGATTTCTGAAGTTGAACTTGCTGAGATGATGAATCGCAGAGTCGAATATTTAAGTGGTGGTCAAAAACAAAGGGTAGGAATCGCACGTGCTCTAATACAGCAGCCAAGAATTCTGCTAGGAGATGAACCAGTAGCCAGCCTTGATCCTGGAACGTCAAACCATATTTTCACCTTGCTTAAAGACATGCATCAGCGGCTCGGGTTACTGACTATTATTAATGTACATGATATCGATCTTGCTAAACGCTATGCTACAAGACTCCTAGCGCTTAAAGATGGGAAAATCATTTTCGATGGCCCTCCAGAGGAATTTACAGAAACGAATTATGAGGAAACGTACGAGTCTCATCAGTTTACCTTTTAGTTAAGGAAAAGGGGGGATAAAGGTGATAAACAGTCCATGAGTAGTAGACTGCACAAGGGTCGTGTACGACTCTAACGATTCAGATGTTGTTACTACTGTTCAAAGCAAAGCCGAAAAGTCTGTTGTCTTAACGTTTGATGACGGTCCAAGCAAAGTTTTAACACAGATACTTGATGTACTAAAGGCTGAAAATGTTCCAGCGGTTTTCTTTTGGCAATCTCGCCTTTTATATCCAAAAAGGCCTTGGAACAGAGTGTTAGGTGAAGGGCATATCATCGGCTCACACACAACAAAGCACTCTAACTTGACTAAGCTTTCCTATGAAGAACAGTACAAAGAAATCCAAAACAGTATTACAAAGATTGAACGAATTACAGGGAATAAAATCAAGTACTTCCGCCCGCCATTCGGTCAATATAACGCTGATACAATTAAAGCAGTGAAACAATTGAATGGAATCCCTGTCATGTGGAGAATTGCTTCCATCGATTGGGAACTAAAAGAGGATCCACAGCAAATCATTACAAATGTCGCTGATAATCTTGAGGATGGAGCAGTTATTCTCCTGCATGAACTGAAACAAACGCTTGAAGTTTTGCCAGAATTGATCAAAGCGATCCGAGATAAAGGGTATAGTTTTACATTATTGGAGGAGTGAATAGGTACGGTGATCAATATAACTCCCTTCAAAGCTAAGAGATAATAAAAGAAGGCGCCCCGAAACTTTAAATTGGGACGCCTTCTTTTTATTTGCTATTTATGATTGAGCGAAATCCTTCACCTGTTCTTCTGGAGCAAATCCAACAGAACGGTTCACTTCTTCTCCATCTTTAATTAAAACTAATGTTGGAATACTTTGTACCCCAAACTGTCCAGCTAGATCTGAAGATTGGTCTACATCTACATAGTAGAAGTCAACATTATCAAGCTGTTCAGATACGCTTGAGACCACCGGTCCCAATTGACGACAGCCTGGTCACCAATCTGCACCAAATTCAAGCACAACCGGTTGACTCATATTTTTAGTAACTTCTGCATATTCTTCGGCAGTAATTGTTTTAGCCATGTTTAAACCTCCTTAACTTTATCATTTCATTTTAGTATACGAATTATCCTTATATCAAACGTAAAGCTCGTCATAACCCAGTTTTTAAGAGCTGATCATGTTCCGGGAATGTAACAACCTTCCGGACCACAAACCATTCCATCTTTTAGTTGAGCTTCTTCTTGTTTTTCTTTTTCAAGTTGCCTTTGCTGCCATTCTATATCAATCGTTGGTGAGAACTTCTCCGGATAAAGGAGATACCATCGTTGTTTCCGAATTAAAAAGTTATCGGAATCAAGTACTAACGCTTCATCAAGTTCCTGAATCGCCTTATCCTTTTTATCGTTCTTAGAGTACTCCATGGCGAGATTGAATTTAGTCTCTGCCAATTGTTTCTCTACATTAGAAGGGGCGTTCTGCGGCTGATAATATTGGTCATCGAATTCAACTTTCTCCACTTCTTTATTGATGAGCTGCGCTACAGATTGAACGTGTTCTTCATCGTCCACCTTAAACCCTTGTTTAAGCAGGCGAATGGTACCTTCCTCATCAATAAAGATTCCATTAGGGACTACTTTAAATCCAAAGTAATTGGCTAGTTGATTTTCCTCATCGACTACTGTCGGAAAGCTTGTACCTTCGATGTAAGGTCTGACAACCTCAGGCCCTTGGACATCAACAGCTACCGAAAGAATTTCAAAGTTTTCACCTTTATGTTCGTTATAAAAAGATTGCCATCCAGGCAATTGTTCACGGCATCTTCACCAGGAAGCCCACATAAAGATTAGGGTTTGTTTTCCTTTAAAATCGTCAATAGATACTTCTTTCCCATCCACATCTTTTAATGAGAAATTCGGGATTTTTTCCATTAACATGATGATCATCTCCTTTTCCTCTTTAGTTTAAAACATGCAGGCTTATATCAAAACTGTTTTGTTTGAACCCATGTGTTATTTATAGTGAATATCTTTTCAACTATTATGAACTTGCGCAAGTCACTCTATTCACCCCTACCTTAAGGGGGTTTTTTTAAAGAACATTCCCAAACATATGCTTCTTTTCAGGTGTTATCATATAATTGTGACAATTCACAATTGTAAACAAAATTTTTGTTTGCAAATATTAAGAGGAGGAGTAAGATGCACAAAAGAACATGTAAGATTGTCGGGTTTATTTTATTTTTTGCTCTAGCCTTCACCTTTGCATTTAGCAGCATAGCACAGGCCTCTGCCCAGAAAGCTGTCGAGCAGAAAGCTGTTGTAGAGGATTACTTAATTGGATTTAAATCAGAAGTGAATCAAAATGTTATCAAAGGAGCCGGCGGGAAAGTACTTCATGAATATAAGTATATGAATGTAGTACATGCCAAGCTTCCTGAGCAAGCAGTCAAAGCACTGTCCAATAATCCAAATGTAGATTATGTAGAAAAAGACCAACAAGCACAGGCTACTAGTCAAACCACTCCCTATGGAATTCCCCAGATTAATGCAGATGATGTACAAGCTCAAGGAACGACTGGGAATGGCGTAAAGGTAGCTATTCTAGACACGGGAATTGACGCGAGTCATGAAGACCTAGCCGTCGCTGGTGGAGAAAGTTTTGTTGATGGAGAACCCAACCCTTTTAACGATGGAAATAGTCACGGTACTCACGTAGCTGGTACGGTCGCTGGTGTTAATAATACGTTAGGTGTACTTGGCGTGGCCCCTTCCGTAAGTTTATATGCAGTAAAAGTACTCAATAGCGAAGGAAGCGGATCTTACAGCGGAATCGCTCAAGGAATTGAATGGGCAATCAGCAAAGATATGGACGTCATCAATATGAGTTTAGGTGGAAGCAGGGGGTCCAATACACTTGAACAGGCTGTTAACAATGCCTATGAGCAAGGGCTTGTGGTTGTTGCTGCAGCAGGGAACTCCGGGTCTAAAGGTAGAAAAAACACCATAGGCTATCCAGCTAAATATGCTTCTGCTATTGCTGTTGGTGCTGTAGATAGTTCTAATACTAGAGCTTCGTTCTCAAGTGTCGGTGATGAATTAGAAATTATGGCTCCTGGTGTCAATATTTTAAGCTCAATTCCTGGTAATGCTTATGATTATTACAATGGAACATCAATGGCGAGCCCTCACGTCGCTGGAGCTGCTGCTCTTATTTTGGCAGATGATCCTACCTTAACGAATGTCCAAGTTCGTCAGGTTATGAATGAAACGGCTACCCCACTTGGGGAATCATTCTACTATGGAAATGGATTAGTCAATGTACAAGCAGCTGTTCAATAACCACTCATCTCGAAATACTCTGTAAAAACACCCTTATGTAGAAAAAACCCACCTCGGGTCATCCATAAACTGGATGACCCGAGGTGGGTTTTTTATCCAACATGTGCTAGTTCCTATAATAGGTTAAAATGTGGGTAATAGCAGGAAAGGTGGGTAAGGCGTTATGTATAAATTATTAATTGCGGATCGTGATAGGCAGGAACTTGTTGGTCTTGAGTGGCTGATTACGAAATACTCCTTCCCTATTTCCCATTCGAGGTTGGCGGATCAATTGGTGGAGGTTTTCGATGTACTGGAGAATGAACTCCCTGATGTGCTGTGCATTGAACTTGATATGGTCCCCGAGGGTAAATGGGAGATGGTTAAGACGTTTATTAGCCGATATGCAGTAGAGGTAATAGCAGTTACCGCGGAGCCAACATTTGAACGGGCTATGCAGGCGATGGAAATTGAGGCAGTGGATTTATGGGTAAAGCCGTTATCACCGTCACGGGTGAAGCACTCGTTACAACAAGCTTTTAGAAATCTTTCCAGCCATTCGAAACCAAATACAGATGGTGAACCGAGGCATGCTGCCAGGTATGAATCGTTATTTATAGGTGAAAACCTTCCCTTTCCATACCCCGTCTATTTAGTAAAAACAGAATTCATGGATGACTTAAGTGCTTTAAGGATCTTCATCGATCAGTTTGATTTTTATTATAAACCGCTGGTGTTTTCAACAAGTGACCGAATTACACTCGTATTCCAGGAAGCTTTCCTCGACCCTTTCAAACAAGCCCAGCGTTTCTTGCGAGAGTGGGAGCGTTCTTCAGGGAAGCCTTTGGCGATCGTTGTTCATTCAGAAGAAAGTCAAAAGTCCCTCCACCAAATCTATATGAGGCTGCGCAAAGTTATGGAGACGACCTTTTTTACGGGCTACCAACAAGTATTAAGTTCATTACATAATCATGATTGGAGAGACATGGATCCTTTTTTAACGATGAAGGAACAGCGTAATTGGGTGTATATGATGGATGAGGGGCGAGGAGTTGATATTAAAACATGGATGTATGAACAGTTTTTTAGCATAGAACCACCCTTCCCTGATCCTGGATTGTTGCGGACGCGCTTGACGAGTATTCTCGCTCAAATCCGTCGTTTCATGATTCGCAAAGGGATCACGGACGAGATGAGCGAGGAAAACTATAAGCAAGTATTTGACACCATTTTATACAGTCCGGTCCTTTACCGAATTGTCCAGGATATGATTCTGTTTATAAACAATTTGCTGCAATCGATCGAAAAGCATCCCCAAGCTGCGAGAATTGACATCATAGAGGAAGCTATATCGTATATAGAAGATCATTACGAAGACCCAACGCTTTCCTTAACGCAAGTAGCGAACCACGTTGGGCGCAGTCCTTCCTATTTTAGTCATATTCTATCAAGTCAATATAAGCGTTCTTTTCGGGAAATGTTGAGTTATATACGTGTACAAAAGGCAAAAGAAATGCTGACTTCTTCCGATGAAACAATTAAAAATATTTCCCATTCGACAGGGTTTAATGAACCGAATTACTTTAGTCGGGTATTTAAAGCAACGACTGGTCAAACACCTCGTGAGTATCGTAGAATTCATTGAATGCAAAATCAACGTAGGGCCCCATCGTAAAATCAGGCCAAGTTCCCAATCAATTGTAATCGAGAAAGTGGCTGTCTCTATTGATGAGACAGCCACGGCCAAGATCTCTATTTATACGTGATTCCTGATTCCTTAATGACACCAGGCTGATCAGCTGTTTCAAGTAAATTCAGTGCTTCTTTGATCACATCTTTTTGCTGTTCCTTGTTGTTTGGTACACCTAAAGGGCTCCCAAAAGGAAAACGCAAATTCAAGACCCGCGGAATTTTGATGTTTTCAGCAACTTCTCTAAACATGTTCAATGTAACCGTAGGAATACCTTGTGATTCCAATACTCTTGCGACCAGACCGGCCGACTGTTGGCAAACCGGTCAGCCAGGTGCGATGAATGCAAAGTCAACATCTTGCAGTTTCAGCTTATTGGCCACATCAGGAGCCGTTCTAGTTATAAGCGGATGAGGTATGGGAATATACCCCATAAAACTGTAGTGATAGTCACTTAGTGAACCAATCTCCTCTTCCTCCACCATTTCACTTAAACGTTCAAGTGGAAAAATACAATTCACATCCTCATTGGCATTGGTATGATCATAATGCTCGTGATAGTGCTGAAGTTTATCATTGGCTGTACCTAGCGGGATTTCCCTGTACGATGGATCACCAAGTCCATAATGGTCCGTAAAAGGAGTAGTGCCTGAGAGATATACACCACCAGTTGAAATAAGAACCCCTTTTGCTTGATTAACTGGCTTTGTAAGTTCGGCCCATGGTGCTTCATCATATTTTTGGGCTTGGAATTCGGGAACGAAATTTTCCCGAACGACGTTAACTACTTTATCAAATTTAGCCATTCCTCTCCTCCTATAAACAATTTGTTACAGTTTTTTCCCGCAGCTACAATAGTTTAAACCTTGATAAAGAGCCTGAACTATAAATGCAGTTTTCCATAAATAGGGTGGTTCGTTAGACAAGTTTCCTATAATATAGAGAGAAAAGGGAAAAAAAGTCTGTTTATAGTAAAAAAAAGAAGATGACCCACTCCATTATTGTATAGCTAAGCTTATTTATTATTGCAGGAATGATGGGAATGGGTTGTTGAATTAAAAAGCCGTTATCCGGAATAAAGGTTAGGGACAGAATCACGGTTCCGTTCATCTTAATGATCATGAGGTGGCGGGGAAATGGCGAGACCCCGAGGGAGGAACGACTGAGAGGCTCGGCGTTCGCCCACGAGCGAGTCGTTTCCCAGCCACCTTTCTCTTTTTTATAACGGAACCCACCAAGAGAGCACTGATATACATGTTTTTATTCATCAATTTGTATATCTGAGGTCTTTGTACACATAAATCATATGGCCCATAACAAAAATGCCAAATACATTCTTTATAGAAATGAACAAACGTCATTTTTCAGCGGCCTCAAAAAAGGAGGGGGACACTTTGAGACCTTTGAGATGGAGCTCCTATTTAGTAAGTGAACTTTTGAAACCTGTCTTTTTAATATTCGGTATTTTTATCATCAGTATTTCACCTTTATTTATGACAGTGGGCGGTTTTGTTTGGCCGGGCCTTCAGGCAATTTCAGATGTTTGGGGACAAATGTTACGACCAGAATCATTGGTCTATACAAATCCGACTTCTGGTGTAGAAAGAAGCCTTTTTCCTATTATATTTAAAGCCTTTGCAAGCTCCTTATCTGTATTGAGTATTGCCCTAAGTGTTTCTTTCTTCGTCGCTCTCATGGGAACGATTATTTTATGGCATGGTCCAACAAGGATTTATAAGCTAGGTCTATCATCATCATCGTTTTTACAAAGCATTCCAGATGTTGTTTTCGTTGTAGCCTCACAGATGTTCCTTGTATGGTTATATTTAGAGACAGGGGTGAGCTTTGCTAAGTTTTCGGGCGCCGGAGTAGAAGAGGCTGTCCTAGTCCCCGCTTTAGTTTTAGCTGTGCTTCCAACGATGTACTTTTTTCAATCGATGTTGGAGTTAGTTGAGAAGGAGAAACAAGAACCTTATTATGATCTTGCTAAGAGTAAGGGGTTAACTAAATTATCTATTTTACTCAAGCACATTTTACGAAATATGTTCGTAAGGCTTGCGTACCAAGCTAAGTTTCTTATTAGTATTATGATTAGTAATCTATTAATTGTTGAATATTTATTTGAGAACTTTGGTATGACTTCCTTTTTACTCATTTATTCTCAGCCGCCTGTATTCTTCGTAACAGCTCTACTTTTTTCTTGCCGATATATTTGTTTCTGAAGACGATTGAATTAGCACTATACTTATTCACAAAGCAGGAGGTTTCTTTATGATTAAAAAGGTAAGTAAGCAGCCCCTGTTACTATTAGGCGCAGGATTTATTCTTCTTATGTTAGCAGGGAGCTTTGTACATATGATTTTTTTCGACTCTTATGTCCTTAAAACTCCTTTTTTATATGATGAGAATACCAAACTGATCGGCCCGCCTTTTGCACCCTTCGAGCATTCTATCTTAGGTACAGATATGAATGGAAATCACCTTTTTCATTACATATTACAGGGAGCTAAGTTTACAATTATTGGTTCACTTTCTATAGCCTTCATTAGCTTTTCACTTGCCTTTTTAATCGGAATTCCTCTCGGGTTTAGATATAAGGGGAGATTTAAAATTGTTGAAAATACAATTTCAGTATTATATTTCATCCCTGCGTCCCTGATTGCCTACAACTTCCTCAAGCCACTGCTCTGGGAACCTATCTCTGGCTTTCCAACTGACCTCGCCTTTCGACTTGTAGTTGAGGCTATTGTGATCAGTATTCTATTGGCCCCTCCTGCCATTATTCTGATAGCGAATGAAACGAGTGTGATTTTAAAGAAAGAATATGTGACGTCGAGCAAGGTGCTAGGGGGTAGGCCCTACCATATCTATCGTCACCATCTTATCCCCCATATAAAAGGAAGTCTTGTAACATTATTTACAAGACAGACCATTCAATCTTTACTTGTCATGATACATTTAGGTGTATTCGAACTCTTTTTCGGAGGGACAAAGGTGGGCTATGGGTTAGGCGCAGGTCCCCCACCCCCATTACCTTTGAATGGGCATCTATTGTAGGAATGTATTATGATACACTGCAAACAAATGTACAGTGGTTAGTAGGGGTTCCTTTACTCTTTCTAGTGCTATTTATCCTTTCCCTAATGGGGATTGCTCGTGGTGTGAAGAACATGATGAACCTTAATCATGGAATGGTTCAAACTGGGGGAAAAGAGGACGAGGAAAATAAGACGTTTTCTACTACTTTAAAACCATCTGCCTTTAAGAGATTAACAGACTCCCGTAATAATTAACGATATATAGTTAGAATAAGTGCTTAATACCAACGGATGATGTCTGGATAACGAAAGCCTGACTTCTCTCCACCAAGGAGGAGGTTGGGCTTTTTCACTAAGTACTAAGCGTTGTAAATCGGCCAATATTGACATTCTGTGCGTTGGAGAACATTTACTCGCCTCTCAGCTTATATCGAGAGTGTTTATAATACATTGAGAAAATATGGCGAATAAACACACTAATACATAATGAGGGGGCATAATATTTATAGCCTTTAATTAAAGTTACGTGATGTGTTATTTCAGCGAGTGATACCTATGGATATCTAGTGGGGATAGTAGATTCACAGTTGGTAACCTTAATTATATAAGCCTCCCCCTTTATCGCCACGGCGCTACCAGAACAACTGACTTAGATTAAACGGATTCTGACTTTACCAGATGTTCCTATTCTGAATTTCTTCAGTTAATAAGAACAAGAGATCTTCTAAGAATTCTAAGACCTCGGATCCGTGATGACTAAGGTGGTTTAGCGTAGATTCATACATGACCTTTAACTCAAAGTTGTTGAAATTTTTAACTACTTCCTGAGTATCCAAGTTATCACCCCCTTCCCTGGGGGAGACAACAAAATTTTATCAATATTCGTCGTAATTTAGTACTTTTTTATCTAAGTAAAGGAATAATTATAGAGGTACGGTGAGTTTTAGCTAACAGTTTATTCTACTATGCACCTATAAGTATTCACTCAAAGTAACCGCCACTTCAACTAATAGATGTACTCTTCCTTCTCCACAAATCTAATATTTCTCCACTTTTAAAAAAGAATGCTATAAAATGTAAGCGCTTTTTGTCATATATTTACCTTTATCGAGTATAAGTACATAAATTCAAAATTTAATCATCTATTTTTAAGTGTCGACTGTTGATACCATTTATTTATCAGAAAAAGTAAACTTGGAAGGATGAAAATGATGTCTGAAACGAAACCAGGAAAAGTAAAACAATATAGCGGAACGGAATTGAACACAAAGGGCTGGATCCAGGAGGCTGCCTTACGGATGCTAAGCAATAACTTGCATCCAGATGTGGCAGAAAATCCGGATGGACTCGTCGTTTATGGCGGGATCGGCAAGGCCGCCCGTAACTGGGAATGCTACGAGGCGATTGTTGAATCACTGAAAAACCTTGAGGAAGATGAAACGTTGCTCATCCAATCTGGAAAACCTGTTGTTGTCTTCCGCTCCCATAAAGATGCACCAAAAGTGTTGATTGCTAATTCTAATCTTGTCCCTGCCTGGGCAAACTGGGATCATTTCCATGAACTCGATCAAAAAGGCTTAATGATGTACGGCCAAATGACCGCAGGAAGCTGGATTTATATCGGCAGCCAGGGGATTGTTCAAGGGACGTATGAAACGTTTGCTGAGTGTGCCAAACAGCACTTTAATGGAAGTTTAAAAAACAAAATCACCTTAACAGCTGGACTCGGTGGTATGGGTGGTGCACAGCCATTAGCTGTTACGTTAAACGGCGGGGTCTGTATTGCGATTGAAATTGACCAGCATCGTATTCAGCGTCGTTTAGATACAAAATACCTGGATACATCCACCGACAGCCTTGATGAAGCTATTCAACTGGCAGAACAAGCCCGCGATCAGGGTAGATCCCTGTCGATTGGCTTGTTAGGTAATGCGGCAGAGCTTTTGCCTGAAATGATTGCTAAGGGTTTCATTCCAGATGCACTGACAGACCAAACGTCAGCACACGACCCTTTGAATGGGTATATTCCTGTTGATATGGATCTTTCCGCCGCAACAAATCTTCGCGAAAAGAGCTCCGGAGAATATATTAAACTATCAAAACGCAGTATTGCCACGCATGTTCAGGCAATGCTCACCATGCAGAAGCAAGGGGCCATTACGTTTGACTACGGCAACAACATCCGTCAAGTCGCTAAGGATGAAGGGGTTGAGAATGCTTTTGATTTCCCTGGCTTTGTTCCTGCGTACATTCGTCCACAGTTTTGCGAAGGTAAAGGGCCTTTCCGTTGGGTGGCATTATCTGGAGACCCAGAAGATATTTATAAAACAGATGAAGTCATTCTAAGAGAGTTCAGTGACAATGAACACTTATGCAACTGGATTCGCATGGCACGCGAAAAAATCAGCTTCCAGGGTCTGCCTTCACGTATTTGCTGGATTGGCTACGGTGAACGGTCGAGATTTGGAAAAATTATTAACGATATGGTGGCTAGCGGTGAATTAAGTGCACCAATCGTTATTGGCCGTGATCACCTTGATTCTGGTTCTGTTGCCTCACCAAATAGAGAGACGGAATCCATGAAAGATGGCAGTGACGCGGTTTCCGACTGGCCAATCTTGAATGCAATGATCAACAGCGTCGGCGGGGCAAGTTGGGTTAGTGTTCACCACGGCGGCGGTGTTGGCATGGGCTATTCTCTTCACGCCGGAATGGTGATTGTAGCTGACGGTACGAAGGATGCAGAGCAGCGCCTGGAACGCGTATTGACGACAGATCCTGGCATGGGCGTCGCCCGTCACGCCGATGCTGGCTATGAACTTGCCGAAAAGACAGCTCAGGAAAAAGGCATTCACATACCTATGCTGAAAAAGGACTAGGAGGGAGGATTTTTATGACACAAAAGTTGCTTATTACCAATGCGGCGCAATTAATTACAATGGCTGGTCATTCAGATAAACCAGCAAGAAAAGGAGCCATGTCCCAGTTTGAGGTGATCGAAAATGGCGCTATTTATATGGAAGATGGGAAAGTCGTAGAAGCAGGGAGCGATCAAAGGATCCGTGAAAAATTCCAAGATTCAGTGGTCCCTGACAATCATATTGATGCCACAGGAAAGGTGGTTACACCGGGACTGATTGACCCACACACCCACCTTGTTCATGCCGGAACGAGAGAAAATGAGTATGCCATGCGCCTGAAAGGAAAGACGTACATGGAAATCATGGAAGCTGGCGGTGGAATCCATGCAACCACTCGTGCCACACAGGAGGCGAGCCATGAAGAGCTTTATGAACAATCAAGAAAACGCTTGGATCAGTTTTTGTTACATGGGGTGACAACTGTGGAAGCGAAAAGCGGCTATGGCTTGACGCTTGAGCATGAAATAAAGCAGCTTGAAGTTGCCCAACAGTTGTCTAAAGACCACCCCGTTGACCTCGTATCAACGTTTATGGGAGCTCACGCGATTCCAATGGCCGAAAAGGAAAACCCTGAACCCTTCGTCGATCGCGTGATTAATGAAATGATTCCAGAGATCGCTAACAGGAATCTCGCTACCTTTAACGACGTCTTTTGTGAGCGAGGCGTTTTTACACCAGAACAATCTAGACGAATTTTAGAAGCTGGTAAAGAGCATGGGTTAATTCCTAAAATCCATGCCGACGAAATTGAGCCTTATGCCGGAGCGGAGTTAGCCGCCTCCGTTGGTGCCATCTCAGCCGATCACCTTTTAAAAGCATCTGAACAAGGAATTAAAGATATGGCGAATGCTGGAGTCGTCGGTGTATTGCTCCCAGGTACAGCATTCTTTCTAATGGCAGAATTCGCACAAGCTAGAAAAATGATCGATGCTGGAGTAGCCGTAGCGCTCTCAACTGATACTAACCCTGGTTCTTCCCCAACCATTTCCTTGCCGTTCATCATGAATTTGGGCTGTTTAAAAATGGGGATGACACCAGAAGAAGTATTGACCGCAACAACGATCAACGCTGCCCACGCGATTGGCTGTGCAGGAGAAGCAGGAAGTCTTGAACAAGGCAAAAAAGCCGACGTGACAATTTTTGATGTGCCAAATTACCTCACTCTCTCTTACCAATATGGCATGAACCATGTGGATACCGTCATCAAAGCAGGCGAACCGCTGGTCGTAGGAGGGCAGCTGCAATGACAAACTATCCTTATCCAATGCTAGATCGCCCCAGTATGGTCTGGTCTAAACAAGCGGATAGAACAAGTGATCTCAAGGTCCATGAATGGATTGAAACAGTTGGGGAGTCTTCGCCCAGCTGGCCTGATTACGATGTGACGATTCTCGGGGTGCCACTTTCGAAGTCGTCTATCAGTACATCTGCCGCCAGTGATAACCCTGAAGCGATGCGCCAGGCATGGAAGTCCTTCGGCACGTACAATCTCGACGAAGACATCGATTTAGCCAAACTGAAGGCGATTGATCTTGGCAATGTGAAACAGCATGCCACGGACATACCCTACACCCATCAGCAAATTGAGCAGGCAATGGTGGCAATAAGAAGCCATCATCCCCATACATTACCTGTTACGATGGGCGGCGACCATTCCATTACGGCGATGTTGGTCAAGGGTTGGAAAAAAGCTCATCCTGATGAAACAGTTGGTATCTTACAGCTCGATACACATTTTGATTTACGTGATTTAAATGCGTTTGGTCCAGCGAATGGAACGCCGATTCGTAATTTGATCGAAAGCGGAACCGTCGAAGGAAAACATGTGCACAACATCGGACTTCATGGATTTTTTAATGCCAAAGAATTGAAAAATTATGCTGATGAGCATGAAGTACATTACACGACGATGAAACAGGCTAGAAAAAAAGGAATCGCACACGTGATCACGCAAGCATTAGAGCAATTGGACGGGAAGGTCGATACGATTTACTTAACGGTCGATATGGACGTACTGGATATAGCCCATAACCCTGCAGCCCCCGCTGCGACACCCGGAGGCATGTATACAGAGGAATTGTTCGAAGCTGTTCAAATTGCTGGGGAACATCCAAAAGTGAAGGCAATCGATATTGTCTGTCTCGATCCACGTAAAGATCTAGGCGGTATGTCAGTGAAAAGTGCTGTTCACGTGATGCTGTCATTTTTGACGGGCTATTGTATGAGATAAAGGGCGATATGTCATATTCGCCCTTCTTTATTTGAGGATTATTATCTGAACATTCTATTACTGGGGGGTAAGAAAAATGGAATCAGTACAAAAAGAAGTTCAACTTGATCCATCTGGGCCGTCTCGTGTAAATTTAATTAAATTTTCCCTATTCAGCACGATCGGTATCTTCACCTTTTTCAAACCGATTACAATCAACGGCACCTCTTCCATTCCACTCGATCACATTGTCACCTATATTCAGACGACATTCGCAAGCTTCGTCCCCTATTATGCACTCATTATCATCATACTTGGTGCTGTCTATCCGTTCGTCAATCGTTCGTGGAACAAAGATGCCGTGAACATCGTCCTATCGTTATTCAAAGTTATCGGTGTCGCCGTTGCTGCAATGCTGATCTTTGATTTCGGACCTGGCTGGTTATTCAATGCCAACATGGGGCCCTTTCTTTTTGAAAAACTGGTTATACCAGTTGGCTTGCTCGTCCCGATAGGCGCCGTTTTCCTTTCTTTACTCGTCGGCTATGGACTGCTTGAGTTTATCGGTGTCTTGCTTCAACCCGTTATGCGTCCAATTTGGAAAACGCCAGGACGTTCAGCTATTGATGCTGTTGCTTCTTTTGTCGGCAGCTATTCAATCGGATTGTTGATTACAAACCGCGTGTTTAAGGAAGGCAAATATACGGTGAAGGAAGCAACGATTATTGCAACTGGGTTTTCGACCGTATCAGCGACCTTCATGATTGTCGTTGCCAAGACGCTTGGGTTAATGGAGATTTGGAACACGTATTTCTGGGTCACATTATTTGTCACCTTTCTCGTCACAGCCATCACAGTACGAATTTGGCCGCTAAGTAAAATAAGTGACGAATACTTCGATGGTGAAGGACATCCAGAACAGGTGATCAAGAGAAACCGGCTCAAAACCGCCTGGTCACAAGCGATGGAGGCAGCCGAACAATCTCCGTCACTAGGCAAAAATATTTGGATGAACTTAAAAGATGGCTTGATCATGACAATGGCCATCCTCCCATCAATTTTATCAGTAGGATTATTCGGACTGGTGCTTGCGGAATTTACACCCTTTTTTGATACTTTGGGTTATATCTTTTACCCATTCACCTGGATCATGCAAGTACCTGAACCCATGCTAGCTGCTAAAGCGTCCGCCATCGAAATCGCTGAAATGTTCCTGCCAGCCCTGATTGTTGCAGATGCCCCATTGATCACCAAATTCGTAATTGCTACTTTGTCCGTGTCTGCGATTCTATTCTTTTCAGCTCTCATTCCTTGTATCCTTTCAACAGACATTCCTGTAAGCATTCCGAAACTAATTGTGATTTGGATTGAGCGTACAATACTGACAATCATCATCGTAACCCCGATCGCCTACCTGTTACTCTAAAGCACCAAAAAAATACCACCTCAGGTCATCCAAATATTGGATGACCTGAGGTGGTATTTTTTTGGTGGATTTATTTACTATAAATAAGAATGTACTATATGACAAATGTCATATAGTCTACCTGACGTTTATGTCTTACATTGCTTGGTGTCTTTTCCTATGATAGAGATACTATTAAAAGTATGCACGAATAAGGAGTAATCGCATGGAGAAACAAAAACAAGCTCAATTAAAAAAGAATGTCGCCTCGTTTGCAAAGCCGGATGCAATTGCAGCTATAAGACAGCTTATCAATACACTTCTTCCGTTTTTCATCCTTTGGTTTCTTGCGTATCAGAGTTTAGCCATTTCTGTTTGGTTAACCTTGCCCCTTGCAATCCTAGCCGGAGGGTTTGTCATTCGGATCTTTATTATCTTCCATGATTGTACACACCAATCCTTTTTCAAAAATAAAAAGGCCAATCGAATCATTGGTACAATTACTGGTATCATCACCCTGTTTCCTTTTGAAAAATGGAAACGAGACCATTCCATCCACCACGCGACAAGCAGCAACCTGGATAAGCGTGGTACAGGAGACGTTTGGGTAATGACAGTGGATGAATATATCGCTGCAAGCTTTTGGGAAAGAATGTCTTACCGCCTTTACCGTAATCCGATTGTGATGTTTGGGCTAGGACCGATCTACCTGTTCTTAATATCTAACCGATTTAACCGTAAAGGAGCAAAACGTAGGGAGCGCATGAACACCTACTTAACCAATACAGTAGTTGCCGCTATCTATGCTCTACTAATTTGGGCGATTGGCTGGCAGGCGTTTCTCATTATTCAAATCCCGATTCTTTACGTGTCAGGGACACTTGGCATCTGGTTATTTTATGTACAGCACCAATTTGAAGATTCCTACTTTGAAGATGAAGAACAATGGGATTTTGTGAAAGCAGCTGTAGATGGCAGTTCATATTACAAGCTGCCGAAAATCCTACAATGGGTGTCAGGCAGTATCGGATTTCACCATGTGCATCACTTAAGCCCAAGGGTGCCTAACTACCACTTGGAAAAAGCACATGAATCCACACCGCCATTACAGAAGGCAACAACAATTACCCTAGCTTCCAGCTTAAAATCCATTCGTTTCCGTCTATACGATACGGAAAACAAGTCTTTTGTAAGCTTTAAGGAAATTAAACACCTTCTGGAAAAACCAACATCAAGCACGAAAATGGGCAGTAAAAACCCAAGCTTTCAGGATAAATAAAACATTGCAAAAGCCCATTCAAACGTATGGAATGGGCTTTTTGTTATGTCCTCTTGCTTTTTTCAGCACCTAACACTTAGGGAATAATAGTGACAGGGTCTATTATTATATTATATCCTGTATTTATAACAAGACGTTGGCTAAAAGGAGGCCGCTATGCAGAACTGGTATCATATTATCCCAAAAAACACGGGCCTTAGCCTCTATGTATGGATTATTTTTTGTGGTCTGCCTTTCTTTTTCATATTCAGATCCTCATCCATGCTGGAGATTGGTTTTGGAGTTTTCATGACGTTACTGTTTTTTCTTTCCTATCGATTATCATTTATTTCAAATACCCGGATCGTCTATTTATGGGTAAGTATAGAAATGGCAATAAGCATTGTAATGACGATATTTTTTGGTTATATATATTTTGCGCTTTTTTTAGCCTTTTTTATTGGAAACATTCAATACAAAAGCGGATTTATTACATTATACATCGTTCACCTTCTCACTACGGTTGCAGCGATAACCATGGTTTTTTTCACACATTATGAACTAATTTTCCCTCAACTTCCCTTTATGATTATTTGTGTCATTGGTGTCATTTTGCTGCCATTCACCATGTACTATCGTAACAAGCGTGAGAAATTAGAAGGTCAATTAGAAGATGCCAATAAAAGGATTTCTCAACTAATGGTGATCGAAGAACGTGAACGAATTGCCCGCGACTTACATGATACTCTAGGTCAGAAACTATCCCTGATTGGTTTGAAAAGTGACCTTGCCGGAAAATTAGTAGAGGTGAAACCTGACTCAGCTAAAAGTGAGATTAATGATATTCACCAAACGGCAAGGACAGCACTAAAGGAAGTACGTGAGATGGTTTCAAACATGAGAGGGGCCAAACTCGAGGATGAAATAGTTCGTATTCAGCAAATTTTAACAGCTGCGGAAATAGACTTTACTATAGAAGGGAGTCCCAAGCTTACGAATACCCCTTTGCTAGTCGAAAATGTGCTCAGTATGTGTTTGAAGGAAGCTGTCACCAATGTCGTCAAGCATAGTAAGGCTTCCTCCTGTAACGTCTTTATAAAGCAGCATCCTAACGAAGTTTTAATTGCAGTAGACGATAATGGGAAGGGTATGGCCGATCAACTTGAATCATACCAGGGGAATGGGCTTCAGGGTATGAGAGAGCGTTTGGAATTTGTGAACGGCAGTTTGGAGATTCTTTCATCAAATGGAACAACGCTTCATATTCGGGTGCCTAATGTCATTCAACAAAAGGAACAGGAGGAGTTAGTGTGATTCGTATTGTAATTGCTGAAGACCAACGCATGCTGCTAGGGGCTCTCGGTTCTTTGCTAGACTTAGAAGAAGGCATGGAAGTTATCGGCAAAGCCAAAAATGGTGAAGAAGCATGTACGCTGGTAAAACAGCACAATCCCGATATTTGCATGATGGACATTGAGATGCCGATAAAAAGCGGGCTCGATGCAGCAGAAGAGCTGAAAGACCATCCCTGTAAAGTCATTATTTTAACTACTTTTGCACGAGCTGGTTACTTTGAACGGGCCCAAAAGGCAGGGGTGAGCGGCTACCTATTAAAGGATAGCCCAAGTGAAGATTTAGCAAACTCTATTCGAATTATCATGGAAGGTCAGCGAATATTTGCTCCGGAACTTGTTGATATGGCTTTTGACAATGAAAATCCATTGACAGAACGTGAAAAGCAGGTCATTCAGTTGATGGCCAATGGCAAAAATACAAAGGAAATATCTAACCAGCTGTACATTACCCCAGGGACGGTTCGCAATTATATTTCTGTCATTCTTGATAAGCTTGAAGTAAGCAACCGAATTGAAGCCATTTCCCGATTTAGGGAAAAAGGCTGGTTTAAATAACTCCTTCTAGCCAACTATTTGCAGGACATTCACGATAATTGCACACAATCCTGATTAATTGCACGAAACACCGCTATAATTGCATATTTAGAAGCGTTTATTATAAAAGGCCAGTCCGCGGATGGGACTGACCTAGTAAATAACTAGTCAATATATCTTCTGGCACCTGAAAACTCAGAGGAATAGTAATCTGATTCAAAAACATCAATAATCTCGACCGTGCTTTCAGTATTAGGGGAATGAATCATTTGACCATCACCGATATACATGCCTACATGGTGGACGGAACCTTCGCCTTCATTATAAGCAAAGAACAGTAGGTCCCCTTTTTGCAACTCCTCTTTAGCAACAGGAGTTCCGTGTGTCGCTTGTACGGAAGAGTCACGCGGAATAGTTATGCCATTGGCTTTATAGATGGTATGGGTAAAACCGGAACAGTCAAAACCGAAACCAGATACTCCCGCCCAAAGATATGGCAGTCCTAAAAACTGTTTCCCTGTTTCTACTAGATCTTGTCCAGTCGGGTCAGGTATCTCCTGCTGTGAATCGTAAACAGTAACCGCTTCTGAAGAAATCCATTTCATATCATCACTAGGTGTTGCCACTAGTGTCATGTCTCCTGCTTGAGCTATGACAGGGAGCTTAGTATTGAAGCTGATTTCTTTGAATTCAACCTTTTGCTGTTTATCATCGTAAAGCCATGCCGTCGTATCCTTCACTTGAGCGAATGATTTATTTTCTTTCAACTTAGCAAAATTACTTTCATCAGCCAACTGAATTTTCGGCATCCATGCAGGATAACCTAACTCGCTCTTCGGTGTCGGCTGACCATGGACGGCTACTTTCACCCAATTCCCACGTTCTTCGAGAATCGTGACCTTTTGGCCATAAAGAGCTTGTGTTTGCAGATTGCCGACAAGCCAAAGTTTCTGATCCAGTGACATGCTTTCTGTCCATTGCCACATGTCCACTGGGTTTCCTACAGATGGAGCATCGATGGGACGAGTGATGTCTGGCTCAGACCAAAGCGTAGCTACGGAAACATCAACATAGGCGGTTTCCTTTTCTGACTTCTCCTTAGCTTCTGAAGGTAACGGGGCAAACAAAAACGAGCCAAGAATAACCACCAGGGATAGAATGAACCATTTTTTATACAAAACAAACACCTCCATGAATTAATTGTAAAATCCGATTCCAGGAACATCTGGCAGATGGACAGCATTTCCTTCGAATCGCATTCCCCCTTTCATTTTCTCATCTTCCATCCATAAAGGAGCATCAAGATCATAGTAGGTAATGTTCGGATGGGCAGCAGCAAGGTGGCTTGCTGCTGTAACCGAGACGATAGATTCCATCATGCTTCCGATCATACATTGAACCCCTGCCGCTTCACACATATCAGCAATCTGCCAGGCACGGCGTACCCCGCCGCATTTCATCAACTTAATATTGAGAAGATCCACTGCCCCGTTCTTCACTAAACGAAAGGCATCCCGTGGGCTGAACACACTCTCGTCTGCCATAATTGGAGTGGAAACTCGTTCTCGCACAAAGTTCAACCCTTCAAGATCATCCACAGGTACCGGCTGCTCCACAAGTTCAATCCCCATCTTCTCGCGTTCTAATAAGTGAATGATTTCGACGGCCTGTTTACCATTCCATCCCTGATTCGCATCAAGCCGTAACAGAACATCATTACCAACCGCTGAACGAACTTTTTCAATGCGACGAAGATCAAGCTTCTGGTCATTCCCTACCTTAATTTTCAATACATTAAACCCTTCAGCCACCCTTTTTTGTGCAGCCTCATACATGATCTCTGGTTCATCGATACTGACCGTCATATCCGTTTCTAAGGAATTTATTTTGCCGCCAAGAAGGCCGTACAATGGAATGCCATAAGTCTTACAATAGGCATCGTGTAAAGCAATGTCGACAGCAGCTTTCGCACTTGTATTAGCTGCACAGCTTTTTTCAACAGTCTCACTAATTTTTCTAAGATGAAAAATATTTTTATTTAACACTACTTCCCTTATCGGACCGTTTACCGCGGCTACGATCCCTTCTAATGACTCTCCGGTAATCTGCCAGGTGGAGGAAGCCGACCCTATTCCCGTTAATCCATCCTCAAGCTTTATGTGGACGTCAACAACGTCAATCTCCGTTACATGTCGTAATGCAGTTTTAAACGTCCGTTTTAGTTTAACCGGACGTTTCTGACAAGTCAGATCTATAATCTTCACAAGTATGTCTCCTCTTTATTATAAGAATGATAGAATTTTAGCAACGAGCAACCCGTAATAAGTTCCTAGAAAAGAACCAGCTAGTGCCATCAATACTCCAATGGGAATCAAAGACCGATGGTATGCACCTGCAAGGAGCGGCGCTGAAGCCATTCCACCAATATTAGCAAGACTTGAAACACCTAAGGTAAAAAGGTCCATTTTGAATAGTTTAGCTGCAATCATAAGCACAAGCCCATGGATCGCTAGAATGACAAATCCAGATACGATATAGATGGGTGCTTGAAACAACTGGGTAAAGTCAGCACGTGAAGCGATTAAAGCAATGACAACATAAAGCAACACATTTGCCACATCCATCGATCCAGGTACTTTCGCTATCCTTGTCATGGCTAGCACTACACCGACAATTGAAACAATGAGAATCGTCCATGTTGTGGCGTTTACAACCGTTCCAAACTCAGGAAGCAACTCCCCAAATTTAGCCGCTACAGCTGAAATAAAGATAGCGAGTGAGAATAATCCCATTAGGTGAACAAATGATATTGATTTTTGCTGCTTTTCATCATGTTCTTCTTTCAGTTCAGCAGTAATCTCATCAAGATGGGAGGTGTCTGCTTTTGCCCATCTATTAAACACACCTGAAAAAGGAACTAGCCAGAACATGATCATGACCCATGTCGAGTAGTTCACAGTGTCCATGATCAAGGCATAGCCGAAAATATTCTCAGGCACATCCAATATCCCTTGAATAATCACCATGTTCGCCGACCCACCTGTCCAGCTTCCAGCCAATGCCCCAAAAGCCTGCCAAGTTTCCGGTGCATATAATCCTTGGAACAACAAATACGTAATAACAAAACCCAGAACGATACTAAGAGATGCTGCAAAATACCCAATCAGCATCTTAGGGCCAAGCTTAACCAGCTTACGCAAATCGCAATTCAACAACATTAATAGAATTAGCATAGGTAATAGTGCGTCTCGAACGTTGCCATACGTTGCGTCGATTTCCTCCGTCGATCCAATGATGCCGCTCGTTTTTAAGATCGCCCCACCAAAATAAATAAGTACAATGCCTGGTACATACTTAAAGAACTTACTCTTAGAACTAGATTCAAAGTATGCAATCAACCCCGCCAGCCCAACAACTACACCCAGGTACAAAAATCCTCCTTCGATCATCTTCATTCCCCCTGCTTGAATTAATATAAAAAACCCAGCTGACAAGAATAATATTCTTGTCAGCTGGGTTTTATCCACGAAAAGTAAGATAAAGCAGCTCCCTATTTATTTAGGGCTTCTTTATATTTATAATAGGCTTGTTTAAAAGCTACAATCAATGCTTTCTGAGAGGATCCAAAATAGCGCGCATGAACTTCTTCAGCAGCCCCGTCGCAGTCCAAAATACTTCGGCCCACAAAGAGACTCTGCACAAATTTAACTGTGATGCCCATCATCGCTGTACACTCGACATCAACAATCAAATTCGTTTTCGAATCAATGACGAACCCTATAAAAAAACTATCGTATTTCTTAGTTATCGGGTTATTTCCAGGGGACTTTGCTTCCCCGACTACATAACAAGTTTCATTCGCATACACTCTATTCACTCTCCAGAAAGATCCGGCATCTTCCGCACGGGATACCTGCCCTTTAATAGGAGCCTGCTGCCGACACGAAATGTAGATGTTCCCGGAAGAAGTCTTGAATGGATTTTAACACATAATGAATGCGTTTTCAATAATTAACTAAATTTTCTTACATAGAGGGAACTTATTAGAATCCATTTCTATTCATTAGAGCCCCATCTCAACCGCCTCTCTAAATCATCCCAACGTTTTTTGAGAAAGGATATACCATGTGAAGTAGCTGGCCACGAGCAGCATGACAATTCTCACAGTCACTAATGGAACGATGAAAAATGCAGAATAGATGATCGAAATCCAAAGAGTGGTTACACCGATAACTTTTGCTTTTAGTGGAATTCCGTTTCCTGCACGAAAATCCCTAATGTAGCTGCCAAACCACTTATTTGTTATCAGCCAGTAATACAGCTTATTCGAGCTCCTAACAAAACATGCTGCAGCTAACAATAAAAATGGTGTTGTTGGTAATAATGGCAGCAGAATTCCCGCTAAACCCAGCCCTAAAGAGAGGAAGCCTACTATGATTAATATAATTTTTTTTACTAATTTCATATTTACGTCCTTCGTTTCCTTAAGAAGAGTAGTTTCAGTATAACTTTTATCTGCATCAGGTGGAAACCAAAAGGAGGAAGCCTGTCGAACTTCCCCTTCTATTTAATACTATCCTTTTGCTCCTCCATGCTTCCTTCGGTGATGAATCACATTAATCTCGGCTCCGACCATGAGGATAATACCTGTGATAAAGAACCACAGCATTAAAATAATGATCCCGCCGAGGCTCCCGTACGTAGCAGAATAGTTGCCAAAATTGCTTACGTAAAAGGAGAACGCTAATGAAATAAGCTGCCATAGAATCGCTGTAATGATTGCCCCAGGTAAAATTTCTGGAAATGGTAAAGATTTATTAGGGGCGATGTGATATAGAGCCATCAAAATGGCACTCATGACGATAATACTGATCACCCAGCGAAGCACCTGAAATAGAATAACCGTTTGCTCAGGCAAACCTAAGAAGTTATTCACGAAATTAATAATTACATCCCCGAATATTGGGAGGGCAAGAGCAACGACAATCGCAATAACCATCCCTATTGTAAGCAGGATCGACAGCAGTCTGACCTTAATAAATGATCTCGTTTCATCGACGTTATAAGCAATGTTCGCTGATTGGATAAATGCGTTTACTCCGCTTGAAGCAGACCATAATGTACCAATAATTCCGACGGTTAATAAACCACCTTTAGGCTGCTCCACTAGGCTGACAATATTTTCACGGAAAATTTCCGCGGTGCCTCCTGGGACAACGTTTTGCATAAAACCCATCACCGTTTCAGTATCAATATTTAAGTAAGGTAGTATAGATAATAGCAAAATAACCATAGGCACAATTGCAAGTAAATAATAGTAGGCTTGTGCCGCTCCCAAAATTGGAATATTGTCCTTTTGAAACTCAGCCAAGACCTCCTTGGCATAGCTGATCATTTTCTTCATAAAATGGTTCCTCCTTAAACCGCTTGTATAGGTCTATCCCCTTTTTCACCTAATTACTAACACTGTTTGACAATTTTCCGAGAGATTATCTAAAGCGCCTTATCCTTTATCCCGAGTAAGTTACCCTGTATAATTTATTTTAACAAAAAGGGGATGTCCATGAGCATACCAAAACCACTTGTTCAGTTGAATCAGGCATTCATTGTTGTTTCTGTCCTTTTAGCGTTAGTCACCCATCACGCAGTATTATTTGTTCCGTTTATCATCGGTGTTTACACGTTAAGTACAAAACAAAATCCTGTCATTCATTTTGGTAAGAATTTTTTGAAGAAGCCCTTACATCGCTATATTCCTGAAGATAAAGAGCAACAGCTTTTCAATCATTGGATCGCTACCATTTACTTAGGATTATCGATCGCCTCTTAGGCTGGACTGTGGCTGCGACTATATTCAGCCTTATGGTATTAGCTGCCGCAGGTATTGACTTGATGGGCTTCTGCATCGGTTGTACGATCCGTTATTGCTATATGATGTGGAGGCATAGACGTACAACAGGGCAAAGTTAAGGCACCGGTGTGATGGATATGGTTATGACTTGTTTATTTCCTTTTAAGTTTACTGCTTTTATTGCCGAATACCCTATCGCTATTTCACTTCGATTAGAAATCCTAATTCTCTCAATATTTAAACTATATTTGGAATGGTTTGTCTTCCTTCTTGCATATACATTTATATGAAAGGAGGACAACCCATGAACACTTCTTTATCCGCAATAAAATGGGTTCGATATGTAACAGCCTTTGTTTTTATTACTTCCGGATTTATAAAGGTAACAGGTAATGGTTTAGGTGAGTATTTCACAAGTTTAGGCATACCTAATTCAATCACAATTATGTATGTAGTAGCTGCTATTGAAATTGTGTGCGGAATACTTCTCGTCGCAAATAGGTATGTGAAATATGCAACTCTTCCACTAATGGGCATTATCATTGCCGCGCTATTGATAACAAAGGTTCCTACTCTACATGCCGGCTTTATCCTATTTCTTTTCGAGGCTAGATTAGATATCGTTATGTTAGGCCTGCTATTTCTTCTCTACAATCAATACCCTCGAAGTTCGTTATAAACAGACTAACCCATGAACAGTAATTGTCCTGCCTATGTCAACAAAAAGGCGTCCTTAGTTGAAGTATTCTTTTCTTTCCCGGTCCTATGCAATAACAAAGCCCGTCTTCCTTTTATATGAGACGGGCTTTGTTATTCTGTAAGATTTTACTGTCACGTAAAATACTCTAACTTGGCTTCCGGGAAATAAGTATCATTATATCCTCCTAGTGTATCTTTCATATCTTCCTGCTCTTCGTCCTGATAAACGTATTTGCGATTCCGTAGCGGCCCCATTTCCACTTTCTTTTGGATTCCTCAAGCTCAAGCTTACTCATAGGATAGTTTTTCTTTAGCTGGCTTCGTAAACCGGTGCTGGAGCAACTCAAATGTTAAATCTTTGACGGCATGGGAGGGAAGGGCACTTTCTAAACGTTCAAACATTTCCTTATATCCTTCCTTCCAACCTTCGTGCAGGTAAATGGGGGCAACGATAAATCTTTAGGGACGAAAAGGAAAACATTGCAGGTGTTTCAATGAACAACACTTGAAAATAACTATCAAAAAGGTTTCCTCCCTTAGAAGCGAATTTTTATTACGGCTAATTCGGACTATCCCCTACTTTTACAGTCTGTTTGTTGATCTGCTGTCTCTTAATGATTTATGTAAATATTTCGTTGAGAACAACGTTATGAGAAGAGTGGTATTTCACCCCCTAAACTCTTGGTCAATATGTTGGGTTGGATTTTCCTGAGGCTTTGCAAAATAATAACCCTGAAATAATTCATATCCGATGTCAGCTAGGAATCTTATATCTTCTGATCTTTCAACCCCCTCTGCCAACGGCTTAGCATTTATATCGCGGGCAACTTGCAGGACTGATTCAGCCACGTGTTGCTTACCAAGGTCTTCGCTCACCCCATCAGAAAACTCCCGAGCTAATTTAACAAAATGGGGTTCTAGACTTGATAGCTTTTTAAGATCATTCACACCTGTTCCAACATCATCCAAGGCATATTTAAACCCATGTGACTTATAATAATTCAAGATTGATTTAAGATGTTCGATATCTTCAACCTCGTCGGTTTCTACAACCTCAAAGACGACTTGTTCTGGCTTAAGATTGACCTTTTTTATAAGCTCAAAAGTTGTTGAAAGACAATGTTCCGGCACATAAATGGCTGTCGGGATGAAATTTATGAAAATCATCTTATTTGTGATGTCGATGTTTGAAGCATTTTTTACCGATTCGAGACGACAAATGCGATCAAGAGCAAATAACCTGTTACGTACTCTAGCGGCTTCAAACATTTTGAATGGGGGAATAAGATCTCCCTTTTCATCTATCCCTCTTGATAGGAGTTCATAGCCGAACATATCAACCTGATTATTTTTAACACTGACAATGGGCTGGTAGTGAGTTCGTATCGAACGCTCCTCAATGATTTGGTCAATCCAACTGGCTTGTCGTTCTACCCGAAACAATCCGATCCGCTTCATTTCATCAAGGTTTTGTAAGGGGGCGGCTTTCTTTGAAGAAACTGCAAAAACTTTATCTGGCTCCATATGACCTTCAAGATAATCCAATAGGTCGAAGAAGATAGGTTCCTCGGTCCAAAAGGTTTTTTCGTTGACAGTGAACCATTTTTCTTCGGAAAAGTATCTAAAGTACTTTTTTAATTGATCAATACTTTGGCCGCCTACAAAATAAACTGTATACCCGTGATGCTGTGGTAAACAAATATCACATCCATTTAGCATTTACACTTCCTCCTTTATGCAGTATTCACTTACTTTATCGGTAACAAAACCTTAGTCCTTTAGTTTCAGTTCGAACAAGCGGCTGTGGAGATTTCAGTTAATCTTTGAAATTCACGTTTTTTTAAAAGTATTTCTGAAATAGCCTTGTAGTAAAGGGGATTTTTTGTTATAGTACACTCAATTAAATATTTTCTTATTTCAATACTTTTGAAGTAAGGATAGAGGAGCAAAGACCATTAGTACACAATACGAGGATAATGAGATCCCATGACTATTGTGAAAAGGGGAATTTGCCGAAGCGGGGAGAATCTCATGTTCTTGAAGCTGGTTCTGCTATTGAATAAATACAGGGCTGTCATATAGGAAACTATATGGAGGGCTATCTTACGCAGGAACGATTTTCACAAATATGTTTCTACGGCAACAGCGAAGCCTTCGTTGTTGCTTTTTTGCGTTTACTTCCGAATGGCCCGGACCACCTCTGAATTTTTAAAATTATACAAAAGGGTGTGAAGTTATGAATTTCGGCCAAGTTTTAACTGCCATGGTGACTCCGTTTGACCATAACGGTGAGGTTGATTTTACTGCTACGAGAACTTTAGTCAATCATTTACTAACCAATGGTTCTGATGGATTGGTTATAGCTGGTACAACTGGAGAATCTCCTACATTGACAACAGAGGAAAAGATGGACTTATTTAAATTTGTGGTGAAAGTTGTTGACGGAAGAGTTCCAGTCATAGCCGGAACTGGATCAAACAACACAAATGCTTCGATCAGTTTGACAAGGCAGGCAGAGGAAGCAGGGGTCGATGGAATCATGCTTGTTGCTCCATATTACAACAAACCGTCACAGGAAGGCTTATTTCAACACTTTAAAGCGATTGCCAATTCCACATCATTACCAATCATGCTTTATAATATTCCGGGACGAAGTGTAGTAAACATGTCAGTAGAAACGATTGTCGGCCTCTCTAAAATCAACAATATTGTATCTGTAAAAGAGGCCAGTGGTGATTTGGATGCCGTGGCAGAAATTATTAGTAAGACGGCTGATGAGTTTACGGTATATAGTGGTGATGATGGAATGACATTGCCCATCTTATCAATTGGGGGAGCAGGAATTGTTTCCGTTTCTTCACACATTATCGGAAATGAAATGCAAGAAATGGTCAATAACTTTACGAGAGGTGATGTCCGAAGGGCTGCTTCGATACATCGTGAGCTTCTCCCAATCATGAATGCATTATTTGCTGCCCCAAGCCCCTCACCAGTAAAAGCAGCGCTAAATATGAGAGGGGTACATGTCGGTGATGTTCGCCTACCATTACTGCCTTTGAACAAAGAAGAAAGAGAAGTACTACAAAGAACCCTGCCGCCTAATGAAATAGAGGCTGTTGGTTGAATAACAAATAAGAGACCACATTAGCAGAGTGAAAATTCCGCTAATGTGGTCTTCTTTTAAGAGGATGTTCAAAAGTCACCAAATGATTAACGGCGAATTTCTTCGTTGCTTGGTTTTTCTGATCCTCACATATGAAAGGCATACGGCTTGCGGTCCTCAAAACTTTCGCGCCTCGAACTTCTTGCGACGCACAGGACGTGCTAGTGTCGACTTTGTGACAGGAGGTGACGATCTTTGTCGACGTTCTTCATTCGTCAACTTTTTGAACACACACTTTAAGTAAAATGGACATTATTATCAATTAATCTACTGCCATTTCTAAGTCTTCTACTTTTTTCTCTAAATAATTAACATCTTTCCTAGCATTAAAGCGCTCGGCTTTTTCAACTTTGACTGCAATACTATATTGAGGAATTCCTGAAGGCCCATCATAAACACCTTTTGGAATTAAAAAGTTTGCTTCTGGGAAATGAAGGCCGACATTTCCGTTTGTAATATCAGCAAAATGAGCTTTACCTTGAAAAGTTCCATGTTGATTATAAACAACAACTGGTTCTCCATTTGTGATATTTAACTCTCTTCCATCTTCTTCACTCATTAAAACATCGTAACGTCCAGCAGCGTTAAATGGATCTGTTTTTTTGTAGACCATCGAGTTGAATTGCTTCCCACGCCGGGTTGTAATGTAGAACGTGCCTTCTGGTTTATCAAGTTTTGGAATATCAACTTGAATTAAATTTCCTTTCCCATCAGGAGTTGGACAAATTCCACCTTCGCATAACCATGCGCCTCCCCATTGGAAAACATCTCCCTGTTTCTTTAGATGTTGAATGCCGTCGTAATTTTGATTTGCCAGTGCAATTTCATCCCGAATGGACTGACCATCCTTAAAATCAACTAAATGCGCAGTTTCAGGTTTAACTCTTTTTGCAAGGTCAATGTAGATTTTCCACTCTGATCGTGCTTCTTCAACCAACTGTTTATTCCCTTTAATTTCAGGTGAGAAGTAAACCATTCGTTCAGTAGAGGTAGAAGTTCCTCCGCCGTCTTGTTCATAACGGGTTTTTGCTGGAAGCACAATAACGGCTTCTTTCGCATCAACCAGTGTTGAAGTATTAAAGATAATATCCTGGTGAACACGGATGTCTAATTCAGATAATGCCTCCTCAATAAAATCAGGGTTTGGCATCGTTTCTAAGAAATTACCACCGCTCATATAATACATTTTCAGCTTTCTTTCATTATCTTCTGGAAGCACAGCATTCTCAAGAGAAACACCAACAATATCACCTTGCCACTTTGGAAGTTCGAAGTTCCATACGTCTTCGATTCTCTTGACATTCTCCTCATCCCAGCCGCCGCCAGGAAGGACAAATGGATCCGCCCCCATTTCGCCAGAACCTTGGACACTAGAGTGACCACGAAACGGCATCAAACCAGCATGCTCGCGCCCTAAGTGACCGCGCAAAAGGGCTAGGTTGGCAACTTGCGAGATATTATCTGTTGCAAAGGAGTGCATCGTTAATCCTAGCGCCCAAGCATATACTGCACTTTTACTATTTGCTAGCAGTTCAGACAACTCAATAATTCTTTCCTTTGTTACCCCTGAAGACTTCACAATCTCCTCCCAAGACTGATCTTGGACCTTCGCTTTAAGCTCCTTATAACTATTCACATGCTCTTGAACAAATGGGTGATTAATGGCCGAACCATGTTCTAATTCTTCCATATCAAACCAGTGTTTCATGATACCATGCATGAAAGCAATATCCCCACCGATGTTTATTTGATAAAAGTCATCCGCGACCTTTGTTCCAAATAACGCAGATTCAGTATTAGAAGGGACCCAATATTTATCCATCGCCGGCTCTCTATATGGATTGATAACAATAATTTTTGTTCCCTTTTTCTTAGCAGCTAACATATACTTTGTTGAAACAGGTGAACTATTCGAAGCAACAGAACCCCAGAATAAAAGGACATCGGTTCCGATCCAATCTTGATAGTTTGCACTACTTGCTCCAATCCCTACAGAACGTTTAAGAGCTGTTTTGGAAGGGGAATGACAAATACGGGAAGCATTGTCAACATGGTTTGTCCCAAGGAAACGGGATACCTTCGCAGCTACGTAATAAGATTCATTTGTGATTCCTCTTGAGGTTAAATAAAACCCATATTGTTTAGGGTCCAATTTTTTCATCTTTTCTGCAATCATATCCATTGCCTCATCCCAACCCAGACGTGAAAACTTCCTTTCGCCTTTTCTACGAATCAATGGATATGGAATTCGACCTAACCGACGCAATTCTTCACTACTATATTTCTTAAGTTCATCAATATCTGCGTGAACCATCTCTTCTTTCATGGCAGGCATTGTACTTAGACGTAATACATTTAAACGAGTGGTACAAATATGCGGACCCTTTAGTGTTTGGTCTTGAAGGCCTGAAACTCCTAGTGCACAGCCATCACAAACACCCTTAGTAAGGATGTTCTTAGCGTAATTTATATTGTCCTTATTTTCCCACATGATTTTCATTGTGTCCCTAATATGTTTCGGCTTCACCTTGCCTAGGCCAAATGGAACTGGACTCACCCAGTGCTCAGGTGCGGGCTTTTTAGATACTTTTATAGGTCCTTGGTGTTTTGTTTCTCCCATTTTCACTCACTCCTTGTAAAATTGACCACTTGATTGTTCAAATAAAAAACCACCGTACATACTTTTACTAGGTAAAAATACTACGGTGGTTAAGTCTTTAGCAGGGTCGCTACCAAGTGCCAAACCTGTTATTTAGAATATTTTTCTTCCACATTTTCATCAAAAATGAAGATTGACATTCCGAAATCACGATGAATATCAATGTCAACAAACAAATCAACATACTTACATCCTAGAAACTCTTCCATCTCAACAGGAGGATTCTTTCTATACATTTCTTTCACCATTTCTGTGCGTGCAGCCCGGAGCAGTTGTTTTCCGTCATCGGCACTCGCGATGAACTTCTCAACTGGTGATAGATTTCCCTCCATCTCGCAAATCGCCCAGTTTTTACAAAATGTTGTTGTGATTTTGCTTGGTCCTTTTCCCATATGCTTTTTTCTGAAAGAGCGAACAAGGTTACTGAATTCTGCTTCGTACTTATTCATGGTGTCCTCCTGTAAAAAAACAGTTATAACATGTTTATACTTTACCACAATTCCGCCGTCATAATGAAATGTTAGCTAGCTGCAGATTTACTTTTACTCTGTCCAGCATTTAGGGCCCGCAATTTATTTATATCTTTGCGAATAACTAAAGAAACGATTAAGGCAATGACAAATAATCCTGCAAAGAACGTTAAGCTTGCTGAATAGCTTCCTGTTGTATCTTTCATCCACGCTGCGAACATGGGACCTGCTAAACCAGCTGCTGCCCATGCTGTTAAAATGTAACCGTGAATGGCACCAAGCTGTTTTGTACCAAATAAGTCGCCAATGTAAGCTGGGAGGGCCGAAAACCCTCCGCCATAGCACGTGTAAACAATTGCAAGCATCACTTGGAACAATATGGCCATCGATGTATGGGGCAATAACGCGAATAATACGATTTGAACAACAAAGAACGTTGTGTATGTATTCGTTCTACCTATATAGTCGGAAACGGTGGCCCAGCCAATTCTCCCTAGGCCATTAAAGATTCCTAGTACACCGACTAACGCTGCTGCTTCAGTAGTTGTTAAACCAATACTCTCTTGAGCTAGAGGTTTTGCCGCTGATAAAATGGCAATCCCACACGTCACATTAATAAACAGCATCAACCATAAATAGTAAAACCTTGATGTTTTGATTGCTTCGTTTGCTTTTAATTGAGATAAATCTTGCTTAACCTTGGATCTACCCGATGCTTTTTTTTCTTTAAAGCCTGCTGGCGCCCAGTCCACAGGGGTTTTTCCAAATAAACGGATGAGGCCACCATCACAATAAAATAAGCAATTCCTAAAATGTAAAATGTATTAGCCGTGCCGACGGATTTGATTAATGAATCCATAACTGGACTACTGATCGCAGCGGCAAAACCAAACCCCATGATCGCTAAGCCAGTGGCTAACCCTCGGCGATCCGGAAACCACTTCACCAGGGTAGAAACAGGAGCAATGTAGCCTAGCCCTAACCCGATTCCCCCTAATACTCCATAAAAAATATATAATAGAGGCAGCGAACCTAAATTTACAGCCAACCCGGATCCAAATATACCTACCCCAAAAAATGCCGCAGCTAATAACCCCGATTTCCTGGGGCCATATTTTTCAACAAAGTGCCCAAGAAAAGCTGCGGATAGCCCTAAGAATAAAATGGCTAAACTAAATGTCAATTGAACTTGTTTTGCTGTCCAACCAAATTGTTCAATTAAGGGAGCTGTAAAGTTACTCCATGCATAAACAGAGCCTATTGAAAGATGTATCCCTACAGCGGAAGCTGCAATTAGCCACCTGTTTTTCACTTTTTTCACCATTCCTACATCATCCTTTTAAATGTCTTTTACAAAATAAAAACCGTTAACCCCTCCAAAAGAATACAGCTGCAGTATTCTTTATGGAAAGATTAACGGTTAGTAAATAGCAGGGTTCGCTACTATCGACCCAACAGTTAAAATCTCTTTAATAGCTTTTTCAATAAATTTGACCGGCGACAGGAACGCTATCTCGCGTCAAATTTGTTAAATTTTTTTGAACTCTTTAAAAGAATAGCACGAAAGCGCTTAATATATCAACATTTTTTTATAAGAATAATAGACAAAAATCAGTTAGGTATGTTACTTGTTTGATCAAATAAATTATTTATATACGATTACAAAATTATTACTTTGAACAGGGTGTGAATAACACGGTTCTTATTAATTTTTCTTATACAAATTGGTATAATTACCCTATTCATTATAAATGTTTAACATACACTTGAATAAAAAGGAGTAAAAATAAGTCGTTTTCCTGAATGCAACAGTATCTAAATGTTACAGAATTACCAACAGAGACCTTTATAAACACCTAGAGGATGAGTGTAGCTACCTTGTCCTCTCTCACCAACTTTTGCAACTTGTTATAGGCTGACGATTGCTTGCATCATTTTTCGTTGCAGAAACACTGTAATCTTCGAGGAATAGAACCTCATCTTTATTAATATCTCTCGACTTTAATACGGCAAGTTGTTCCCGAAGATTTTGCGAGCTTGAACTAACTCGTGAATAAGCGACAACCAGTTCCTTCTTCAATATTATTAGCAATTTGGTAACAAGCTTTTGTATCCAAACAGCTGATTCTGCAGAAAGGTCCTGTGAATATGTGATTTTTGGAACACGAGATTTTGACATCTAACCATATCCTCCAGTTTGATATAAACACACTTGCAGGAGAAGATAAGTTTATACTTATTTCTGTTTTAAGCGACTCTTTTGATCTTTTGAATCAGCATTGCCAAAGTCTATTTTTAATTGAAAAGAGGACTGTGCATTTGACCCTTTCATTAATCGTATAACAGAATTCTTAAACGATTCAACTGGCTTTAGTCAAACCATTGAAAATATTAATAAAGACACGATTCAATCAAATGTGAATCTAAAAAGAGCAGTTAAAGAAGATTGAAGTAGAGCTTAAAGAAGTTAATACCGTGCAAGAAAAATATATGGAAGCATTTGAGCAAAACCTCTTCCCTGTGTCCATATTACAGGAACGGTTACAGAAGTTAGCTAAGTCGAAGAATGACTTAGAACAAAAGAAAAAGCAGCTTTTTTAGCTTTTGCTAAATAAGATATCCATCAAACATTCGAACGGTCGTTCTCGAACTATGGATAAAATAGAACTCGATTTTGACTTTTCCGAAGTAAATCTGTCCAAGACATTTATACTTATCCACATCCTGTATCTTGAATCAGATTATTCAAAGGAAAGTTCCCCTTCAAATTTTGATTCAAAAGATAAAATACCACCTTATCTTCAACTTTTTTGCCTCTATTTGTGGTACGGTTCATTCCGAATAATCTTAAACGCCAGATACACCTAGAACCTCCTAGCAGAGCAATTTTTTCATCACATGTACTGGTTCATAGCAGGCATTCACATTGAACCACCCATTTTCCATATGTTCATGCTGATCGCCTGTCCACAATATATTGGATACAGGATTCGTTTCCAGGAGGACTTCGCCAAAACAAGACGGCTTGTTCCCTTGCACTTTTCGTTCGATACTATTAAAGTATGTATTGATTGAAATTCAGCATAACTAGTAATGAATAGGACAGAAACATCTTCACTTTTTAATTTTGGGGACATGTTTCCCCTTAAGGAAAGGGTTCAGATATACTATGAAAGATAACTTTTGGCATGAATTGCCGCGGCCGTTTTTTGTTCTGGCACCAATGGAAGCCGTGACGGATGTCGTTTTTCGTCATGTCGTTAGTGAAGCAGCGAGGCCTGACGTGTTTTTTACAGAGTTTACGAATACGGAAAGCTACTGCCATCCGAAAGGAAAAGACAGCGTGCGAGGGCGTCTGACGTTTACGGAAGATGAACAGCCAATTGTTGCCCATATCTGGGGAGACAAGCCCGAATACTTCCGTGAAATGAGTATCGGTATGGCAGAAATGGGTTATCGAGGAGTCGATATCAATATGGGCTGTCCTGCTCTTAATATCGCAACGAAAGGGAAAGGATGTGGACTCATCCGTCGTCCGGATGTTGCAGCTGAAATCATCCAGGCAGCCAAAGCGGGAGGACTGCCCGTAAGTGTGAAGACCCGTCTCGGTTATACGGAAGTGGAAGAGTGGCGCCACTGGTTGAAGCACCTCCTGGAACAGGATATTGTCAACCTTTCCGTCCACCTCCGTACGAAAAAGGAAATGAGTAATGTCGATGCTCACTGGGAACTGATTCCGGAGATCAAGAAACTTCGTGACGAAGTGGCCCCTGATACGCTTCTGACGATCAACGGGGATATTCCTGACCGTCAGAAGGGACTTGAACTCGTAGAAAAATATGGCGTAGATGGAGTGATGATCGGACGAGGGATCTTCCATAACCCGTTCGCTTTCGAAACAGAGAAGAAAGAGCATACCAGCGAAGAACTGCTCGACCTCCTTCGCCTGCAGCTCGATCTTCATGATAAGTATTCCGAAGAACTAGAACCACGCCTCTTCAAACCGCTTCGCCGCTTCTTTAAGATTTACGTCCGCGGATTCAGAGGAGCGAGTGAGTTGAGGAATAGACTGATGAGCACAGAATCCACCGATGAAGTCCGTGCCCTGCTTGATCAATTTACAGAGAAAGATGGATTGAAAGAACAGCAAGGTTTTTCTGTTTTTTAAGTAAAGTAAAGCCCGTTTCGTTTGAACCGAATCATTCTTTGATTTTTACAGGAGATGAGAGAGAGCCGTTCGTGCTCTTCTCTCATCTCTTTTTTATAAATGAAAGGAAAGGAGGCAATAAAGCTGGTGCTTCAATGATCTTTGGAAAAAAGGGGCGGGGATGCCATCGCTTCTTTAACCGCTTTTCACTTAAAGCTACCTCTATTTTTTGTTTTACCATCACTTGTGATACGGTTCACCCCGGTTAATCTTAAAGGCGCGGTAAACTTGCTCCACTAACACCAAGCGCATCAACTGGTGAGGGAACGTCATTTTTGAAAAAGACAACCCGAAGTCACTTCTTTCCATAACTTCATCACTCAAACCTAACGATCCACCAATGACAAAAGCGACCTTGCTCTGTCCATACGTAGCAAGGCCGTCGATTTTTTTGGCAAGTTTCTCTGATGTTAGCTGCTGACCGTTGATTTCAAGCGTAATGACATGGGTGTCGTGGCCAATCTTGGAGAGGATCCGTTCTCCTTCTTTTTGCTTCACTTCAAGGATTTGGGCTTCACTTAAGTTTTCGGGTGCTTTTTCATCAGGTACTTCGATAACCTCGACTTTGGCGTAGGGGGAGAGACGTTTTGTGTATTCTTCAATGCCTTGTTTCAAGTATTTTTCTTTTAATTTTCCAACGGTAATGATGGTGATTTTCATGTGTCGTCCTCCGTGTATAATGTTTGCTCTAAGTGTATCATGTGTCATTCGAAATCTGCTCATTATTTAGGATAAAGAACAATCTTTTGGTGTTAGGGAACAATCATGCTGAGATAGGGAACAATCCCTTGATGTTAAAGAACAATCAGTCCAGACAGGGAACAATCCTATTGCGTTAGGGATCAATCCCTGTAGTAGAAATCCCTCACCATCATGGATTACTCCTTCCCATGCTCTTTTAGCATCAAAATCCGCTCCATCATCGTTGGGTGACCATACCTGAAAAATTTTACTAGCGCCGGTGGGTTGACATCAGTTAGCCCATTGACTGTCAATTCCTGAAAAGCACCAACTGCTGCTTCCTTATCTTCTGTCATTTCGATAGCGTACATATCCGCTGCTTTTTCAGCATCGCGCGAGATCGCTAGTTCAATTGGACTCGCTGCAAAGGAAAGCAAGGAAAGGATAATAAATAGGGCGGGTAATGAGGAAATGTCGGCAACATTTTTTACTCCCCAGCTTGATCCCCATTTACGGATGACCATGTGAAGCAACCGGTAGGCGAGGTATAAGCCGACAAGGCTGGAAATGATGACACCTGCTAGATTATAGTAGAGGTGGTTCATCACATAGTGGCCAATTTCGTGTGCCATAATGAACAGGACTTCCCTGTCCTTGAGATGATTTAAAGTTGTATCCCATAAGACAATGCGCAGGTTTGAGCCGATCCCGTTTACATAGGCGTTCATTGCATTCGTTTTTTCGGACATGTCCACTTCATACACACGTTCTGCGGGAATATCTGCTTCATCAGCCATGTTGAGAATCTTTTCTTGTAATACGGGGTCGTCTAGTTCAGAGAAATCGTTGTATAGTGGGTCGATCACAACTGGTTGAATGTACATCATGAAGATGAGAAATGGGATAAGCAGTATCCAGGCGTACAGCCACCATCGCTTGGTGAAACGCTTCATGAGCCAGTATAAAACAGTAATGAGCACGGACATAATAAGGACGCCAATCCAAAAGCCTAACAATTCGTCCCGCATCCAACTTGAGAAGCTTTGCGTCGAGATGCCGTAAGCGACAGAAAGCATACGTTCAGCGTAATAAATCGGAAACGTAAGAATCCAGGTAAAAGCAGATAACAGCAATACATAGATTGGAATTTTGACAAAGGAAAATCGCGATAACCTTTCTCCAAATTGTTTGAAAATCGGGGACACTCCGAATATAAGTACACCTAAATAGATCAGTCCTTCTAAAGGCAGTCCGACAAAAAACAGGAAGTCCTTATACCTTGAAAAATCCTGGCTTAGTTCTAGTTCCTTAGCCGTCATAAAGGTGGCAGGGTCCGCTGCTGTACCTTGATAGGATGCGGGTACCCCCGTACCCGTCCAATGGAACAAATAAAGGTAGACGAGATAGGCATAGATAGGGAAAAGAATAACAGTCCATAGCACAAATCGTTTTTTCATCCTTATTGCGCCTCCGTTCTTAAATACACTCTTTACTACTTGTACGAGCTCTATTCATTTTTAGAACCGTCATTCTTTTTACCAAGGCCTCTCCTAACCATAATGTTTTTGATATGGAGATTCCTGAAATGACCTACAAAACTTTTTTGGATTCAGCTATGGTGGAGCGTAATTTATAGTTGTTGAAAAAAATCTTGAAAATAAAATAAGACCAGCTCCCGAATGACTTCGGAGCTGACCTTTTATAGTGGTAATCACGTTTTTATCCACCGCAGCATTTGGCCTCAATTAGCCTAAGCTGACCGTCTAATTTTTTGGAGAAATCGGAAACCCTTTTAAACAGTCGCCAGCTGTTCGAGTACTTTACTTTCTGTCTCATCCTCTTTCTGTAATTCTTCAAAAGAGTAGACACCTTCCACATAGATTTGATGCCATAGCATAAACATCAGCACCGTCCATATTTTCCTGGAATAGTCACCCTTTTGTTGAACGTGAGCTTCAAGCAAATCAAGGACGACAGATTTATGAATGAGATGGTCTGTGTCACTAGTCGCAATCAGTGTTTTCGCCCAATCGTATAGCTCGTTTCTTAGCCAGTGACGAATCGGAACAGGGAAACCGAGCTTCTTACGGTCGAGCACATGGTCTGGCACGATACCACGTGCAGCTTTACGCAAAATCGACTTTGTTGTTCCATCAGCAATTTTGCTATCAACTGGAAGCCCGCGAGCAGCGTTGAACACTTCCTTATCTAGGAAGGGAACACGTAACTCAAGGGAATTTGCCATCGTCATTTTATCTGCTTTTAACAAGATATCGCCTCGTAGCCATGTGTGAATATCAACGTACTGCATTTGGTGGACAGGATGCTCCTCCTGAACATTTTCATACAAACTTTTCGTCAATGATTGATAGGTGCTGTCTTTTCTGAAATTAGCGAGTAGTTGTTCTTTTTCAGGTTCTTCAAACATCTTCGCATTACCGATATAGCGGTCTTCCAATGGTGTTGTCCCACGTTCCAGAAAACTCTTGCCGCGCATACCTTCAGGAAGTATATGTGCCACCTTTTGAAGTGCTTTTTTTACAACGGGCGGTATCGAATTAAAGGCCTTCAATGACTCGGGCTCACGGTAGATATTATAACCGCCGAATAGCTCGTCCGCTCCCTCGCCTGATAATACAACAGTGACATCCTTTCTGGCTTCTCGTGCAACAAAATAAAGCGGTACACAAGCTGGGTCAGCTAATGGATCATCCATGTGCCACATGATTTTCGGAAGCTTCTGAACATATTCTTCTGGTGTAATGATGTAAGAATGGTTCGTTACATTAAGCTTATCGGCTGTTTCTTTTGCCACATCTACCTCTGAATAACCTTCACGTTCAAAACCTACAGAGAACGTTTTAATATTTGGATTGAAATCTTTTGCAATCGCAACGATGATTGATGAATCAATCCCTCCAGAGAGGAATGAGCCCACTGGTACGTCACTCCGCATATGCACATCTACCGAATTAATCAGTGAATCCTGGATTCGAGTGATCATTTGCTTTTCATCCGTGAGCACAGGATTGAATGTCGCATGGAAATAGCGTTCAATATGAAGCGGTTCTTCCGGTGTTTTTATAAAATAATGACCTGGCTCCACCTTATGAACCCCTTCAGTTAGAGTCATTGGCTCTGGGACATATTGGTAGCTTAAGTAGTGCTGCAAAGCTTCTGTGTCCACCTTGTCGCCTGCTTGAGCCAGGCTTTTCTTCTCAGATGCGAAGCTTAAGCTATCATCATTTTCCGTATAATAAAAAGGTTTGATACCAAATGGATCACGGGCGCCGTATAAGCTCTTTGTTTCCTTGTCCCAAATAAGGATAGCAAACATCCCACGCAACTTACTGAAAGCTTGCTCCTGCTGATCTTGAAAAAGAACAGCAATCACTTCCGTATCTGACTCTGTTTGGAACGTATAGCCTTTCGCTTTCAGTTGTTCACGAAGCTCTACATAGTTGTAAATCTCGCCGTTGAACACCATCCAATAGCGTTCATTTTCAAAATGAAAGGGCTGTTGGCCGCTCTCGATATCAATAATACTTAGCCTTCGAAAGCCGAGTGAGATATAATCATCGTGATAGTAGCCTTCATCATCTGGCCCACGATGTTTAATGAGATTATTATTAGCATTAAATGCTTGCTCATACTCTTGATTGACCTGATTGCCTTTATTGTGTAATATCCCAATAAATCCGCACATAGGGAATCCTTCTTTCTTTATAAAATAGTTGTTTTACCATTTAGAACCTTGATCGATAGCACACGCGGGCACAGTATCTGATTGTATTACTAATCTACACGTTTTAAAAAAACGGTATCTTAAATGGACCAAGAAAATGTATGATCTACCGTTTTTGTCTGTTTTGTAAAAGTGGTACGTATTCAAAATTCAAAGAATGGTGAAGCATTTTAAGGATGCTTGTCTATAGTTATTGTACCACGTTTTATATGGATCATATATAAATATCAAACTTTTTTAAGACCTCAACCCTTTAGCCTACAGACAACCGCCACCTATGTAAAAACTAGGGGTTTTATTTAAAAAAGCCCCCCACAATGAGAGAGCTTTTCTAAGCTGACGGATATTACGAACTGTAAACCATTACACCAATTGCTCCACTCGCTCAACGACAGATTCTATATCATCTCGACTCACATCATAATTTGTTACAAACCTCACTGTTGCCGGTCCAAAAGGGACAGCCAGAATACCTATTCCTTTCAAGTCCTCAAGAAATTCCTCTGCTGATTTACCCAATTCAGCTACATTAACAAGTACAATGTTTGTTTCCACTTTTCCTTCCAGATTAAGTCCCGTCATCTGGCTAAGGCCCTGAGCTAAAAGCTGGGCATGCTCATGATCTTCTGTCAATCGATCAACCATTTCTGTCAAAGCGACTAATCCAGGAGCTGCAACCATTCCGACCTGTCTCAGACCGCCTCCAAGGCGCTTCCGCCATTTTCGCGCTTTATTAATAAAATCAGATGATCCAGCAATTACAGATCCCATTGGTGCTCCCAGCCCTTTTGACAGGCAAAATTGAACGGTGTCCGCTTGAGCAGCATAATGTTCGAGTGACACTCCTGAAGCAACGGATGCATTAAACAGCCTTGCCCCATCCAAATGGACAGGAATCTGCTGTTCCCGTGCAACCTCATAAACTGCCTGCATATTTCCAAGCGGAACAATGGCTCCCCCCGCCTTGTTGTGTGTATTTTCCACACAAATTAAACTGGTCTCCGGAAAATGAATATCCTCCGGCCGAATCGCCGCGCGTACCTCCTCGGGATTCATCGCCCCGCGGGTTCCTTGGATCGTTCGCGGTTGCACGCCGGCTAATGCCGACATCGAAGCTCCTTCATATAGAAACAAATGCGAATTCGCTTCAAGCAGCACCTCATCACCAGGATTACAATGCGTAAGCACAGCAATCTGATTCCCTTGTGTACCGCTCGTTACAAATAAAGCAGCTTCCTTTCCAAGCATACGTGCCGCTACCTCTTCTAAACGCTGTACTGTTGGATCCTCGCCATACACATCATCCCCTACCTCCGCATCAAAGGCGGCCTGTCTCATGGCGCTGGTTGGTTTTGTTACCGTATCGCTTCGCAAATCAATCATATGTATCTCCTCCTCATTCCCATTATTGTACAAAATGAACGCGATCCTAAACAACCTTTATCCTAACAAGAAAGCTATTAATAGTCGGTTCATCCCCAATGACTCCTGCCATTCATAGAGAATCCCTCGTATTTCGTTAGTAAAATAAGTTCATAAAAGTTCTATTTCCCCTCCGTATTTTGAGTCAATTGTGATTAAGTGAGAATTATTGTGGATAAACGCTAATGATACGCGACCACTGTTATTCACATGTGGAAAAGGTAACTAACGAAAATAGTTACCCACACCTATCCACAGACTTATACACAACCTTTATCAATTTCCGTTTACCCACAGGTTATCCCCAGATTTTATTCACAAGCGTCAATAAACCGAAGTCTATATGGTAGTGGTATATACGTTCGCTACCATATATGCTAATTATCCAGAGCCTTATGCACAGGTTGTGGATAACGTTAAACTATTTCTTTACCCCATGTGTCTCTGTGACTAAAATATAGAAAAGCGCATGCACTTTATATGCATGCGCCCCTCGTTTATTGTTGAGATCCTAATGTAATCGTTACCGTATTTTGTTCTCCATCACGGTAATAGGTGATTTCAAGATTATCTCCAGGATCTTTTTCTTCATAGAGATATTTGCGAAGGTCTATAATGTTTTGTACCGGTTCTCCATCAATGGCTGTAATGACATCCAGTGGTTGTAATCCTGCCTTATCCGCTGGTGACATTCTTGTAATGCTTCGAATATATAATCCGCCCTCAACATCCTCTGGAAGATTCAGGGTAGTTCTCCATTCCGAAGTCGGAACGCGATTTAAACCATATGCTTCGATTCCAATGAATGGGCGATTCACTTGTCCATACTGTTCAAGTTCTGCAATAATTGGCTTAACCGTATCGATTGGAATCGCGAAACCAATACCTTCAACTGCAGATTGAGCGATTTTCATTGAGTTAATACCAATGACTTGACCCTTAATATTAATAAGCGCCCCACCACTGTTTCCAGGGTTAATGGCTGCATCCGTTTGAATTACCTCTGCTTGCCAGTCTTGTTGCCCATCACCATTAAAGTCTTGAGGTATTGCTCTCTGTTTCCCACTAATAATCCCTTTCGTGACAGAGCCTGCAAATTTTAAACCTAATGGGTTACCAATTGTTATAGCTGGTTCCCCTACTTGTAGGTTCTCAGATGAACCTAATTCAGCGACCCTCTCTACATTTTCCCCAGACATCTTAAGTACGGCTAAATCAGTAAATACATCTCCGCCGACAAGTTGTGCTTTCTCTCTTGCTCCATCTGAAAGCACAACTTCAATTTCACTAGCCCCCTCGATGACGTGATAATTCGTCACAACATAGGCCGTTCCATCTTCTTTTTTATAAATAACTCCAGAGCCTATCCCCGCCTGCTCTGGGGTGCCTTCCTGTTCCCAAAAGTTCGCTTGGGATTGAAGGTTAACAACACCTACGATCGATGGAGAAACTTTTTCTACTACCTTCGTGATTTGGCTCGATACATCTAACTGGACAGGCTGTTTAGTCGCTCCAGGTGTACCGCTCCCATCCTCAGCCGTTTGTTCTTCACTTGGTGCGATATCATACGGCAGTATATTTGTTTGTACCAGCGCCGGCAAAGCAAGTAATACAAGAACAGCGCCAAGAATGACCCCAACAATCGTTGGCATGACGAAACGGCGTCGATTTTTTTGCTGTTGATCGGCTGGGGAATGATCGTCGTAATAACCCACGCTTTTCACCTTTCCTTTCTATCCAGAGCTTTTTTTACTACCTAACTGTTACCTTTTCTGAAAACTTCTAAAACTAGTTATACTTCATAAATTGGCGTTGCTTGAGCAGGATCCGTATCATACAGTTCAATACGGGGACCGATTTCAAATCCACGCTCCTCCAGAACATTTTTCACCGACATACGAGCTAAATCTTTCATATTATTATCAAGACTCAAATGAGCCAGATACACTCGCCTCGTTTGATCTGTCATAATATCAGTTAAAGCAAGGGCACTATCTTCATTAGAAACGTGACCTGAGTCTCCTAAAATCCTCCGTTTTACACTCCAGGGATAACGTCCCATACGCAGCATTCCTACATCATGATTGGACTCAAAAATATAAGCATCAGCGCCCTCGACTGTTTTCTTGATCCGTTCAGATACGTAACCTAAATCCGTGACAAGGGCTACCTTCTTCCCATTTCTATGGAATGTATAGAACATTGGGTCAGCTGCATCATGTGACACAGCGAAAGACTCAATATCGATTCCACCGAATGTTTTAGTTTCCTCCATATTAAAATGGAATTTCTGATCGATAGACAGCTTCCCAAGTTGTCCATCCATTGCTCGCCATGTTTTTTCATTTGCAAAAATAGGTAAATTATAACGACGGGCCATAATTCCAAGACCTTTAATGTGATCACTATGTTCATGCGTAACTAGAATTCTTGAAAGGTTAGCTGGATTCACATCCACCTGTTCAAGCAGCCCTTCAATCTTTTTCCCGCTTAAACCTGCATCCACTAAGATTTTCTCATCCCCGGACTCTATATAAAAAGCATTCCCCGTACTGCCTGATGCTAGTACACTAAATCGTAACGTCATATTTAGACACTCCATCTATCTCTATTCATCAGAGTTCTCCTCATTATTTGTAAATATATTTTGTTCATTGGAATCCATTGTTTTTTCAAATTCCTCTAATGTAGTTTGGATAAAATTACTTTCGCTTAGGTTTAAATATTGGGGTTTAGCGGCAAGTGCATAAAAAAAGGCATCCTCACTCCCATTGATTGTCACTTTCCATGTCGGTGCAAACAATTGTCCACTCGCCTCTCCGCCTGGATTTTTATAAGCAGAATAGTAGCCAATCGACATGTCAGTGATCGTATCCCCCCCATTTATAATTCCGTCCGTATAAAGTTTTTCTACCACTTCCAAAGGGCTTATTAACTCTTGTTTATCTTCACCTGACTGGTTGGGTACTTTTAAATGGGCGAGCGTATATCCTGTCATTGCTCCATTTTCAATATTTACCATCAGCACCCCTTCCGAATTATAATAAACGGTTCGTGAATTCGCCTTTTGGAAAAATACCGCCTTGCCTAGATCTTCATTCCAGTCCCAAAAAGAATATTGACTGCTAAAAGGTACGTGTTCACTAACAGCGCTGACAATGGACTCTTCCGTTACTTCGATAGGTTCATCTAATATGGAATGTAAAAGGCTGTCATCATAAACTTTAGCAGATTGACCTTCGAGATTTTTGATTTGATTCAGCTGGTCTTCGGTAAAATCTCCAGGCGAAGCCGTGATTAAACTAACGGGAGGTGCTTCTTCAGGTATATCATTTGAAATGGTAATATCCGCATTACTTAGACTCTTTTCAAATTGTGATTCCTCCATTGTCCCTACATTTGCTTGATCCTGTTTATCTAGAAATTGTTGCAGCAGGAATAAGTCGAGCACAAGGAAGCTAAAAATGAATAAGGTTTTAATTTGACCCCACTGCACTGGATAAACCTCCTTTACCTTCTGTTGACCCGGTTATTTCCTTCCAACTGCCATTTTCTAAAACAAACCAAGCAGGAATCAGTGAATACCCTCCATAACCACCGCTTTGCCCTACCAGTTTATAACCAATTTTGATATCTTCGATCAGCTTGATGTTATACAAACGGGATTCTTGTATAAATGCAATAATACTTTTTCCTGATGGAAGCGGGTGAGTTCCCTCAGATTCATTGATGGATGGTTCTAAGCTTACTAAAGGTCTTGCATATCGTTCTTCCTCACCATTTTGGTAGTTTATTTCTATAGTATGAATCTGATCGTCACTCGCCAAAACGGGTAAGTCTTTTTGGTACATCAGGTAGGTCACTGATGTATTTGATGCCGATAGATTGCCAACACGGAATGTATCCGTCCAGCCTTGATGTGCATTAATGAAACTAATGCTCCTCTCCAGCACTTCAAAAGAACTCATAGCTATTTGCGGACTTGACTCACCAAGTAATAACTCAGTAAAAATCATCCGTTTCCAACCTTCCGTCACCTCAAGGTTACCTAACCCATCGGTAAGGCGTTGCTCCGCTCTTGGCGCAGGGAAATTTCTAACGATAGAAGGATCTTCAAAAAGGGTGTTTTTCAATGGGGTGATAGGGAGAGGCGTTGTATCCATGATAAGCGAATGGACTGTTACCTCAGTTTCAGGTAGGAAGATTCGTTTCTCCCCATCGCCTATGAACATAACCTGCTCCCTCAGCCCTTCATCGACAGCTAATAACTCTTCCAATCTGTAAATGTTCTCACTTCGAAGGGATGCTCCAAATGCTGTAGCGTCCTCTGATTCTGGTTTAAAGAAAACATCAACCCCTCCATTATCATTAAAGGTGAAAAAGATACGCTTAAATTCTCCAACTGGAGGGGTGAAATCCTGATCTCCAAAATTAAATAAGTTTTTAATCGCTTGAGCAGGAATATTAGTAGGGAAAATAACCTCCATCATTCGGCTTTCTTCTGGAACAACTTGATTATCTTTAGGGTGGACATTAAACAATGTCCATTCCTTCATAACCTTATAGGTATTCTCACGATCTTTACCATTTTTAAAGGAATAATGCTCCCCATTCTTATGGAAAACGAACTGAGAAGGGGCAATCAGGGATGACATTTTAGCTTCCTTTCCCCCGATTGTCGTTTCCTCTAATAAGTTTTCGTCCTCGATAAAATCATTACTAGGCTGATAGTTCCATAAGCCGACAGTAAGCAGCAAACTAAAACAAATAAGAATTAACAACATAATCGATTTAAGTGTTTCAAAGTTCATTATCTTCGCCTCCGCTTCTGACTAATTAGCGGAAGTGTAAAGAAGACAGTGGTCCCTTTACCTTCTTGACTTTTCGCCCAAATTTGACCATGATGAGCCTCAATTATTTCCCGGGCAATAGCAAGTCCAAGTCCTGTACCGCCCATTTCCCGGGATCTAGCCTTGTCGACACGATAAAAGCGATCAAATATTTTGTCTACCGTATCTAAAGGCATCCCTAATCCTTGGTCAGAAATGCTTACTTGAAGATATTTACTTCCCGGCAGTGCTTTAAATGTAATCGTACCACCTTTAGGAGAATATTTAATCGCATTGGAAATAACGTTATCCAGGACTTGTGTAATCTTATCTTTGTCAATCCATACATAGAGATCTTGTTTAGATAATTCGCGAATAAACGCCATATTCTCCCTTCGATTCATCTCGAAACGATCAATAATATGTCCGAAAAAAGGGACGAAATCGACTTTTTCCTTAAAAAGACCAGTGTCCTTTCGATCCATTTTTGACAACTGAAGCAAATCGTTTACGAGTCGAATCATTCGGTCTGTTTCGTTCTGAGTCACGTCTAGGAAACGAGGCGCAATCTCTTCGTCCTTCCAAGCCCCATCCGTAAGTGCTTCAATATAACTCCGCATCGTTGTTAACGGGGTACGAAGCTCATGTGACACATTAGAAACAAATTCTCGCCGTTCCTGTTCTATTCTCTCTTGTTCTGTTACATCACTAAGTACTGTTATAAAACCGTTCATCTCGTTATTTTCGTCCTGAACAACAGAGAAATTAGCCTTCAAAAGCAGGTGTTGATCTTCTTCACTTAAATCAATAATTACCGAGCCTATCGAATCAATGTCTGATACCTCACTAATCTGATCAGTCATCCCCAGGATGTCAATTAATGACTGCCCTTGGACTTCCTCAAAGCTTTGTTCAATTAAATTAGACGCAGGAGCATTCATTAACGTTACAGCACCTAACCGATCTGTAGCGATGACTCCATCTGACATGTTTGAGAGGACCGAACTAAGCTTTCTCCGCTCACCTTCTGTTGTGGCCTGAGACAGCTTTAATTTGTCATTTAAATCATTAAAAGCAATCCCTAACTGGCCAATCTCATCATTCCCATGGACAGTCACCTTCTGAGAGAAGTCACCAGTTGACATGATTCGTGCCTGTCTCCGCATTTCAGACAATGGCTTCGTTATCGTTCTAGCTACCAGAATCCCAAGTAAAGCGGTTATTGTAATAGCCAGCGCAGCGCCTGTGGCAAAGATATTGTTGATATTCTGGAGTTGACCATATACTCCACTCATGTTCGCTTCATAATAGACTGCTCCTAATGCCTGGTCTTCATTGCTACTGCTGACTATAGAGGTTGCCCCGAACAATAATCGCTCCCCTGTAGTTTCATCTAGCGCAATCTCTGGGGTTGGTGTGCTAGACGGTAATTTTAGTGCAGAAATAATTGAAGGACGCGTCGCTTTCTTACCTATATTTGAGCTCCTTAATTCTCCCCCATGCTCTGCAATCACCCGACCGTCACTATCCACGACCTGCAACTTTTGAATTTCTGTTTCATCAAACTCCTGAATCAGATTCTGTACATCTGATTTAAGACTGGGGTCTGACTCCCCACGCTCAAGTTCAAAGGAATTCTGCAAGCTATATGTTAAAGATCGAATGGTCCCCTCGATCGAACTCTCAAAATTATCCCTAAGCTGCTCCTCGAGCCTATCAACAAAATAAGCACCTATTACTTGAATTCCGAGCAAAAGCAGTAAAATATAAACAACAATAAGCTTCAGCCGAACCGACTGAAAAAAGCTCACTTTCTTCATAAAACCTTACTCCTGCTCTGGGTTTCTTAAATAGTAACCAACACCTCGACGGGTCACAATCCATACTGGATTACTCGGGTTCTCCTCAATTTTTTCACGAAGGCGGCGAACGGTTACGTCGACCGTACGCACATCACCATAATAATCGTAGCCCCACACCGTTTCAAGCAAATGCTCACGCGTCATAACCTGTCCAATATGACGGGCAAGGTAATGTAACAATTCGAACTCTCGGTGCGTAAGCTCAATGTAGGATCCATCCCGAGTTACAGTGTATGCATCCGGATGAATAGCCAAACGCCCAATGGTGATGTCTTTTGACTGATGGGATTGATCTTCCGGCTCCTGCTGGTGTCTTCGTAAATTCGCCTTTACTCTGGCAATCAATTCACGGTTGCTGAATGGCTTAGTTACATAGTCATCCGCACCCATTTCTAAACCTAGCACCTTATCAATCTCAGCATCCTTCGCTGTCAGCATAATGATTGGCATCGTGTGGGTTTTACGAACTTCTCGACATACTTCATTTCCATCTTTATTGGGCAGCATAATATCAAGCAATATTAAATCTGGATCTTCTTGATCGGCCTTTTGGATGGCTTCATCACCATCATAAGCACAAACCACATCATAGCCTTCTTTTTCTAAATTAAATTTCAATATATCCGCAATTGGTTTCTCATCATCAACGACTAAAATTTTTGGAGCCATATCTAATTCACTTCCTTTTCATCTACTTCAATGCTTCCCCTCATTTTAACTTATTTATCCTCAAATGTCTTATCTCATCCTAAAAATAAGAAAGCGTGGGCATCCTTTTCATGCAGTGAAGGCTCGGGTAAGATGGAGGGCCCAAAGCTGAATGCCTCAATATCCTAGACCCACTACGGAAGGCTATAACTAGTTTAAAGATATTAAAAAAGCCGCTATGAAAACGCCATAGCAGCTTACTTATTAATAATAAGACATTGGATTTTGTAATGATCCATTTTTATAGATTTCAAAATGTAAATGAACACCTGTTGAACGTCCAGTCGTTCCCATGTTACCGATCGCGCTTCCTCGTTCAACCGTTTCCCCTGCACTTACACTTATGGATGAAAGGTGAGCATAAATCGTTTTATATCCATTGTTATGGTTGATCACGATTTTATTTCCGTACGAGCCATCATACCCAGCAGAAATAACAACCCCATTATCTGCTGCCTTAATCGTACGATCACTTACACCAGAAATGTCGATGCCTTTGTGAAAATCTCCCCATCTAGAACCTTGCTTACTTGTAATTGTACCTCCAACTGCCGGCCAAGTAAATTCACCGGACCCACGTGATGGTGTCACTTTTGTTCCTTTAAGGATAATTTCTTTCACAGGTTTGGAAATCGTCTCTTCATTAAGGATTTTTTCTTCGACAATCTCTCCGCTCTCCTTCTTAATGAAGTAATGGACTTCTTTCTCACCCTCCCGACCTTCTTGCTTCACTGCTTTTTCACCTTTCTGGAGCTCGTCAGTTTCGACAGTCTCTGTATCATACGAGATACTTTCTTCCTTTATTCCTTCTAGTTCTACTACCACTTCAGTCAGACGCTCAAACACTGTTACATTGATCTCTTGCCCAATTTGTAGAGGTTCATCTTTCTCAAGTTCAGAATTCATCTCAATTAATTCATCCTGAGTGAGACCGTACATGGAAGAAAGTTCGCCAAGTACCTCTCCTTCGGCCACGGTATGAACCTTATCCTCTGGTTTTCCTCTTTGTATTATGTCAACAGCTTCATCTACAGTTACAACTTTACTAGGTTCCACTTCTTTTTCTATTTTTGAAACCTTATTCGTTAGTGACACGTCTATTATAGTAGAGTCGTCTATGGTTGGTTGTTTACCATTCTCTTTTCTCTCTTTTACTTTGCGAAGTGCTTCTTTATCAACATACTGCTCTTTAAACTTTTGAACAGCTTTTTGAGCTTTTTCCCCACTCGGAAGGTAAGCAATGGTTTGATCGTCTATGTTTAAACCTACAGCATTAGCAGCTACTGATATGTTTTCTTTAAGTCCTTTAATCACTTTTTCGTTATTATGAGTAGGCGTGAACTTTTTTTCAGGAACATAGGCAATCTCTTCTTTTGTTGTCAATCGAAGGTTCTCGTTTTCTTCCTGGGCTTGGTTCAAACGTTGGTCAACATAAGATTGAACGATCTCTTTATCATTCACAGCACCTATGTGTTTATCTCCTACATAAACGTGGTAAATAGTTTCTAGGTTACTTTCAGCATACGTTGTTCCAAGACTCAAACCAATACCAAGTAAAGTCATTATGGCGACTTTTTTCCATAAACCAGTCGTCTTATCCACGATCTTTCCCCCAAATCAAATCTCTCTCTCTATTTCTTATGTTTAATTTCACCTTTTTTAACTTATCATAGGTAAGCATTTTGCGATAGGAATTACCAACGATGTAATCAATTTATAATATTAATTCCAATTTTATCTTTTTAAATGTAGTTAAACATCCTTTAATGTGTGAAATTCCACAGCTTAAAGGATGTTTTCGCATGGATTATTACAAATATATTACAAAAAACCGACAAATAGGTACCATTATTTTATCGATTTATATATGAACCTTTATTAAAACCATTTAGTAAAAAATTGGGTTATTAGTTCCCTCTTCCCTAATAGTTAAGAAATCCCAACTATCATGAGAAAACAATGAACCAAATATTAACAAATGAATAGCCTAAAGGGGAATAAAGATTTTTTACGGGAGGGAACTTCATGTATCCGAAATACCCTTATTATGCTGTGACAACCGAGACTACAAATCAAACGTTGACTTTTCCCCCTCAACACCAGCCTAAACAACCAGGTATCGAATCCTTAATGAATCCTAAACCAATTATTGAAAACCTAAGCTACGAAGGCAGTGGGAAACTCAAAAACAAAGTAGCTATTATTACTGGTGGAGACAGCGGAATTGGTGCAGCTGCAGCGATTGCGTACGCAAAAGAAGGAGCCGACATTGTCATCCCGTATTTTTACGAATACGAAAACGAAGATGCCCACCGAACCAAGAAACGTGTTGAAGAGCTCGGGCAGCAATGCCTCCTCCTTCCTGGTGATCTCCGAGATCATGAGCACTGCGAAAATGTCATCAATCAAACAATTGAAACTTTTGGCAAGTTAAATACTCTCGTTAATAACCATGGTGTACAATTCCCTCAACAGGAACTATCTGATATAACGATTGAACAATTTGATGACACGTTCAAAACGAACATTTACTCTTACTTTTACTTATCAAAGGCAGCGCTCCCCCACTTAACAAAAGGCGATGCAATCATTAATACAACTTCTATTGTGGCTTATGAAGGACACAAGTTATTGATAGACTATGCTGCTACAAAAGGTGCTATTGTAGGATTCACTCGTTCCCTATCACAAAACCTTGCTGAAAAGAATATCCGAGTCAACGCAGTTGCTCCTGGACCGATTTGGACACCACTCATACCGTCAAGCTTTTCTGAAGAGCAAGTTAAGACATTTGGCTTAAATGTACCAATGAAGCGCGCGGCACAACCATTTGAGCTTGCACCAACATATGTGTACTTAGCTGGTAATGACTCCCGATATGTTAGTGGTCAAGTTTTACATGTTAATGGAGGAAAAATGGTGAGTTCATAACTGGAATCATTAGTTTCGTTCAACTTTTTGTTTAAAAACAAAAAATGCCTGCGAATCAAATCGCAGACATTTTCCCAGTGGCTCGGGACGGAATCGAACCGCCGACACACGGATTTTCAGTCCGTTGCTCTACCGACTGAGCTACCGAGCCATATTTTAAGTGTTATACTGTATTGAATCCTCGCTCTTCGTCTGGTTTTGTAGTGAATTCGAGGAGGTCCTACGCTCATCTTGTTGCAAGTTTTTAACCGATATATATAATGGCGGTCCGGACGGGACTCGAACCCGCGACCTCCTGCGTGACAGGCAGGCATTCTAACCAACTGAACTACCGGACCAAGCAAATACTCTTATATTACGGCAACGAAGAATATCATACCATAGAGAAAGATGAACAGCAATAGATTTTGCCATTATCTTTGGTGAAAAAGAGAAATCAGGAAGGAGATCCTCCTATTTCTCCCCTAACAAGTATGTCATTTTTTCTATTAATTCCTTTGGTTTGTCGGATTGTAATAATAAGCTCCGATTCGATTCAGCGACAAAACCGGCTTCGATAGCATGGTCGATCAGGTTAATCATCGGTGTATAGTAGTTTTCAATATTTAATAGAGCAATGGGTTTTGTGTGCAGCCCAATTTGTGCCCAGGTTACGGTTTCAAATAGTTCCTCAAACGTTCCAAAGCCTCCAGGGAGTGCGATGAACCCATCAGCCAATTCACTCATCTTTGCTTTTCTTTCATGCATGGTTTCCACCTCAATGAACGATGTCAGCTTTTGGTGCACGATTTCTTTTTCAAAAAGTGGGGTGGGCATAATGCCTGTAACATGCCCTCCTGCTTCTAAAATGGAATCAGCAAGCACGCCCATTAATCCGCTCTTTGCCCCACCATAAACAAGCTCAATTTGTTCGTTCGCAAAAACTTGGCCTAAGATTTTGGACTTTTCGATAAATTCCTGATTATTACCGCTTTTTGATCCAGCGAATACACATATTCTTCTCAAATGAATAGCTCCTTTCTCTTAACAAAACACGCCTACCTATTTTACAAGTAAGACGTGTCTTATTCTTTCTATTATACTATTCGCTATATACGCTCCGTACAACATTTGTTTGTGAGCGATCAGGTCCAACTGAAAAGATCGATAGCGGAATACCTGTAAGTTGTGATACGCGTTCCAAGTAATGGCGCGCATTAACGGGAAGATCTGTGAGTGATTTCGCACCAGTTATATCCTCCGTCCAACCTGGCATTTCCTCGTAAACAGGTTCACATTCAGCTAGCTCTTTCAAACTGGCCGGAAACTCCTTAATGATTTCACCCTTGTATTTGTAAGCTGTACAAATTTTTAAGTTCTCAATCCCTGTTAAAACATCAATCGAGTTAAGTGAAAGGTCGGTGATCCCGCTAACTCTTCGGGCGTGGCGGACAACGACACTGTCGAACCAGCCGACTCGACGGGGACGTCCTGTTGTCGTTCCATATTCACGGCCGACTTCTCGGATTTGATCTCCTACTTCATTATCAAGCTCTGTTGGGAACGGTCCGTCTCCCACGCGAGTGGTGTATGCTTTTGACACTCCCACAACGTGCTTGATTTTAGAGGGGCCAACACCTGAGCCAATCGTCACCCCGCCTGCAATCGGATTAGAGGACGTTACAAACGGATAGGTACCTTGATCAATATCCAGCATAACCCCTTGCGCACCTTCAAAAAGTACTCGACGCCCTTCGTCTAAACTATCATTTAATACAACAGATGTATCACATACATATTTCTTAAATTGCTGCCCATACTCATAATATTCGTCTAGGATTTCATCTACAGTATAGGGTGCCGTTTCATATACTTTTTCAAAAAAGCGGTTCTTTTCTGCTAGATTCTGTTCAAGCTTTTCACGGAAACTTTCTTTGTCCAAAAGATCTGCTACCCGGATTCCCATTCTTGCTGCCTTATCCATGTAAGCTGGACCGATTCCTTTTTTCGTTGTTCCAATTTTATTCGCACCTTTTTCCTCTTCCTGCAATGCGTCAAGCTTCAGGTGATATGGAAGAATAATATGTGCACGGTTGCTGATTCGCAAGTTATCCGTCGAGATTCCTCTATCATGTAGGTACTTAAGCTCTTCTAAGAGGGCTTTCGGATCGACTACCATACCATTTCCCAGTACACACACTTTATCATCAAAAAAGATCCCCGAAGGAATGAGATGTAGTTTATACGTTACTCCGTCAAACTTAATCGTATGCCCTGCGTTGTTCCCGCCTTGATAACGAGCTACAACCTCAGCGTTCTGTGATAGAAAATCAGTAATTTTACCTTTACCTTCATCGCCCCATTGGGTTCCGACAACTACTACTGAAGACATATGGCACCTCCGCCAATAAAATTTACTTTTTTATTTTATCCATGGTCAGTTTATCAATGATTAGCTTATTCGTCAACGTAAATACCGAACGTTATATTTAATTATGTTAAAAATGTTCGATTTTAAATAGCCTCCCTTTTTACTTATAAATGCTTACAAAAACTTATATTGATTGATTTTTACTAAATTAATACTTATAATAACTTATATAGGAGAGTGAACGGATATGTACCAAGAGGAACGACTCATCGAAATCCTTAATTATCTAAGAAATGAGCGAAGAATATCAGTTGAAAAAATTTGCGAGCTTTTCAACGTTTCCCGCGATACTGCACGAAGAGACCTTGTAAAGCTTGAGGAACAGCAAGCTATATTGCGAACACGAGGTGGAGCCATCCTTCCCTCCACTCGTAATAAAATCAAGGACTATTCCAATCGTCTGCAGACCGATTCCGGAGAGAAGTTGCATATTGGGCGAAAAGCTGCCTCATTGATCAGAAATGGAGACAAAATTATTCTAGATGCTTCAACCACGGTTCAATCTTGCGCAGACCAATTGAAAGAACTTGATTGTACAGTCATCACAAATTCTATTAATCAGGCAGAAATTTTATCAAGCAAAGCAAAGCTAACTATTCATTTACTGGGTGGACAGCTTCATAAAGAACATCGATTCTTATACGGAACATCAGTCATTGATCGGCTGTCAAAATATCATGTCGACCATGCTTTTATCGGGGTGGTAGGGATATCAGAGCACGGATTAACGATCGCCCATGAAGAAGATGGAATGGTGAAACGGAAAATGATTGAACGAGCAAAGCAGGTGACGGTTCTTGCTGATCATACAAAAGTGGGGGTAACCGACTTTTATCAATATGCGGGCCTTGAGGATATTGATTTATTAATCACGGACCGAACACCTAGTCTTGACTTCCAGGAATTACTCACTACTCATCAAGTAGAATTACTTGTTACAGAAGAGGAGAAGTAAAAGATGAAGATGATTGCGATTGACTTAGATGGAACGCTATTGAATAGTCGAAGCAAGATCAGTGAAGAAAATATTGCTGCTATTAAAAAAGCTCAATCTAAAGGTGTGGAGGTTGTCATTGCTACGGGGAGAGCCGAATTTGATGTGCGAGAGGTTTTTGCTAAAACAGACGTATCAACATGGGTGATTGGAGCAAACGGAGCTACCATTCATCAGCCAGACAGGGAATGCTTCAGCGCCGTGCCCATTGATCCTAATGATGGGAAAGACATTTTGCAATGGCTTGAGCAGGAACAATTTTATTATGAAGTATTTAGTGATTCGGCAATTTTAACGCCACAGAACGGTCGCGAGTTACTAAATATTGAACTTGATCGGATTCGCAGTGCCAATCCGCAAGCCGACGTCTCCGATTTAAAACTGGCGATGGAGAAGCAATTTGGCCAACAGGGATTCTTCCAAGTGGATTCCTTTCAAGAAATTCTAGATGCCAATGTACCACTTTACAATGTTCTAGCCTTTTCCTTTGATCAAGAAAAACTTGATTTAGGCTGGCGTCAATTCGAGTTACGTGAAGACTTAACACTGGTTAGCTCGTCTCTCCATAACTTCGAACTTGAACATAAGAACGCATCAAAGGGGATAGCTCTATCGAAATTGGCTAACCATTTTGGAATGAACTTACGGGATGTGGGAGCGATCGGGGACAGCCCGAATGACCTTTCCATGCTTGAAGTGACTGGACACAGTGCAGCTATGGCTAATGGACGTAATGTTGTGAAAGAGGCCAGCGACTTTATTACAAAGTCTAATGATGAACATGGTGTGGCGTACACCATCTCCCAATGGTTAGACTAATTACCGCTTCATACACGGTTCGGCGTAACTTCCTAAAGGGGGGCGTAACGAATGGTGATGAATATAAAGACGCCTGAGCTCCTCAAGTTCAGGCGTCTTCTTTGAGTCTTATAGAATAAATCCCACCTCAGGTCATCCAAATTATGGATGACCTGAGGTGGGGAATTTTAGGTTTATTAAGCTGGTGGGACGTCGGCATCGCTATAGCGTCGATCGAGGTCGACGAATTTGTTGTATTCTTTTACAAAGGCGAGTTCGACATTACCAACCGGGCCATTACGTTGCTTCGATATAATAATCTCAATGATATTCTGGTTCTCCGACTCCTGATCATAATAATCATCACGATAAAGGAAACCTACGATATCAGCATCCTGCTCAATTGAACCTGATTCACGAAGATCAGACATCATCGGACGTTTGTCCTGTCTTGATTCAACACCACGAGATAACTGAGATAACGCAATCAACGGAACATTTAATTCACGGGCTAACCCTTTTAAGGAGCGTGAAATCTCTGATACTTCCTGCTGACGGTTTTCTTTGGAATTGGCGCTCCCTTGAATGAGCTGCAAATAGTCAATCAAGATCATCCCAAGTCCATGTTCTTGCTTAAGGCGACGGCATTTAGAACGGATTTCACTTACTCGAACACCTGGAGTGTCATCGATGTAAATTCCTGCATTCGATAGACTTCCCATTGCCATCGTCAGCTTGTTCCAATCATCAGATTCCATACGTCCTGTCCGCAGACGCTGTGCATCAATATTGCCTTCTGCACACAACATACGCGATACAAGTTGATCAGCCCCCATCTCAAGGCTGAAAATCGCAACATTTTCTTCTGTATGGACTGCTACGTTTTGTGCAATATTTAAGGCAAACGCCGTTTTACCCATAGATGGTCTAGCTGCTACTATAATTAGGTCATTTCGCTGAAATCCAGAAGTAATCTGATCGAGATCCCGATACCCAGTTGGAATCCCTGTTACGTTCCCATCGCTATTGTGGAGCATTTCAATGTTATCGTACACATCGATCAGCACATCTTTAATACTTTTAAAAGCACCTGAATTTGTCCTATTAGACACTTCGAGAATATCTTTTTCAGCTGAATTTAAAACATCTTCAATATTCTCTTCCTCAGCAAAGCCGCTGGTAACGATATTTGTTGCTGTTCGGATTAACCCACGTAATGTAGATTTTTCGCTAACAATTTTAGTATAGTAGCTAATATTCGCTGCTGTCGGTACTGAGTTTGCGATATCGCTTAAATATGATACCCCACCGACCTCTTCCAACACTTTATTATTTGATAATGCCGTGGTCACGGTTACGAGATCAATTGGTTCCCCACGGTCAGATAAAGTAAGCATGACTTCAAATATTCGCTGGTGACTTGCTCTGTAAAAATCTTCGGGAAGCAAGTATTCAGCAGCAGTAGACATAGCCTCTGGCTCCAAAAAGACAGCCCCGAGAACAGCCTGTTCTGCTTCGATATTATGCGGCGGAGTACGGTCATTCCATTGTTCACTCACTAGTTCGTTCCTCCTCTAATCATGAAAAGGACCCTTTACTTCCCTTCAATATGGACACGAATTGTACCTGTAACTTCTTGATGAAGCTTCACAGGGACATTTGTATACCCAAGCGTGCGGATGGGCTCGTCTAATTCGATTTTACGTTTGTCAATTTTAATATTGTGTGATTTCTTCAGCTCTTCAGCAATTTGCTTGCTTGTCACAGAGCCAAACAAACGGCCACTGTCACCAGACTTCGCTGTCAGCTTCACTTCTATATCAGCCAACTGCTGTTTCAGTAGTCCAGCCTCTTTTTCTTCTTCTTCAGCCAGCTGGTCCTGTTTAGCATCCTTTGCCTTCTGTGCTTTAAGGTTGCCGCCTGTCGCCTCAACAGCTAAATTATTTTTCAAAAGATAGTTACGGGCATATCCGTCCGAAACATTTTTTATTTCCCCTTTTTTCCCTTTTCCTTTTACATCAGCTTTGAAAATAACTTTCATTCTTGGTCTCCTCCTTCGAAATATTCATCGATAATATCCTGTAGTAACGCTTTCGCATCTTCAATATTGGTGTCTTCAAGCTGGGTGGCCGCATTGGTTAAATGCCCGCCCCCATTCATTCTTTCCATGATTACCTGCACATTTATATCACCCAACGAGCGGGCGCTGATCCCAATTCTTCCGTCTTTGCGCTCTGATATGACAAAAGACGCTACAATTCCTGTCATCGTAAGCAACGTATCAGCAGCTTGAGCAATAATAACCGGACCATAAGACTCGCCATGCTTACCTGCTGAGATGGCAACCCCATTGCGATAAACATCCGCCTTTTCTATTAAACGACTGCGCTTCACGTACACGTCTAAATCTTCCTTCATAAATTTCTGAACGAGAACGGTATCCGCTCCTTTAGACCTTAAATAGGAAGCCGCGTCAAAGGTACGAGACCCTGTACGTAATGTGAAACTTTTCGTGTCGATAATAATCCCGGACAATAATGCTGTTGATTCGAGCATAGACAGTTTCAGCTTCTTCGGTTGATATTCGAGCAGTTCTGTTACAAGCTCTGCCGTGGAGGAAGCGTATGGTTCCATATAGACGAGTGTTGGATCAGAAATAAATTCCTCAGCACGACGGTGGTGATCAATGACTACCACATGCTCCGTCTTGTGTAGAAGCTTTTCTTCCATAACGAGCGAAGGCTTGTGGGTATCAACCACAACGAGTAATGTTTCGTTTGTTACAAGTTCAAGAGAATCCTCTGGTGTTATAAAATGTGACCATAATTCCTCATCATCTTGAATTTCCTCAATCATGCGCTGAACCCCTGTATCAATGTCATCAGGATCAAGTACGATTGCTGCCTTTTTGTCATTCGCTTGAGCGATTTTCAGAATCCCTATCGAGGCGCCAACCGCGTCCATATCTGGGGATTTGTGTCCCATTATAAGCACTCTCTCGCTTTCCTGAACGAGTTCTTTCATAGCATGAGAGATGACACGGGCACGAACCCTTGTGCGCTTTTCCATTGGATTTGTTTTTCCGCCATAAAAACGTACCTTCCCCGAATCATCTTTAATCGCCACCTGATCGCCCCCGCGGCCCAAAGCTAGATCAAGACTGGACTGAGCCAGCTCTCCCAGTTCAGGCAGGCTTACAGGGCCTACGCCAACCCCGAAACTTAACGTAAGCGGGACATTCTGATTCGTAATGAGTTCCCTCACTTCATCTAAAATCTCGAATTTAGCCCGTTCAAGTGATTGCAAAATTTCTTGATTCATTACTGCCATAAAACGTTCCTGTGAGGTCCGTTTCAGATAAATTCCAAAATCACTGGCCCATTTATTAAGAATGGACGTTACTTGTGAGTTAATTTGGCTTTTCGCAGTATCATCCATTCCCTGGGTAATTTCCTCATAGTTATCCAGAAAAATAATAGAAAGAACAGTTTGTTCATTTTGATAAAGGTTATGAATTTTTGTCTGGTTCGTCCGGTCGAAAATGTATAACAAGCGCTCATCGCGTTTAATTAACGTATGAAGCTTGTAATCCTCGATTTCAACCCACGTTTCATCATTATCCTCTTTAATTTGAGAAATCAGATCATCTGAGAGATTATTCAATGACTCCCCAACGATCGTATTATTCTTTGTGAACTTATGCATATAAGGATTTGCCCATTCGACCTTGTAATCCTCACTATATAAGATGATCCCAATAGGCATCTCTAATAGCGCCTCTTCCCCTACTTTTTTCACACGGTAAGAAAGCGTCGAGATATATTCTTCTGTTTCACTAATCATATTCTTCTCTGTGCGCACACTATAGAAAATCGATGCCGCCAAAAAGAGTGTCATCAATAAACCGAGCATCCACTGGTAATACCAAATGAACCCAAGCAACAGCAGAGAGATGACATAGATGACCCACAAGTGTCCACTCATAGTCGGTTTTTTAAAAAAGTTCGGCATTTCATTCAGCTCCTGCCATCATATACGAGCGATCGTTACTTTTTCGTTTGCATACGTTCCCTTAACGAAAATCCTATATCAATTATACCTAAGATTCGCACAAGATAAAGGAGGATTGTTGGCAAAAACACACATCCAACAATTGCCAAAATAGGCAGTGCCTTGGATTTCCTTTTCACATGGGTATAGAAAGCGATAAATGCAAACCCCTGCACTATCAAAAACGTGCCTGTTAATGTAAATACGTTAATCGCCGCCAAATAACCTATTCCGTCACCTGCTGCAAACGCATAGTTTAAGATTAACGCAAAAAAGTAATACCATAATACGGATGTAGGCAGGGTAAAGTTACGAAATGCGGGGAAATGAAACTTTTTACCCTCTACACGGTTTATTAGTTTATAGCTTAACCATTGGCTTACAAAAGCATAAATAATCCCTAATATAGCAATTAAACTAGGTATTAAGTCCGGCAATGTTTCAATTTGTTGACGTAATCCCTCAAGCTGCTCCTGCATTTGCTCTTCCCCACCGAAAGTTCCAAGCATCCTTTCAGTTATCGTAAATGCCTCATCTAAGGACACTCGTATTTGCTCTGCCCAGCTCACTCCAAGGAACAGCTGTGACAGCAAGTAAACAGCGACAATACCTATAATAAATCCAATCGAACCTACAGCCCAAGTTTCATAGGAGGACCGCTTATGATACATCGCTGTTCCTGCAAATATTCCACCGACCCCGGTGAGTAATGTTATAGGAAGAGAGAAAACCGTTGCAAATAGCAAAGCAAAAATAACGACCGCTATCAGCATGAGTCCTCCTGCCTTCCACCCGTGACGATAGCTGTAAAATACGAAAGGTATAGGTAATGTAAATAATAATAAGGACCCAACAATTCCAGGGAGGAAGAGAATTAACAATAACTCTAGCAGATAAACACCCGTCATTAAAGCCCCTTCAGTAATTCTTCTTGTATCTTTCATCCATTGCACCTCATCTTTAATCAAGCTATGCTAACTCCATTATTTTAACACACAAACCCACTTCACATCTTCTCTCAGCATTTTGTCTTAATGTCTTATTATCTGATATGATAGGAAACAATAAATTCGGATTAGGAGGAGTCTACATGCGGACCGATTATCACGTACATATGGCAGAAACGGGAAATTTAACCATTGATTACTTACGGAATTACATTGAAAAAGCTCGGCAAGAGGGGGTTGAGGAACTCGGCATTTCTGAACATGCTTACTTTTTCCAGGAGACGAGAAGTATTCTATCAAATCCTTGGGTAGAAAATCGGCGAACACTTGATTTCAAGACATACCAGCAAATGTTCGATCAAGCAAGCGAGGCCGGGATCCCTATTAAAATGGGGATCGAAATGGATTACATGCCTGGCAAAGAAGCTGAAATGCAGCAATTTATCGATGCCCACCCTTTCGATTACGTGATAGGATCAGTCCATTGGATTGATGAATGGGGAATTGATCTGGCTATTTTTCGTGAAGAATACGAGAAAAGGGATTTACATGAGGTTTACCGTCAGTACTTTGACCGAGTCGTTTCACTAGCGGAATCTGGCTTATTTGACTTCGTTGGCCACATTGACGTCATTAAAGTGTTTGGCTATCGCCCCGATGATAAGGTGTTTCTCCGTGAACAGTACGAACGCGCAGCAGAAGCCTTAGCCAAAACAAACACCTGCATAGAGATAAGTACAGCAGGACTCAGAAAACCTGTAGGGGAGCTTTATCCTGATCCTGAGCTCTTGCAAATCTGTAAGGAAAAAGGCGTTGGTATCGTACTATGCTCAGACGCCCATAAACCGGATCATATCGGTTATTGCTACGATGACGCAATCAGATTAGCCCGCTCCGCTGGATATGAGGAGGTACACGTGTTTACAAAGCGTAAAGCACGTGTTGACCCAATAAGATAGCTGAAAAATAACCCCTTAATTAATAGACTATTTGTTGTTGGTCAGTGTCTATTATTATAAGGGGGTATTCTATACACCATCTAAGGTTTATATGGTGGGTTGAGACACTCTCGTGATTTCAGCCATGAGTGAACAAACATGTTTTCCACTATTTTATGGCATTTTCCCTTTATAAGTGGCAGCACTTTATTTGTGGCACGTCGACACCAGCAACTTTAAACCACTAAAAAAGCAGGCAAGCTTTACTAGCCTATCTGCTCCTTATTATGGTTATAGTGTAAGGCATTGCACTTGTCTAATATCAGCCACTCCTGCAAGCTGCTCACGGCAATTTTCTTCCACTTCCTTATCTACAGTGAGAACCATTACAGCGTCACCACCTTGATTCGTCCGTCCGACTTGCATCGTCGCAATGTTAACTTCATATTCAGCAAGCAAGCTTCCAACGCGGCCAATAGCGCCGGGCTGATCTTTATGCTGGATGACAATTAGATGGCCATGAGGAACGACATCAATTGAATGGTGGTCGAGCATGACAACCCTTGCCCCCAATCCAATCAACAACGTACCTGAAATGCTCCGAGTTTCACGATCAGTCTCTATTTCGATCCTCACAAGGTTGGTAAAGCCCTTAGTTGAAGTCGATTTTTGCTCATTAATGACTATCCCTTTATCTGAAGCCGTTTTAAATGCATTTACATCATTTACTCGATTTCCAATATAACGCTGAAGTATCCCTTTTATCGCCATCCGTGTCAGCGGTGTTGTATCAACATCGAGCAACTCTCCTGAGTAATAAACGGTAATTCGCTCAAGGGCCCCGTCAACAACTTTTGATAAAAACGCTCCTAATTTCTCGGAAAGTTGGAAGTATGGAGAAAGCCTCTCCATCATTTCTGCGGAAACCGAAGGCATATTAACAGGATGTCTCACCGTGCCTCCCCGCAAAAGCTCCATGACATCATAGCTGATGTCTGTAGCTACACTCTCCTGCGCTTCTATCGTGCTAGCCCCCAAGTGTGGGGTTGCAATCACTTCTGACAGTGACAAGAGTGGATGATCGATAGCCGGCTCTTCTTCAAATACATCGAGGGCGGCTCCAGCAATTTTTCCACTCTTCACCGCTTCGTACAAAGCATCTTCTTCGATGATCCCTCCACGAGCACAGTTGAGTATTCGAGCACCCGTCTTCATTAACTGAATTGAATCTCGGTTAATAAGATGCTTCGTTTCATCCATTAGAGGAGTATGAACAGTTAAGAAGTCCGCTTGCTGTAGTACCTCCTCTAAGCTGCCATGATTCACGCCTGCCTTATCAGCCTTTTCTTTTGTTAAAAAGGGATCGTAAGCAACCACGTTCATCCGGTGCCCTTTCGCGCGGTGAGCCACTTCCTTCCCAATACGACCGAATCCGACAATACCCAAGGTTTTATCTTTCAGTTCTACACCAACAAATTTTTTCCGTTCCCACTTATTTTGTTTCAGTTGATGATAAGCTTGTGGTATATTTCGGGCAAGTGCCATCAGCATTGCCATCGTATGTTCTGCCGTTGAAATCGTATTCCCATCTGGAGCATTAACGACAACAACTCCGTGCTCAGTTGCTGCCTCAAGGTCGATATTATCGACGCCAACACCAGCTCGGCCAATCACCCTTAACTCAGGTGCCTGTTCAATCAGCTCTCTCGTCACTTGTGTTTGGCTGCGAACAATAATGGCGTTACTTGTTCCTATTTCCCTCAGAAGCTGTTCATGACTTAATGATGGATTAACAACCGTTTCTACATCTGTTGCTTCAAGTAGTGGTCGGATACCACCTTCACTTAATGGATCACTTATTAATACACGGTACATTTACTTCAACCCCTCTGTTAATAGACTTTCGAGCCGCAGCTGAACCAACGCCGACCGAGGACACCCTATACATCTCACATACTTTTTTTAAAAAAAGCATCAAACATGTCCGGATCATCGACTGCCCCATCTTCGTTCAATAGCAGGCGGTATAGAAGTCGGCCCTTTCGTATGTAAATGTTCCCACTCACATTTCATTCCACCACCTGCATTGTTCTCTCAGCACGAACAAATTACTTTATAAGGTAGAAAAATGATATTCCTTTATCCTACCAAATGAATCGCTGTTGTCAATCTACTAAGAATGTTAAGTCGAGATACTTTTTTTCTTTTTTTTCTTTTATAAAAATGCTGAAAATTAACAAAACAGTCTGTATAATTCAAGAGGTAACAAATTTTTAGAAAATTAAAACATTAGGGGGAGGATTACTTTGAGAAAACACAACAGTTTATGGCTATTATTCGTCTTAATGCTAACACTGATTTTAGCCGCATGCAGCGGTGGTGAAAGCACATCAAGTAATTCTGGTGGAGAAGAAGGAAGTTCCAGCGAAAGTGGAGGAGAAAGTGATGTAAAACAAGAAATTACTATCACTGCAAAAAGTGAAATTGCGAGCATGGATCCTTCATTAATTACAGACACCGTTTCATTCCAATGGGCGGGTGAAACGTTAGAAGGCTTGTTCCGTTTGGACAAAGAGGGCAACCTTTCACCCGGTATCGCCAAGGACAGTTCTGTAAGTGAGGATGGGCTCACTTGGACATTCAATTTACGTGAGGATGCTGAATGGGAAAACGGGGACCCTGTAACAGCACACGATTTCGTTTATTCTTGGCAGCGCGCTGTAACTCCTGAAACAGCTTCAGAATATGGACCATACTTCCTTGGAGGTGTTGTGAAAAACGCAACAGCCATTAGTAGCGGAGAAATGGATCCTGAAAAGCTAGGTGCTGTAGCTGTCGACGATCATACATTAGAAGTTACCCTTGAAAAGCCAGTACCGTACTTCAAGGGCATGACAGTGTTCATTACGTTCATGCCTCAAAATCAAGATTTTGTTGAAAAGCATGGTCAAGACTTCGGTACAGAAGCAAAGTTCACCTTGTCAAACGGTCCATTTAAGATGACCGAGTGGAATCATGGTGAAGGATGGACACTTAAAAAGAATGACTCCTACTGGGATGCAGATGCAGTCAAATTGCAAACTCTTAACGGAAAAGTAATTAAAGAAATTTCCACAGGGGTCAATTTATACGAGTCTGGTCAAATTGACCAAACAGAGTTAAACGCTGAGTTTGTTGACCAATATTCTACTACAGAAGATTTCAATGTGGCTAAACAACCATATATGTATTTCTTCAAATTCAACCAGGCAAACGAAGTATTAGCAAATGTTGACGCGCGTAAAGCTATTTCACTAGCCATTGACCGTCAAGCTCTAACTGATGTTATCCTTAACGATGGATCTGTTCCGGCTGAAGGATATGTTCCGTCAAACTTCGTAAACAAACCTGGTACTGACAAAGGCTTCCGCGAAGTCCAAGGTTCTCTTGTAGAAGCTAATGAACAGAAAGCAGCTGAACACTGGCAAAAAGCACTCGATGCACTTGGAAAAGAAGAGGTTACGTTAGAAATTCTCGGTGATGATACGGGAACATCACAAAACGTCATGGCCTATTACAAAGACCAACTAGAGACTAAACTGGAAGGACTAACCATTAACCTTGTTCAGGTACCATTTAAAGAACGTGTACGACGCGGACAGGAATCAGAATTTGAAATCCTTGCTGCGACTTGGGGTCCCGACTATATTGACCCGAACACATATTTAAATATGTATTTGACAGATGGACAAAACAATAACATGAACTTCTCTAGTGAAGAGTATGATGCCCTCATCGCGAAGGCAAATGGTGAGTATGCACAAGACCCACAAAAGCGTTTTGAGACTTTCCTAGAAGCTGAAAGATTACTTCTGGAAGAGTATGCTGCTGTAGCACCTATTTACCAGGATGCTAAAGCACAATTATTTAGACCTACAATTAAAAACGCGTTCCCTACAGCTACTGGTCCAGAATTCGAATTTAAATGGGCATATGTAGAAGAATAAATATAAAAAATACCTCTGTTGCTAAATTGCAACAGAGGTATTTTTTATATTTATTTAATCTAAGCTTCCTTCTGGACCAAAGAATTCATAATTTCTTCGCTCCACAGGTACATTCCACTCTTTGAGTGCTTTATGAACTGCCTTCATAAACCCTTCTGGACCACAATAGTAAAAATCAGCATCTTGTGGAACTGTTCCCTGCAGCCACGCAAGATCAATATACCCTTCTTTATCATAATCAGAATCTTTTTCATCTGGTGAGTCATAAATGATATGGGTTTTGACAAACGGAAATTCCTTGCTCGTTTGTTTCATATCTTCCTTAAAAGCATGAACACTTCCATTACGAGCCGCATGAATGAAATAAATATCACGGTTTTGCTCTTTAATCATCGAGGTTTTCATCATACTCATTAAGGGTGTTAAACCAACACCTCCACTAATAAGGACAACGGGATTCACAGATTCCGTATCTAAGTAAAAATCGCCCGCAGGTGCACTAATGGAGAATACATTCCCTTCCTCTACCTGAGTATGTAAGTAAGTAGATACAATACCTGCCGGGTTCTCCCCAGTCCCATCTTCTCTTTTTACACTTATACGATAATAGTTATTTCCAGGCGCGTCTGACAGACTATATTGTCTTAGATGTGTATGGTTCTCTCCGGGGACCTCAGCCTTAATCGTAATATATTGACCAGGCTTATAGGCAGCTAACTCTCCACCGTCGGCTGGCTGAAGGTAAAAGGATGTAATGACATCACTCTCCTTAACCTTCTTCCATACACGAAACTCACGGTAATCCTTCCAACCGCCTTTTTGTGAAGCAGCTTCTTGATATTTCTGCTTTTCAACTTCTATAAATGCCTCCGCAATCACTCCGTAAGCTTCGCCCCACGCCTCAATAATGTTGTCTGTTGCGGCATCACCAAGAACCTCTTTAATTGCTAAAAGTAAGTACTCACCGACAATCGGATAATGCTCAGGTTTCACGTTCAAACTACGATGTTTTTCAGAAATCTGCATCACCGTCGGCATTATTGCGCCCAAGTCATCAATATGTTGTGCTGCAGCGTATACTGCATTTGCCAAAGCTTTCGGCTGTCTCCCTGCCTTTTGATTCGTCTGATTAAAAATGTTCTTCAACTCAGGATAATCCGCAAACATTCGCTGATAAAAACAAGTTGTAATCTCTTCCCCATGCTCAGCCAGTACGGGGATTGTCGACTTAACAATTCTTACTGTTCCTTCGCTTAATTCAGTTTTTACAGACATATCAATACCCCTTTATTTAAAGATGTATTTTTAATACATCTTTATTGTAAAAATAATTCACCTATAAAAGCAATATTTAAAATACATCTTTTGTGACAATATTATCAACACCTCCCTGTAGACCAAAGATAAAGACAACTTGCTTACAAATATGATAAGATAATGAAAAAGGAGAACGAGGTTTTTTATACATGCGTTTAAAAAAATATACAGATTATGCTCTTAGAGTATTAATCTATACAGCCTCTATACCCGAGGGAGAATTAGCTAGCAAAAAAGAAATATCTTATATCTTTCATATATCCGAAAACCATTTAGGGAAAATCATACATCAATTAAACAAGTTGGAATTAATTGAAACCGTACGGGGCAGAAGTGGTGGTGTTAAATTAGCAAAAACACCTGAAAATATCAATATAGGTTATGTTGTTAGAGCAATGGAGGACGACTTTCTGTTGCTGGAATGCTTTGACCGCGACACCAACTACTGTGTAATCACACCAGCTTGCAAACTAAGACATATATTAAATAATGCCTTACACGCTTTTCTAGAAGTAATCGATCAATATACGCTCAAAGATTTACTATCAAACAAAGATGAATTAAGGGAGTTAATGGATATTACCTAGTTTAATTTTTTTAAACAGTACAACGTTATGTAAGATGTCTTCCATTGCTAACCTACATCAATGGCACACAAAAAAGCCGTTCAGTCCTAGTTTAGACTGAACGGCTTTTTCCATCCGCTATTACTCAGCAGTATAAGGCAATAATGCCATTTGACGAGAGCGTTTGATCGCTTTTGTCAATTTACGTTGGTACTTAGCAGAAGTTCCAGTTACGCGACGAGGAAGAATTTTTCCACGGTCGGAAATGAAACGTCTTAGCAAGTCCGTATCTTTAAAGTCGATATGTGTGATTCCGTTTGCTGTGAAGAAACACACCTTTTTGCGTTTACCGCGTCCACGACGTGCCATGAGGCGTTCCCCCTTACTTATTTAAAATGGTAAATCATCATCTGAGATGTCGATGGGTTCTCCATTATCTGCGAATGGATCATCATCTTTTTTATTATTATTAGAACCGAAGTTATTTCCTGTTGGTTGCTGATTCTGATTTGGCTGGAATCCTGAACCTTGTTGACTGCCTCCACCTTGTGAAGCACCTTTAGATTCTAGGAACTGTACGCTGTCCGCAACAACTTCTGTTACAAACACACGCTTACCTTCTTGATTATCGAAGCTTCGAGACTGTAAACGCCCGTCCACACCGACAAGGCTGCCTTTGTTCATAAAGTTGGCGAGGTTTTCAGCAGCTCGTCTCCAAACAACGCAGTTAATGAAATCTGCATCACGATCACCCTGATTGTTAGAGAATGGTCGATTCACTGCAACAGTGAAATTGGCAACAGCCACTCCGTTTGGCGTATAGCGTAAATCCGGATCCTTCGTTAATCTGCCGACTAAAACGACACGATTTAACATCAGAACCACTCCTTATTTGTCATCTTCACGTACAGCGATGTGGCGGATAACATCATCCGAGAACTTCGCTTGACGGTCGAATTCATTGATCGCTTCACGATCACCTTTAAAGTTGATCGTTACATAAATCCCATCACGATAGTCGTTAATTTCGTAAGCAAGACGGCGCTTGCCAACTTCTTTAACATTTTCAATCTCCGCACCATTGTTTGTAAGGATCCCGCTGAAACGCTCAACTACAGCAGTTTTAGCTTCCTCCTCGATGTCTGGGCGGATGATGTACATGATTTCGTAATTTCTCATCCGTTTTCACCTCCTTATGGACTTAACGGCCCCTTTAAAATTAAAGGAGCAAGGAGTAATTTAACTATAATTACTCACAGTGTTGTATTATATCAAAAGTGCAGTAGAATTACAATACGTTAACGGAGAGACCCGGATTTCAGCTTATACGTTAAAACGGAAATGGATAACATCGCCATCTTTCACTAAATACTCTTTACCTTCTAAACGAACACGTCCGCGATCCCGAGCGACCCCCATTGTTCCAGCGTCAACAAGGTCATCATAGGATACCGTTTCTGCACGAATAAACCCTCGTTCAAAGTCCGTGTGAATAATACCCGCAGCTTGAGGAGCAGTCATTCCTTCCTTAAACGTCCATGCACGAACCTCTTGTTCACCAGCTGTGAAATATGTAGCTAGCCCTAAAAGGTTGTACGTTGCTTTGATCAGCTGATCAAGACCCGATTCGGTGATTCCAAGGTCTTCAAGAAACTCAAGTTTCTCTTCTCCATCAAGTTCAGCAATTTCCGCCTCGATTTTGGCACAAACAACGATCACCTCAGCATTCTCTTGAGCCGCGTACTCACGAATCTGCTTCACCTTTTCATTGTCGCCTTCCCCAATCTCATCTTCACTTACGTTTGCTACATAAAGAATGGGCTTAGCTGTTAACAAATGTAGTCCCTTAACGATCTTTTGCTGGTCACTGGAGAACTCAACTGCACGTGCAGGTGTTTCACCCTCTAATCCATCCTGGAGCTTCTCAAGCACCGTATACTCAGCAACAGCTTCCTTATCTTTTTGGCGAGCCATTTTAGCCACGCGATCCATCCGTTTAGAAACGGTCTCAAGGTCAGCCAAAATTAACTCCAAATTAATCGTTTCAATATCAGAAATTGGATCCACCTGTCCAGAAACGTGCGTAATATTTTCATCCTCAAATGCACGAACGACATGACAGATTGCATCGACTTGACGAATATGAGATAGGAATTGGTTGCCAAGCCCTTCCCCTTTACTTGCCCCTTTTACAATTCCAGCGATATCCGTGAATTCAAAAGCTGTGGGAACAGTTTTCCTCGGTTTGACTAGTTCAGTAAGCTTTTCTAAACGAGGGTCCGGAACCTCTACTATCCCAACGTTTGGATCAATTGTTGCGAACGGATAGTTCGCAGACAAAGCTCCAGCCTGCGTAATTGCATTAAATAGCGTAGATTTACCCACGTTAGGCAATCCTACAATACCTGCTGTTAGTGCCATATAAGACTTTCACTCCTTAAGGAATTACATACATGTATGTTCGGTCATACCAATTATAGATACTGTACAGAAAAATAACAAGCTATGCAAAAAGGAAAAACAGCCTCCGAAACGGAGCCTGTTTTTGTAACTTCCCCTACCTCTTTTTTTAAAGTCGACATCAGTGCACGAATAGTTTAAATAAAATCAACACAATTAATTGCTGCCCGCTTTTTGTATCCCTCCTGTTATTCGCTCGTCTCTAGTACTTTCTTCATCTTTGTTTCAAACTTTTTCCTTGGGATTAGCACACTATGCCCGCATCCTTCACATTTAATACGAATGTCCGCCCCCATACGAATGACTTTCCAACGGTTCTCTCCGCATGGATGTGCTTTCTTCATTTGGACCACATCGTTTAAGTGATAATTTTTATCCGCCATTACTTTCTCCCCCTGGCTTTTAGTTAAGTTGGTTCTTGAGCCGACTCCTCTTCATGACGAGAGTACATTACAATACGCGGGTAAGGAATTTCAATACCTTTCTCTTGTAGACGCTGTTTCACTTCCTTGCGAATTACACGGGCAATCCCCCAGTGCTCCATAGGAACGGTCTCCCCAATAATCCGCATAATGACTTCGGATGCATTCAAATGATCTACGCCAAGCAACTCCGGCACTGCCGTCATCTGCTCATAACGCTCTGGCAGCTCCTCAAGAAGTTCAGCAATAACTTGTTCTGCCTGTTCAATATCATTTTCATAAGCTATTCTTACATCAACTACAGCAATACTATTATAAATAGAATAATTGGTAACTTGGGTGACATTCCCATTCGGCAAAATATGAATCTCTCCCGTCCAACTTTTTATTTTGGAGGTGCGAAGTCCAATTTCCTCAACAAACCCCTCTACACCTGAAGTAAGAATATAATCACCTACAGAAAATTGGTCTTCAAAGATAATAAAAAAACCTGAAATGATATCACGTACTAGGTTTTGGGCACCAAAGCCAATCGCTAACCCAGCAACTCCTGCACCAGCCAGCAACGGGCCTATTTTGATAGTGAACACTTCTAGTATCATAATAAACGCTGTGAAATAAACAATATAGGTCATTGTATTAACCACAAGCTTCTTAAGGGTAGATTCACGACGAGCGGTTATTTTAAATGGACCCCGTCTGCGGTTCTCGAAAAACCGGGAAATAACTTTACTGCCAACTCGAACGATGAGTAATGAAATGAATAAAATCAGCAATATTTTTAACAAACCCTGCGCTAAAGCAATCCATAAGTCAGGTCCCGTCAGATATTCAACGGCTTTGTCCCACTGTGAAATGACTTCCTCCATGATTCCCCCTCCTAAGATCCATGTATATGAAACTTATTTTAACAGGTTTTCAGTTAATTTTGAATCGATGTAGGAAGGGAGATAATAAGAGTGAGGCCAATACATATAAATTCAGGAGGCCATATAATGGATATAAATATTCTATCAGTGTTGAAAATCCCAAAGATGTAAAAGGCAGCATAATGGCTATTGTCACCATGGCCAGCACCCACAAAGGCTGACGCAAATAATCTCTAAAGCGAGTGACCAATCCAAGGATCCCCGAAGCAGCCGTTGTAAAGATCGCTACCCACATGACAACCGACATAAAAACCATCATTTCAAAGGGATAATGCTTCAAAATGGCAAATAACGGGATTTCATATAAAATGATATCCTCTGAAATCTGAATCAAACTATTATTATATAAATAGGAAACAACACCAAGCACAAGACCGCTCCCCACACTTGCCACCCATATCTCTTTTTTACTTTCCATGCGATTTCCAATCGCGCCGAGTACAGCAATCAATGGAACAACATTAAGAGCTGTAAAAGGAAAGGCAGCAGTCCAATTGCTTGTCTCATTGAAGTGGGCAAACATAGAAAGGTTCTGATCCGTAATAAAAAGAATCAAAACAAAAAGCAATCCGCCAATTAACAAAGGCAAAATAAAGCTATTTACGGTTACAATTCCTTTCACATCCCAGACAAACAACAAGATTAATGGAATGATAAGAGCTAGTACACCTAAACGATAGGAAAAATGGAAAGCCTGCCATGTTGCACCACTGCCTGCAAGCATAATGACCGTCGTCGTAAACAAATATAAAATAATCATCCCATCGTATACACCCGTTAAGTGTCTTCCAACAATTTTTCTAAGTACAGGTAAATAGTGTCCCGCCTTCTGTTCATAACTAATTTTCATAATACTCATGCAACAAATCATGAACATAATGGTAAATAACAAGATAGCTAGACTACTATCTTGTCCAAAAAATTGCCATAGCTCTCTTCCTGAAGCGTATCCTGCTCCAATCATCGTGCCTATAATCAAACACATCCATTTGAGTCCTGCTTTCACAAGCGACCGCTCCCTACTCAAGTATTTTGCCACGTATAGAAACAAGAATATCTTTATATACTGTTACTAATATGTGTCTGGAGGAGTTGCTATGAATGTTAGGGACAAGTTTTCAAAAGGGGAGCAACGCGTACATGTTGACCATCCGCAAATGAGTGAACAATTAAGCGATTATTTGCTTCAATCCCTTCCAAATAATAAACAAGTGGTCATTGCATGTGTTGGTACCGATCGCTCCACAGGTGATTCATTAGGACCTCTTATCGGGTCAATGCTTCAAGACAGGCCACTAAAGACCTTCCATGTATATGGGACGTTAGAAGAACCCCTACATGCATTAAACTTAAAAGAAACGATAAAAGCCATTCATCGTACTCATCCACAGCCCTTCATTCTTGCCATTGATGCTTGTCTTGGAAAGAATTCTTCCATCGGAAGTGTTTCAATCGCACAAGGAACTCTCAATCCTGGAGCAGCCCTAAAAAAAGACCTCCCTCCTATTGGTGACATGCATATAAGTGGAATGGTTAACGTTGGTGGGTTTATGGAGTATGTTGTCTTACAAAACACACGTCTTCACCACGTAATGAAGATGGCCGCCAAGATAGCTGCTGGAATCCGTCTCGCAGAAAAGAAACGAACTTATGTCTACCAGCCGTACTCAGCAGCAACAAAAAAACAGCAACGATAGCTTTCGTTACTGTTTAAAACAACTGCATAATAAAAAGAATCACCCCAACCATTAACAAGGCAGGTAATAAATTTGCTACCCGAATTTTGGTTAATTTAAGTAAATTTAAACCAATTGCTACAATGAGTAATCCTCCTGTTGCGGTCACTTCTATGATAAATAAGTCAAGTATTTCCTGAGGAATCCACCGATTAATTTGTGTTGCAAGTAACGCAATAGAGCCTTCATAAAGCACAACCGGAATAACAGAAAAAATCACGCCGATACCTAAGGTAGAAGTCAATACTAAGGCAACAAATCCGTCTATGATCGCCTTAGTAATCAACACCTCATGATCGTTTCGAAGACCACTATCCAATGCACCGATAACAGAGAGTGCACCAATGACAAAAATAAGCGAAGCTGTAATAAACCCTTGAGCAATAGTAGATTTCTGATCAGCCTTTGTAAACTTTCTTTCGATCCAGCGCCCAATATACTCTAAACGCTCCTCTAAATGTAAAGCTTCACCTATAATGGCACCCGTTAACAAACTAAGTAGCACAACAACAATGTTCTTCGTCTCGAATCCCATCTGCAGACCTATCAGAATAACCGCTAAACCGACACCACTCATCACCGTTTCCTTAAAACGCTCGGGAATTTTGGTAAAGAATAAACCTAACAAGGAACCGACAAAGATACATACTCCATTTACAATTGTACCCAATAAGACCATAATGCTCGCTCCAATGATTTGTTTCACGTGAAACTATTTTATATGTAAGAAAAAGGCCTGGTATTACATAGGACCAGGCTTCAAGTTTTATTCATTTTCAAACCAGTGCAAAATTCTTTCTAAATCCTCATCATTAAAAAACTCAATCTCAATTTTCCCTTTTCGTTTACCTTTATGAATGGTTACACCTGTTCCAAGGCGCTTTTTGAGGCTTTCTTCCCTTTCACGAATGAAAATATCCTTTTCCGGTTCTTTTTTCTTCTGTTTAGCTTTTCGATCATTTAATTCTAGAATGAGCTTTTCAACCTGCCGTACATTTAACCCTTCCGCTTCAATTCTTTCCATAACAGGGAGGACCTTTTTCTTATCTTTCAACCCTAGAAGTGCTCTCCCATGGCCCATGGATAAGGAGCCGTTATTAATTCGCTCACTCACTTCAGTGGGAAGTGTAAGCAATCGTACAAGATTCGCGATATGAGAGCGGCTTTTACCAAGACGTTTAGAGAGGCTGTCTTGAGTCACCCCTAATTCTTTAATGAGGTTCTGATACGCATGTGCTTCTTCAATAGGTGTTAAATCCTCACGTTGAAGGTTTTCTAGCAAAGCCAACTCCATCATTTGATCATCGCTTAACTCCCTGATTAGAACAGGTACCGAATCAAGGCCAGCCTGTATAGCTGCACGAAAACGACGCTCGCCTACAACAATTTCGTAGCCTTTAATACTTTTCCTGACAATCAAAGGTTGAAGGATTCCATGTTCCTCTATCGACTGCTTTAACTCTTCAATCGCTTCCTCAGTGAAGTGCTTCCGCGGTTGATACGGATTGGGTCTGCAACTTTTCACTCTTACTTCATGAATCTGCTCATCATCTTGTGCATTCATGTCGGTAAACAGGGCATTAATGCCTTTACCTAACCCTCTCGCCATTTGCCATCACTTCCTTCGCTAAGTCTAAATATACTTCAGCCCCACGTGATTTGGCATCATATAAAATAATAGGCTTGCCGTGACTTGGGGCTTCACTTAAACGAACATTACGCGGGATAATTGACTGATACACACGATCCTGAAAGTACTTTTTCACTTCTTCAATAACTTGGATACCTAAATTTGTCCGGGCATCCAGCATTGTTAATAAGACCCCTTCAATCATAAGATCCTTATTTAAATGTTTCTGAACAAGACGGATGGTGTTCAATAGTTGGCTCAACCCCTCAAGCGCATAATACTCACACTGAACAGGGATCAATACTGTATCCGAAGCGGTCAAGGAGTTGATTGTCAAAAGACCTAGTGACGGCGGACAATCAATAATGACATAATCATATTCATCTTTCACTTCATCAATGGCATGCTTGAGCCTCACTTCTCTTGAGATCGTAGGTACAAGCTCAATTTCAGCTCCAGCTAGCTGTATAGTAGCAGGAATAGCATCTAAATTTTCTACCATTGTTGATGTGCGTACCTGAGAAGCATCTACTCCATCCACTAGCACATCATAAATACACTGGTCAACTGCACCCTTTTCTACACCTACCCCACTTGTTGCATTCCCTTGTGGGTCAATATCGACTAAAAGCACCTTATTATTTAAATAAGCTAAGCATGAACTTAAATTAACGGCTGTTGTTGTTTTTCCAACGCCACCTTTTTGATTGGCAATGGAAATCACTTTACCCATGCTGTCACCTGCCTCTTCCCAATTACTTAACATCATATGTTCGAATTTACTTGTTCAATTGGTTTCAAAATAAAACGGAAGTTTCGCATTATCTTTAAAAAACCCATCTTCACAGCTGTTTAGATGGGCAAGGTTTCATTAAGCTATGGTCTTTTCTTAGGGATTTTTATAGTAAATTGATAATAGTCGTCGTGTTCTTCCTCGTTCGTTTCCAGATCAATACCAGTATCTGAAACCATATCAAGCGATTGGCGGATTGTATTCATAGCAATCCTCATGTCTTTATTGACACCTTTAAGCTTCGGCTTTTTCTTCTTTGGTTTCGGATCTTGGAGCTTCGCAATCCGTTCTTCCGTTTGCTTTACATTAAGCTGCTTTTCAATAATTTCATCAAGAAGCTTTTCCTGATTCTCTTTATCTTTCAAAACGATAAGAGCTCTAGCATGACGTTCCGTGATCTCTTTATCCATCACCGCCTGCTGTACAGACTCAGGAAGTTTGAGCAGCCGCATCTTATTAGCAACTGTTGATTGGCTTTTCCCGAGACGTTGAGCAAGCGCTTCTTGAGTCAACTCATGGATTTCAATCAACCGTGCATAAGCTGTAGCTTCCTCTATAACTGTTAATTCTTCACGCTGTAAGTTCTCAATTAAGGCAACAGAAGCTGTTTGAGCATCATCCATATCTCGAAGAATGGCAGGGATGTTTTCCCATCCAAGTGATTGAACAGCACGCCACCTGCGCTCCCCAGCAATTAATTCATACTGATCCTCATTTAAACGACGAACTACAATCGGCTGAATCATCCCATGCGTATGTATCGTCTGGGCTAGTTCTTTAATCTTTTCATTGTTAAAAATGGCCCTTGGCTGATAACGGTTCGGCTGAACACGTTCGACAGGGACTTGCATGACTTCATCAGGATTGTATTCTTCTTCTTCGCTGTTATTACTATCTGAATCTGACTTGTCTCCCAGCCCAAACAGACGACTAAAAGGATGTAACACGATCAGACACCACCTTTTTTCGATCAAGCACACGATCAAATATGTTTCACGTGGAACATTACTTTATCAAATAGAAAAAAGCGCCGCAGGCTTATGAGCTGCTGCGCATACGTATGCCTTTTTTGAATCTATCATTTATTTTATCATATTTTGGCTAGTAAAAGTATCTAGTAAATCGAATATTTCTATTATCGACTTTTTACTACAAAACAATAGCTAAAAACTAAAATCATACCCTCATTGTACGATGATTTCTTTAAAATTTCGACCCTTCCTCCCTAACAGTGACTACCACTAACAGATTTTTCGTAAAACTCAAGCTCTTTACGTATGATCGAAAAGTCCCACGACCTCGGGTTCCCTCCATTTTTCTGAGGTGTTATAAGAAATCAACAATACTTCCTTTAGATTTTGCTAACTAACAATAAGGTTTTGCTGCCCTGTTCTAACCATCTCGCAGATTCATTTAATATATAAAAGTGCCTAATAATGGCGATTCAATGCCACTTTTATTCGTTAAAAAAGACGCCCCCTTAATTTAGGAAAGGCGTCTAATCGATAAAATCACTTATATTATTAACTTTTACTTTTCAAACAGGTACATAAACTCTTCATAGCCTTTTTCCTCAAGTTTATCCTTAGGAACGAAGTCCATAGCTGCAGAGTTCATGCAGTAACGCAAACCTGTTGGCTCTGGGCCATCGTTAAAAACATGACCAACATGAGAATCCGCTTCCTTGCTTCTAACCTCTGTTCTAGTACCAAAGATCCCGGGATCCTTTTTTGTAACGATATTTTCTTCAACTAAGGGTTTAGTAAAACTAGGCCAGCCTGTACCCGAATAAAATTTATCAGTGGAACTGAAAAGAGGCTCTCCAGATACAATGTCTACGTAGATTCCTTCTTTTTTATTATCCCAATACTTGTTTTCAAAGGCCTTTTCCGTTCCATTCTTTTGAGTGACTTTATATTGAATGGGTGTGAGCATTTCTTTTAGCTCAGACTTAGAATATGTTATCTTCTCCCCGTCATCACTTTTCACTTCAACTGTACGTTCCATATTGCGTTCTTCACCAAATATCTTTTTATAAACTCCTGGACCAATAAAGACAGCCAAACCAACCAAGGCAACGATAGAAACTGACAAAAATTTATTCACTTCTTTTGCCTCCTTTTTCTGTATAAGGGTTCATCATACCCACCAGGGTTAAAGGTTTACAGTTATAATTTTAACATCTATATAGATATCGGCTAAGTTATATGCTTACTCCTTCTTTCATTATGATAATGGCTTTCCATTCGTTATAATTATATATAGACTAGAAAAAGGAGCATAATTTATGGATCGTAAAGAAATCGAAGAACAAGTGATACAAAGTTATAAAAAAGATGAGCAGATGATGATCCTTGTATTTGCCCAGTGGTGCATCAATCATGAACTAGACCCAGTTTCGCTCTATAAAGAAGCTTATCCCAACCAATTAGAAAATGATTCATTAAAACAGGCATTAGAGTTAACTGTCTCTAAACAGGAGGCCGAAGATATTCCGGACCAAACCCTTCTCGGTGTACTATCTTTATTCGGCAACGATGATTTAGCCTTTGTGGTAACTGCATACATGGATAAAAGGAAATGAAGTGGCTTCTGTAGAAAGCCGGTTTCCTTTTGCCTTGAGTATTATATAGCTTTATTAAATATCTTATCAGTCACAAAGATTTCTATGAATTTGTTTCACGTGAAACATTTTTTTGCGATTCGATAAAGTTCAAGCTGTCTTTAATGAAGGATGGAGGTAAAAGGTCGAGGCTGTCACAACGATCACCCCTGCCCAAAAAATTGTTGTTTCCGTGCTTGCCCATTCAGAGATAATCCCAGCCATGAGAGCTGCTGCAGGCATCAACATCCATGTCATGAAACGGCTTGTGGCCTGGACTCTTCCTAACAAATGATTAGGTGTGAGCCTTTGACGAATTGTTACAATGGATGGACTTTTAATAGCTGCACAAAAAGTTCCTACAGCATTCATCACTCCCAACCACCAAAATGATTGGAAATGGCTAAAACCGATGATAGACATACCTCCAACGAGAGAAGCTGTAAATAATATCTGCCTATAGGTCCACCATTTTCTTAAAACTGAGGTTAAAATAGCCCCGCCTACCGCAGCTGCTCCCCCAAAAGATAATACCCATCCAATTTGCACAACTGTTAACCTTATTCCATCCCTCATGTAGAAGACCATCATCGTTAAGAACAATGTCGTACCGAAAATGGAAAATAACATAGCTAAATTTGTGAACAGAATGGGCTTTGTTTGCAGTACATACGAAAAGCCTTCTTTTATATCTTCCATCACCCTCTTTTGCCCAGAATCTTTTGCTGGTGGTTGGATTGTCAAGGTGGATACAGCACAAAAGGTCAAGAAAAAACTCAAGCTGTTAGCTATAAGGGCATATCCTAGATGAAAAGCGTTAATTAGTATTCCACCCAAACCAGGTCCTACTAGTACGGCCGTTTGAAACAAACCTGTATTTACGGCATTTGCTTTTGCCAGCTCATTATTCCTAACTAACTGAGGAATTGTAGCAAATTGGGCTGTGTTATAGAGCTGACTCAATGTGCCAATCAGTAATGCCGTACTATATAACTGCCACATCATGAGGGTATCCCTAATAAATAGAACTCCCACCGCACCAACGATCACTCCTCTTCCCGCATCGCAAAATAGTAGTATTCCTTTGCGGTGAAAGCGATCCGCAATTACACCTGCTAGAGGCTGAAGTAGAACGGGCAAACGTTCTAGTGCAGCTACGATCCCCATAGCTAATGGAGACCCAGTCAACGCTAAAACAATTAGCGGTAATGCTAATAAATAGATTTGATCACCAAGGAAAGAGATCACATTTCCCCCTATTAAGCGAAAGGCGGGAAAGTTCCTCTTCCACTCCGGAGTTTCATCCGAGGAAGCACGATTTAGTAACGGATCTATCATGAGAGACTATCAATGAAATACTCAAGCTCTGTTGCCATCATATCGATCGAGTTTTTCCTTAAACGATAGATGGAACGCTCACCTTCTACGATTCGCGCAGACTTCAATAGCTTCAAATGGTGGTGGATGGTTGATTTGCCCATGTTAAGGATATCTGTAAGCTCATGTAAGGTACGTTCCTTTTCAAATAAAAGCTTAACTATTTTCATCCTTACTTCATCGCCTAAGGCTTTATATTTCTGGACGAGGAATTGATCAGGAGCATAAGGGTCATCCATATGAATGCTCTCATTGGAAACAGGGTAATAGAAAATCTTTGTTCCCTCAATGTCCGCTTCAACATTCCATGGTCGGTACGTTCGTTGTGGAATCAGCAGTACTCGATAGACACTTGGTTCTGGAAAGTACTTGATACCTCCTGTCGCCCATTCTACAAGGGACTCCGTGTCTACTTTGTTAGACATATTTTGCTTTGCTTGTTGATCACGCTGCAGTATGGCTTGTAATTCCTGTTCTTGAGGTTGGATAACGGCTGTGTACCACCCTATCATCACAGCAATTAAATGGCTCTTAAGTACTGAAGGGTCTGTAGTTGTTATAAAGGAAATGTATGTTTTAAAAAAGGGATGGTCCTCTACCTCTTTTTGTAACGATTGAACAGCCTTTTTATCTCCTTTAGATGCTTGGTCGCGCAACTCTTGAAAAGCAAGGCCTAAATAAGGCAGGCAAATATATTGGAGTTTGGTGGCATCTAGTTGTTGGATAAATTGAGTGAAGGCATCTAAGTTTGGAAAGGAATCTTGATGAAGGAGTTGAAGCAATGATTTCCATGTGTTGTTCTCTTCAACGTATTGAAGTTCGCCATTCATTTTATTAGATAGTTGTTTCTTTACAGCATCCCAATCTGACTTTTCAAGGGTATCTAAAAGTGGCGTGTTCGTAACAGCTGCAATGCCAAGGGCTGCTTCGTAAAGCAATGAATGCTCTATTTTTGTCCGATAAGTTTCCCTTTTTCTACTTGTTGTCTGAATCACTTCCATCTCATCACCTCAAATGTATGTTTTCACTAATTCTATATTATTAGAATCAACAATTCAACATATTTTAAATATTTGCAAAAACACAATAAAAAATTAGCTGACCACCTATACCTAGTAGTGGTCAGCTAATTTGAATTGTCTATATTGGGACTTTTTTAAGCTGAATTACCATTCATTGAATGCGTCCTACTTTTATTTCCAAGTATTTTTCAAAACTCTAAGCCAGTTTTCATAAGTTAACTTACATAAATCTTTGTCACTAAACCCATGATTTTTTAACAATTCAAGTACTTTTGGAACCCCAGTCACATCACCTAATTCATCTGGAAGCGTTGTGCCATCAAAATCCGAACCCAGGACAACATGTTCGATGCCTATGCGGCTAGCTATATAATCAATATGCTTAACGATTTCTTCTAAAGGTGTATCTGTATTCAGTTTCCCGTCTGGACGAAGCATATTAACTGCATATGTTACCCCCACTACCCCATTGGATTCGGCAATCGCATCCAGTTGTTTATCGGTCAAGTTGCGCGAGATTGGAGATATCGTATGTGCGTTCGAATGAGTGGCCACTAAAGGAGCATCGGAAATTTCTGCTACATCCCAAAATCCCTTTTCATTAAGATGAGACAAATCTAGCATAATTCCAAGTTGATTGCATTCACGAACCAAGCTCTTTCCGGATTCAGTAAGCCCAGCTCCGATGTCAGGCGTTGAAGGATACCTGTAAGGTACGCCTTGAGCAAATGCATTGGGGCGGCTCCATACGAGTCCTATTGAACGAAGGCCTGCCTGATAATATACACTTAGTGCATCAAGGTCCGTATCAATCGCCTCTGCTCCTTCAAAATGAAGAATGGCGGCAATGGTTTCTTTATGTACTAAATTACTCAGCTCATCAACGGTGCGTACGACTTTGAAACTTCCATTTGAATTTGCCTCCAGGCTAAACAGGTCGGCTACCATTGCATTTGTCATCCGATGACAGTATTCATATTCGGCGGGAGCAGAAAGAGGGAGATCATACCCCTTTTCAGTAGCAAATTTTTCAAAGTCCGGAAGTAATGAACCTGATGGATGAGGGCAAAATATTGCAAAAAACCCCCCACTAAACTGCCCTTTCTTTGCTCGAGGCAAATCAATATGACCAATAGAGCTTTCATTGAAAAATAAACGACCTTTTCCCTTCTCTTGTTGGTGAAGCTTTAGCAGTGTATCGTTATGCCCATCTATTATTGGGAATTGATTCATGTGAGTTCTCCTCTTTTCTTTAATGAATTTCAAACAGTTATTTCAGTTTAATATCCACACTAACACACCAGAAACTAGCGCAGTCGTAATAGTCAAACGTCGAAGGTCATAGACAGGCTTGAAGGTTGTCTTTATCTCTGTTAAATCATAAACACCTAGAGGCTTGATGAAATATGACCTCCTCCATCTTCTCCTTGGCCCGACTCTAATGATTCATTTCCTTCCGAATTGTCACCGTCGCCTCCAATCAAGTAGTTGACCCTTGCTACAGGTAAAATCTTTTTCTTTCCTACATCAATGGGTTCTCCATATACAAGTGAAACATCCTTTTGTATAGAAAATTTTTCAAAAATAGGTGTTACTGGTGATCCATAGTCCTTTTCTTTCAGCATTTTGAAATCATCCCCTTCTTACTTAACTAATTCGCTTCCTTATTGCTATTATCCTACTTCCTTTTTCTCAAAAAAAATCAGCTTCTCAACAAAGCTGACCTTTCATCCTATGATCTAAATAGACCAATTAATTTGTTTTTATTGTTTTCTTTATCTCGTGCTCATCATCTTTCACAACAGATAGATTTTCGCCATCAGCTAAAGCCTGTTTCTTCTCCTCTTTTGATTCCGTTAATTCATCTTTAGCTTCACCAACCTTATCACCGACTTCTTTCAATTCATCGCCGGCCTCCTTGGCTGTAGAAACAATCTCTTTAGACTCTTCCTTGACTTCCCGAACCTTATTGGTGATCTCCCTACCTTCATTATCAAGAATGTCTTGAATTTTATTAATCGCCTCCCTTGTAATGGAGGCCGTTTTTTGAATACGATCAACTAGCTGGTTTTTCGCTCCTGTAGGGTCAGCTTTTACATCAGAAATATATTGGCTTACTGTATTTTTGGTTGAACCCGATGTTTCTTTTAACCTGGTTCGTGCAGACGGGTTTCTAACTAAAACAAATGCCCCTCCTACTAGAGCCCCAGCAGTCATGGCTAGAGTTAATTTACCTTTTGTTGACTTTTTTTGCACCTGTTGTTCATCAGTATTCATGTTAATTGCTCCTTTCTATTCGTTAACGTTATTCTAAGAAGGGATATCTTTTTTTTGCTTCTGACCTCATGTGGTTAATATGACCTCATTCTGCCTTCCTTTTCCATAAAAAGTACCCTTAATTCCAGAAACAAAACATAATAAACTACATTTTTCACTATGGGGTTAAGTGGGATTCGAATGGTTCCCTATGCTATTAAACCTAACCATATCGCTTTTTATTCTCTAAACTCCTTCGCTTAACACGGAACTGGGTAGTAAGCAACACGCCAACAATTACGATCCCCGCTCCGATAACATGCATGACTGTAATCTCTTCCCCTAACCATAAGTAGGCACCTATCATTGTAACAACGGGGAGGAAATTTAAAAATATAGAAGCCTGGGAAGCCCCCAATAAAGCAACGGCTCGATTATAAAAGATTAACGCAATCAAAGATGGAAATATACCTAAGTAAAGCAATCCGATAATAAAATTTGAATCCCCCATTGCTGGTATCCCGATAATACTCCACTCGATGATAACAATCGGCAATAAAGCGATGAGCGAAATTCCCGTCATGACAAAGATAGCAGCGTAGGGTGGAAACTTATGCATGTATTTCTTAACCATGACTGAGTAAACGGCCCACGTTATAATGGCTCCAATCATAATCAGGTCGCCAACATTCCAATCTATAACAGTCAGCTTCAAGATGTTACCATCCATCACTACCCAAATGGCTCCAATAAGAGAAAGTCCAACCCCACCCCATTGAATCCCTTTTAATCTCTCTTTTAGCATAAAAGCACTTAATACTACAGTGATCGCTGGAATGATCGACTCAAGAATGGCCACATTTGATGATGTGGTAAACTGCAAAGCTCCGTATATAAACGTATTAAATAGAGCGAGCCCTGATAAAGCCATCACTAAGACCGGCTTTTTGTATTTGAAGAATCGGTCTCGGTACTTCCAAGCACTTCTATATCCTAGTGGAAAAAGCACAACGAAGGCAATCAGTAATCTGAAAAAGGTAATAGTGATAGGCGGTAATTCACTTATCGCCTTTCCAATAAGAATGTTTCCAGCATAAATCATAACGACTATGATCATAAGAAGATATGGATAGATAAAGCAACCGCTCCTCACCTCATATTTAAAATTATTCCGATTCTTTTTGCTTTGAAAGAATTCTTAGTAGGTCTTATTATTTTAACGAATGATATTATTTCTAATTTCTAAAATGACCTTACAAACGCTTTAGAAAAATAAAAATTTACCTTACCAATGATATTCTGAAAAAATTATTAATAGATGCAAAGTCATATTTTTTAAAATAAGTTGGAAATAACTCTGCATGAAGTTCCTGAACATAACGGTTTAACATGGCGATGCTTTTATAATTCTTTGTTTCTTTAATTATCATCTAATTCTCTCCCTCATAATTATATGTTCAATTAATGAACCAAGATTGTCTCTCCTAGTAATGGTTTGAATTTTCGTTCATGTGGAATGAACTAATCATAGATGATCATAACTGAAGGAGGTATTCTATATGGATCGTAGAAATAGACAAACGGATGGACAGCCAGGTCAAGAACAAGCAAAGCAGCCTGGCGTTGAAGGAAAAATGAGTCCACAGCCGCTTCAATCAGACAATGATTATAAAAGTGGAGACAAATTAATTGGCAAGGTCGCTCTCATTACAGGTGGTGACAGCGGAATCGGACGTTCTGTCGCAATCGGTTACGCTAAAGAAGGAGCAGATGTAGCCATTTCTTATTTAGAAGAACATGAAGATGCTGAAATCACCAAAAGAAAAGTTGAGGCCGAGGGGCAACGTGCTATTTTAATCGCAGGGGATGTGGGAGAAGAAACGGTGTGCCACAATGCAGTAGAACGAACAACTAGTGAACTTGGCCGCCTTGATATATTAGTGAATAACGCTGGCGAACAGCACCCTACAGATGATATTTTAGACATCTCTACTGAGCAACTAGAGAGTACGTTTAAAACAAATATCTACTCAATGTTCCATATGACAAAAGCAGCCCTTCCACACATGAGAAGTGGAAGCTCAATTATTAATACAGCTTCCGTCAACCCTTATATAGGGAATCCCCATTTAGTCGACTACACAGCTACAAAGGGAGCAGTAGTCGCCTTTACAAGATCGATGGCTAAACAGCTCGTTGACAAAGGAATTCGTGTAAACGGCGTGGCTCCTGGTCCAATCTGGACACCACTTATCCCATCTACTTTCTCTGAAGAAAAAGTAGAAGAATTTGGAACAAACACCCCAATGGGACGTCCAGGTCAGCCTGTAGAGCATGTAGGGAGTTATGTACTACTTGCTTCTGATGATTCCACGTATATAACCGGACAATTTATTCACATTAATGGCGGCATGGTCATGCACAGCTAATAGGAACTTGGACTGCGGTCCAGGTTCTTTTTATTTATAAAATATATGTTCTGCACAAACATCATCCTCTATCGTGATCACACCAAATGAGTAATACGGCAGGCTCCGTTTATCAGTAGCTGATCCCGGATTAAACAGCATTGTTTTCTTTACAAATTTCAGAATCGGCAAGTGGGAATGGCCAAAAAGGATCAAGTCTAGTTCTTCTCCTTCAAACTCTTCCATCACTCGCTTTTCCGTCGTCTTTTTTTCGCCATGACCGTGGACGATACCTACTTTAAATCCTCCCCATTCCGTGACGATTCTCCGCGGTGCAATTTCTTTTATATCATCCTCATCCACATTCCCGTAGACACCAATCACTTGAGCAAATTCACTTAATTGTTTATATATTTCAACAGTCTGCCAATCACCCAAATGAACAATGAGATTTGCTGAGTACAATTCTTCTATTAATCTTGTCGGAAGCTGTTTCGCCTTCTTAGGCATGTGTGTGTCAGACACAACAATTATCCTCATTATATTCCTCCTCAAACCCACTGCAAAATGTTTATCTGTTTCGTTAGCGGGTATCTTATCTATATATATATAAAGGAGAGTCGTTTAATTATATGGCACATTATATAGAAGTTGACCAAAATGTTCAGCTGTTTGTTCAAGATATTGGCGAAGGGCAACCTATCGTTTTTATCCACGGTTGGCCTGTTAACCACGAAATGTTTGAATACCAAATGAACGAACTTCCTCAAAATGGTTACCGATTTATCGGCATTGATTTAAGAGGGTTTGGAAAATCAGACAAACCTGCATTTGGTTATGATTATGACACATTAGCCCATGATATCAAAGTTATTGTTGAGTACTTGCAATTAGAAAATTTCTACCTTGCAGGATTTTCAATGGGTGGTCCAATAGCGATTCGTTATGCAACCAAACATGCAAATGATCAATTTGCCCGTCTGTTACTGATTGGTGCAGCTGCTCCTAGCTTTACGCAGAGAGATAATTATTCGTATGGAATGAAAAAGGAAGAAGTTGATGGACTAATTGAAGCGATTAAAGAGGATCGTCCGGCAGCATTAAAAGACTTTGGGGGAAATTTCTATCATTCAGATACTTCCGAAGCATTGAATCAGTGGTTCCTCGATTTAGGCCTTCGAGCTTCTGCTCATGGAACAATTGCTTCTGCTGAGGCACTTCGGGACGAAGACCTCAGGGGTGAGTTGGAAGAAGTTAAAGTCCCTACCCTCCTTATGCACGGGAAAAAAGATCAAATCTGTGATTACGAATTCTCACTGCAGCTGAAAGAAGGGATTCGAAATTCAACATTGATCTCTTTTGAAGAAAGCGGTCATGGTCTGATCTATGACGAGAAGGAAAAGTTCAATACAGAGTTGTTGAAGCTTCTTAAATAATAGAAAGAGGACTATTTGCATCTCAGCAGGTAGTCCTCTTTATCTATATTTAAGAAGACACTTTGTAAACCGTGTAAAATCACCGAGATGCTCTTCATATTCTTTGAAAGGGATGGGGAGATCATCTTACTCGATTCCAAAAAGGTAAAAGCCTCTCTACTTGTTTGGGTTACACCTAACTTCTCTTCATCAACAATATACATTGCCAAACCAATACTTGCTTCATATGCCCGTCGTAAGTTCAATATAATAGAATCCTGCTTTGTAAAGTTTTTTAAGTGATCTGGATCCCCTTCATACTCTTCATTGATTCTCTGTAAGCATCGTTCAATCACACTTGCCTTGTTTGACAATATTATAACTCATAGCCCATCCCTGGCTTTGTGCTGCTTCACCTAAAGAATATATAGCACTTAAGAAAAAGAAGAAACCAATTATCCAGTTAAGTAAGCGTTTCATGAAAGCCCTCCTACTTCTACTATATCATTTCCCCGGAAATAAATTATTAAAAATCCTTCCCACTTATATGCCATGGAAAGGATTTTCTGGTTGAGATGCAGAGCAAACAACACATTCACTATATTTACTGAATCGGTGTTTTGTTTGGTGTCCCCGCTTTACGCGGGTACTTCTTTGGTGTTTTCCTTCGTTTCTCAATAATAGCGATATTGCGTTCACTACCTTCCTCGGGAAGTTCAAATGTATAGACGTCTTTGACTTCGCCGCCAACGGTTTGAATAGCAATATTGGCTTCTTCCATTTCGCCTTTTAAGTTCGGACCCTTCATTGCCATAAAATGCCCGCCCTTAATTGCAAGTGGCAAACATAACTCACTTAATACGGACATACGGGCAACAGCGCGGGCCATCACTAAGTCGTAGCCTTCGCGGAATTTAGCGTTTTTACCGAAGTTCTCTGCGCGATCATGGTAAAAAGCGACATCATTCAACTCAAGTTCATGGGCTAAGTGATTCAAAAAGGTGATCCGCTTCTTCAATGAATCGACAATTGTAACTTTCAGGTGTGGAAATACGATTTTTAACGGAATACTTGGAAACCCGGCGCCAGCTCCAACATCACAAATTGTAAGCGGCTTGGAGAAATCATGATAAAAGGCAGCTGTTAACGAATCATAGAAGTGCTTTAAATATACACCTTCCTGATCGGTAATCGCTGTTAAATTCATTTTGTCATTCCATTCCACTAAGATTTCGAAGTATTGCTTGAACTGCTGTTGCTGTTTCTCGTCTAACTCAATGCCTTTTTCATGTAATGCGGTTAGAAAGGTCTGTTTATCCATGAGGCCATCCTTTCACTAGTCATTCACCCGAGACACGGGCAATTTTCCCCTGTTCAATATAGACAAGCAGAATCGATACGTCTGCAGGATTCACCCCTGAGATCCGTGAGGCCTGCCCAACGGATAACGGGCGTACGGCTTCCAGACGGTCGCGAGCTTCTGAAGCAAGTCCATGAATATCAGCGTAATCGATGTTTTCTGGGATTTTCTTCGTTTCCATTTTACGCATGCGCTCAATTTGTTCTAGAGCTTTTTTAATGTAACCGGAATACTTCACTTGAATTTCCACTTGTTCTGTTACGTCATCAGGCAACGTCACATCACTTGCAGATACTTTAGCAATCAAGTCATAATTCATTTCAGGGCGCCGAAGTAAATCCGTTGCACGTACCGCTTCTTTCAACGGAGAACCACCAGACTCTTCAACAATCGCCTGCACTTCATCGGTTGTTTTTAAAATAGTATTTTCAAGACGTGCTTTTTCTTCTTCAATGAGTCGTTTCTTCTCAAGGAAGCGTTCATAACGTTCATCAGAGATCGTACCGATTTGGTGACCAATCTCAGTTAGGCGCAAGTCCGCATTATCATGGCGTAACATGAGGCGAAACTCAGCTCGTGACGTTAGCAGACGGTATGGTTCGCCTGTTCCTTTTGTGACAAGGTCATCGATCATAACACCGATGTAGCCTTGGGAACGGTCTAAGATAAGCGATTCTAAGTTTAGCGCTTTAGCAGCCGCGTTAATCCCGGCCATCATACCTTGCCCAGCTGCCTCTTCATAACCAGACGTTCCGTTGATCTGTCCGGCTGTAAACAGTCCGCTGATTTGCTTGGTTTCAAGTGTTGGCCATAGCTGGGTAGGTACCACAGAATCGTACTCGATCGCGTAACCAGCACGCATGATCTCAGCATTTTCTAAGCCTGGTACGGTCTTCATCATTTCATTTTGTACATACTCTGGAAGCGATGTGGACAGACCTTGCACATAGACCTCCTCTGTATCGCGGCCTTCTGGTTCCAGGAAAATTTGGTGACGCGGTTTGTCGTTAAAACGGACCACCTTATCTTCAATCGATGGGCAATAACGCGGACCTGTTCCTTTGATCATACCTGAATACATCGCAGATAAGCCCAGGTTTTCGTTAATAATCCGATGTGTTTCTTCGTTCGTGTACGTCAGCCAGCACGGAATTTGGTCGGTTATAAATTCTGTTGTTTCATAAGAAAAGGAACGCGGCTCTTCCTCTCCTGGCTGAATTTCTGTTTTAGTATAATCAATCGTATGGCTGTTCACGCGCATCGGTGTTCCTGTCTTGAAGCGAACCATCTCAATGCCAAGTTCCTCAAGGTGCTCTGACAGAGAAACAGATGTACGCTGGTTATTCGGACCACTTTCATATGCTAAGTCACCGATTATGACTTTTCCACGCATAAACGTACCCGTCGTGACAATAACCGTTGGTGCATAATAAGCGGCTTTCGTTTCGGTTACGACCCCTTTTATTTGGTTATCTTCAACGAGTAGTTTCTCAACCATCCCCTGTCTTAATGTGAGGTTTTCCTGGTTTTCAAGGATTCGCTTCATTTCTTTTATATATAAAGGTTTATCAGCTTGAGCACGCAATGCACGAACAGCTGGACCTTTTCTTGTATTTAACAATCGCATTTGAATGTGCGTTTTATCGATAACTTTCCCCATAGCGCCGCCCATGGCATCGATTTCGCGTACGACGATTCCTTTAGCCGGTCCGCCAATGGACGGGTTACACGGCATAAAGGCAACCATATCCAAGTTAAGTGTGAGCATAAGCGTTTTTGCCCCGCGTTTCGCAGATGCTATTGCTGCTTCAACTCCAGCATGACCGGCACCGATAACAATTACATCATAATGGCCTGCATCATAAGTCATTTTGGTTGTCTCTCCTTTTATTAGTGTCTATTTCCCTAAGCAAAACTGCGAAAACAGTTGATCAATTAAACTTTCATGAACAGCATCACCGATGATCTCGCCGAGTATTTCCCATGTTCTTGTCACATCGATTTGCACAACATCAATCGGCACACCCATTTCCATGCCGTTTTGTGCATCTTCTAAGGCTTCCTTCGCTTGTTTGAGGAGCTGTACATGACGAACGTTTGAAACATAAGTCATATCGCCGGTATCCAAATCACCTTCGAAGAACGTGTCAGCGATGGCGTTTTCAAGTTGATCGATGCCTTCTTCACGAATGAGTGCTGTTGTAATAACTGGATGATCTCCTGCTAACCTTTTTACTTTAGAAAGGTCAAGATTAGCTTCGAGGTCCATTTTATTGACGATAACGATGATGTTCAAATCGTTTACGGCTTCAAAGAGTTTCTCATCTTCTTCAGTTAGTTCATCTCCATAGTTTAACACAAGGAGAATGAGGTCTGCTTCCTTTAATACTTGTCTTGAGCGTTCGACACCAATACGTTCGACGATGTCTTCGGTTTCACGGATCCCTGCTGTGTCGATGAGTCGTAATGGTACCCCACGAACGTTGACGTATTCTTCAATCACATCGCGTGTTGTTCCAGGGACTTCAGTGACGATAGCTTTATTTTCGTGAACAAGGGCATTCATGAGTGATGACTTCCCTACATTTGGCCGACCAATGATTGCCGTTCCTAATCCTTCACGTAAGATTTTCCCCTGACGTGCCGTTTCGAGAAGCTTACTAACTTCTCCGTGAACTTCCTTCGTCTTCTCACGCATCATTTCGTTCGACATTTCCTCGACATCATCATATTCAGGGTAATCGATGTTCACTTCAACGTGGGCGAGGGTTTCGAGAAGCTTTTGTCTCAAATCTTGGATAAGATTCGACAAACGACCATCCATTTGCTTCAGTGCTACATTCATCGCTCTGTCTGTTTTGGCACGAATCAGGTCCATGACTGCCTCAGCTTGCGATAAGTCAATACGTCCATTTAAAAAGGCTCGCTTCGTGAATTCGCCAGGCTCTGCTAAACGCGCCCCTTTTGCTAAAACAATCTCCAGCACCCGATTGACAGAAACAAGTCCTCCGTGGCAATTGATTTCTACGATGTCTTCCCGTGTAAATGTTTTCGGCGCGCGCATAGTAGAGACCATCACTTCTTCAGCAGTTTCTCCTGTTTCTGGATCGATAATCTTGCCATAATGCATTGTGTGGGAATCAACCTTATTTAAATCTTTCCCTTCAAATAAGTTGGCCGCGATGGACACAGCCTTAGGACCGCTTAGGCGGACAATGGCAATTGCCCCTTCCCCCATTGGAGTCGATATCGCTGTTATTGTATCAGTTTCCATCTGCGCTCACCTCCTTCCAATTTCTTAAGTCATATATAGTTATCCACATGTGTCTATTTTATTGAAGTCACTAACATATTAGATTACCACATGACCAGGTGTTTTGAAAAGATATCAACAGTTTTTCCTGTGCATCTTTTCGCTTCCTTGTCCACATGTGTATAACTATCTTGCTAACAACTTATTTCATAAAAAAATACTTCCGCCAATTTCTTTGACAGAAGTATTTTGGAAGGTCTATAAAGGTCTAATAACAATGTGTCGTTTCGGATCTTTACCAGCTGAATCTGTTTCTACGTTTTGATTATCTTGTAATGATGCATGGATAATCTTCCGTTCATACGAAGGCATCGGCTCAAGCTTAACCATATCCCCCGTACGAAGGGCTTTATCTGCTAAACGATGTGCCAGCGTTTCTAATGTTTCTTTGCGTCTCGCTCGGTATCCTTCTGCATCTAACATAACGGTATAGAACTGCTCGGACTCACGGTTGATCGCAAGTTGAATGAGATATTGCAATGAGTTCAATGTTTGGCCTCGTTTTCCAATGAGCATAGCGATCTTATCACCAGTAAGTTCGATGAAAATATCCCGGCCATCCACTTCTGTTTTTACTTGAACAGGTGAACCCATTTGCTCTGCTACTTCTAAGATGAACGTTTCAGCGTCCTGCACAGGATCCTTTATAATTGAAACTTTAACAATAGCTGGTTTCGTTCCAAAAACTCCAAAAAACCCTTTTTTACCTTCATCAATGACTTCGATATTTACTTGGTCCCTTGATGCCTGTAACTGCTCTATTGCTGATTGGACCGCTTCTTCAACTGTTTTGCCAGTAGCAGTCATCTGCTTCACTTAGCCGTGCCTCCCGTCGTATCCTTCATCATTGGTTTACGGATAAATAATGTTTGCAGGATCATGACTATGTTACCAACAATCCAGTAAAGAGCTAGTGCAGACGGGAAGAAGAAAGCAAATGTACCGATCATTAACGGCATAATATATAGCATCATTTGCATTTGTGGATTTTGGCCCGCTGCCCCGCCAGCCATCATCAGTTTTTGCTGCAGGAATGTTGTTGCAGCTGTTAAAATAGCTAAAAATGGATCAGATTGTCCTAATTCCATCCATAAAAAACTATGTGTTTGAATGGTTTCCGTACGCATAATGGCATGATAAAAACCTATTAAAACTGGCATTTGTACAATAATCGGTAAACAACCAGCTAACGGATTAACTCCATTCTTTTGAAAAAGCTGCATCGTTTCTTGTTGTAACTTTTGTTGGGATTGTGCGTCTTTAGAACTGTACTTTGAACGCAATTCTTGAAGCTGTGGCTGAATATCCTGCATAGCTTTCGAACTTTTAAGCTGTTTAACGTTTAATGGTAATAGTACGAGACGAATAATTATGGTCACAATAATAATAGATAATCCGTAGCTTCCACCTGTTGAATCGGCGAAAAACTGAAGTGTTTGGGATAATGGATAAACGATATATTCATTCCAGAAGCCTGTGCTATCTTCAGTAATTTCCTGGTTCACCTGGGTACACCCGGATAAGAACATGAGCACACCTGCCATCGCAAGTAATGCTATCAATTTGTTACGCAACGTCGTTCCTCCTTACTCAATCACTTTCACTTTTTATCTATCCAATAGTGTAGCACTATTTCACATGAAAATTCTATATGTCTTTGTTCAAAAAATTACTGAATTAGAAGGAAGACTGAAAGGAGCGCGTCCTGTAACACCTTCACACTGGCTGATGCTCGGCAATGTAGGATCAATGTGTGTAGCAAGCAGGTGACTCTACTTTAGCATCCTAAAAATAAGCCCTGAGAGATGTGCATTGGAAACTTTTCAAACAGCTTTTATATGAATTGTCAGCTTCGCTTATTCCTATTTAAAAGTTTAGATCTCGATAAAACATGAGTTAAACTGCTTTTTATATCGTTAAATCCCATTTGATGTGTCGGCTTTCTGGCAATAATGACGAAATCATAATGTGAAACTATTTCCCCTTCGAGCTCATGAAAAGCTTGTCTTAAGTATCGTTTAATTTGGTTTCTAACCACAGCTGAGCCAATCTTTTTGCTCACGGATAAACCAATACGAAAATGCTCCTGATCCGACTTCTTTAAATAGTAGAGAACCAACTGTCGATTAGCGAATGACTGACCATGTTGAAATACTTGTTGGAATTCTTCATTTTTTTTTATTCGATAAGTTTTCTTCATGGAACGATGACCCCCGCAAAAAATAAAAACTACTTGTCAAAGAGGTGCGAAATTAAGGAATAGGCTTTTGTTTGCCCTCGACGCCCCCCAGCCCGGTTAAGACCAGCTTGGCCTCATCTTGAAAGACAAAAGCGCAGGGCGTGGACCATGATGTGGCCCTTACACGCGAATTTACTCACAGAGAACAAACTTTATCATTTCCTAACCAACTAGAAAAAAAGACCACTGATTTGTTCAGTGGCCTATGCTGATAATACTTTTCTTCCTTTACGACGGCGACGAGCAAGAACGTTACGACCATTCTTAGTACTCATACGATTACGGAAGCCGTGTACTTTCTTACGCTTACGTTTATTTGGTTGAAATGTGCGTTTCATTATATATACACCTCCTGAGGAAAATTCCACTACATACATTTAAAAGGCAGTCCCGATAATTATAAGCAATCATTAAATATGTGTCAATATCTATTTAATTTCATTACTTGATCGGCTTGATCTAACAGTTATATAACAGCCGCTGTTACATAACAAGAAACACATCGAAAAAAATACTTTTTCAGCGAACATTCACAGGACCTGTGTATAATTTCTCGACATATTTATCCTGTCCACAGCAAATATCGACAGGTTCATAACAAAATATAGTGCTGTGGACAAGGACTGTCTACAACTTGTTGAGATTGTGGATAAGTTCCTATGAACCATTGCAACAATACTGTTTATCTGATATTATATTTGTGTTTAACTGTGAATTATCTCTCCAGCAAATTTATGTTATGCACAGATTGTGGATAAGCTGTGGACAGTTATTAACACGGTTGTTTGTAGACTTTTACACAACTCTGTGGATAATGGAAATAACAATCTATAAACCTATGATTACAAGACTTATTCATCCACAGCCAATCAAAGGTCTTTTACGAATAACTTTATACAAGCTTGATATGTATGCCTTTCGATCCTGTAAATATCGTTCGAAAAAGAGAACGGGAGGCTTTTTTTGTTCCCTACTTATAAAAATAGAAAGGGGTGAAAAATTTTGGAGAACATTAACGAACTTTGGGACAACACCTTAGAGAAAATGAAAGAAAAAATAAGTAAGCCCAGCTTTGAAACATGGCTTAAAGCTACGAAAGCTGATTCTTTAAATGAAAGTACATTGACGATCGTCGCTCCTAATGAATTTGCTCGTGATTGGCTTGAAAACCAGTATGAAGGCCTTATTACTGAAACACTTCATGAAGTGACTGGTGCTGAATTATCGACAAGATTCATCATTCCCGAAACGAAAGACAATTCATTAGATGATGTGAAACTATCTTCTAAAAAAGTACCAAACGATAAAAGTAACGAGACAGAAGAGTTTACCCAGAGCATGCTTAACTCAAAAAACACCTTTGATACCTTTGTTATTGGATCGGGGAACCGCTTTGCACATGCAGCCTCCCTCGCTGTAGCTGAAGCACCAGCCAAAGCTTATAACCCGCTATTTATTTATGGTGGTGTAGGACTCGGTAAAACCCACCTTATGCATGCCATTGGCCATTATGTGCTTGATCATAATCCAAATGCTAAAGTGGTTTATTTATCATCAGAGAAATTCACCAACGAATTTATTAATTCAATTCGTGATAATAAGGCCGTAAATTTCCGTAATAAGTATCGTAGTGTGGATGTGCTTTTAATAGATGATATTCAATTTCTAGCTGGAAAAGAATCAACACAAGAAGAATTCTTCCATACTTTTAATACACTCCATGAAGAGAGCAAACAAATCGTCATCTCAAGTGATCGGCCTCCAAAAGAAATTCCAACTCTTGAAGACCGACTCCGTTCTCGGTTTGAATGGGGATTAATCACGGACATTACCCCCCAGACCTTGAGACAAGGATTGCGATCTTACGAAAAAAGGCGAAGGCAGAAGGACTCGACATTCCTAATGAGGTCATGCTTTATATCGCTAACCAAATCGATACAAACATTCGCGAACTAGAGGGTGCACTTATCCGTATTGTTGCTTACTCTTCCTTAATTAATCGCGACATTAATGCTTCGTTAGCTGCAGAGGCATTAAAGGATATCGTTCCTAGTTCAAAGCCTCGCGTCATTACAATACAAGCTATTCAAGAAATGGTTGGGGAGAAATACAACGTACGGTTGGAGGACTTTCCAGCGAAAAAACGGACGAAATCGATTGCTTTCCCTAGACAGATTGCCATGTATTTATCGAGAGAGCTGACTGATTTTTCATTACCTAAAATAGGAGAGGAATTCGGAGGACGTGACCATACAACAGTTATTCATGCCCATGAAAAAATATCAAAAATGATTGCAGCAGATCAGCAATTACAAAGAGAGCTTGATGAAATCATCGAACAACTTAAAGCTCATTAGCTGAATAGTGTGTATAACTAGGTCACATTCATCAACAGTCTATCCACATGTGGATAGACTGTGTTCGCTTAAACTTATTAAGGTTATCCACAAATTCACAGCGCCTATTACTTCTATTACTATTTTTTTAATAATAATTAATATATACAAGAGGAGTGACTCCCATGAAATTTACGATCCAAAGGGAACAATTGATGGAAAGTGTTCAACATGTCATGAAAGCCATCTCATCCAGAACAACGATTCCTATCTTAACCGGTATGAAATTAGAAGTAAGTGAACAAGGGGTAAAACTTACAGGTAGCGACTCAGACATTTCTATTGAATCGATTATTCCTGTTGAAGAGAACGGGATCGTATATGTAGAAAATATAGAACCTGGAAGTGTCGTACTCCAAGCAAAGTATTTCCCTGATATCGTCCGTAAACTTCCTCAAAGCACCGTAGAAATTGAGAGTGATGACCGGAGGAACATTACGATCCGCTCTGGAAAAGCAGAATTTCATTTGAATGGACAAGATTCAGAAGAATATCCTCAGCTACCTCAGTTACATACGGAGGATAGCTTTGAGTTACCTACTGATTTATTAAAGAATTTAATTCGTCAAACAGTATTTGCTGTTTCCTCTTCTGAAACACGCCCTATTCTAACGGGGGTACATGTAAGAGTTGAGAATGAAGAGCTCCATTTTACAGCGACAGACAGCCACCGCCTAGCTTCCAGAAAGATTCCCTTAGAATCAAAAACTGAGCTTCCTTCTGTCGTTATTCCTGGGAAAAGCTTAACGGAACTTAATAAAATTCTAGATGACTCCGAAGATACGATTGAAATAAGCGTCACAGAAAATCAAGTACTATTCAGAACGAAGCATTTATATTTCCTTTCTCGTCTATTAGAAGGGAATTATCCTGAAACTTCCCGCCTCATTCCTGAACAAAGTAAAACTGTTGTTAAAATTGATACGAAAGAATTATTACAATCTGTTGACCGTGCCTCCTTATTAGCTAAAGAGAATCGTAACAATGTTGTTCGTCTAATCATGAAGGAAGGGAATCAAATTGAAATTAATGGAAACTCTCCTGAAGTTGGAAATGTAGTCGAAGAGGTTGTTGCTGATTCGATAGAGGGAGAAGAATTGAAAATTTCCTTCAGTGCTAAATATATGATGGATGCCTTAAAGTCTATTCATTATGACCAGGTGAAGGTGGAATTTACAGGAGCTATGCGCCCGTTCTTAATTCGTCCTGTAGATGATGAGCAAATCCTTCAGTTGATTCTGCCCGTACGTACTTACTAGAAAGAATTGGGGATCTAGTAAGCCTGTACCTTTACACTGTCCTAACTAAGAAAGGGGAAATACCGTTATGACATCAAATCATAGCGGTATTTTTTATTTTGTTGCCGAATGACATACAAATTAGCTATTTTATGTTACATTCTGCTGTTTGCTTTTCTTAACGGCATATTTTTAGTAAAATAGAGAGATAAGACAAACCAACACAAATAGGGTGAATATATGAGCGAACGTATTGAAATATCTACAGAGTTTATTCCACTAGGACAGTTTTTAAAGCTGAGTAATGTCGTAGAGTCAGGTGGAATGGTTAAGGTTTTTCTGGCTGAATTTGAAGTATATGTAAATGGTGAGCCAGAACAACGCCGCGGAAGAAAGCTATACCTGGGAGACGTCGTTGATATTCCTGAATTCGGAGTTTATGAAGTAGTCCGAGAAGAATAGTCGGAGTATATAAACTATGTATATTCACGAAATGTCAATGCGCTCTTTCCGAAATTATGATCAGCTCTCATTGACTTTTGATCATACGATAAATGTCATTATTGGTGAAAACGCCCAGGGTAAAACCAATTTAATGGAAGCTATTTATGCTTTAGCCTTTACACGCTCCCATCGTACGCCCCGTGATAAAGAGTTAATACAATGGGACGCGGAGTATGCTAAAATAAATGGGAGTATATTCAAACGGGACCGTCGCTTTCCCCTTGAGATTATTTTTTCTAAAAAAGGAAAGAAAGCGAAGTTAAATCATATCGAACAAAGGAAGTTAAGTGACTATATTGGTGCGTTAAACGTTGTTATGTTTGCACCTGAGGATTTACACCTGGTAAAAGGGAGTCCTCAGGTGCGTCGTAGGTTTATCGACATGGAAATCGGGCAGATTCAACCAAGATATATTTACCATTTAGGCCAGTATCAAAAGGTTTTGCGCCAGCGAAATCATTTACTAAAAGAACTCCAGCGTAAACCATCAGCTGATCGAATGATGCTAGGTGTACTTACCGATCAGTTGATTGAACATGCTGTCACAATAATTGAACGTCGATTTAAATTTCTACAATTGCTTCGTTCATGGGCAGGACCCATTCATGAAGGGATCAGTCGGAAACTAGAAATCCTTGAAATTACTTATGATGCTAGTGTAAAAGTATCAGAGGATATGGATTTGGCAACAATAAAGATAAACTATGAAGAGAAATTTAGGGAAATAGAATCAAAAGAGATCGAGAGAGGGACTACTTTAGCTGGCCCCCACCGTGATGACCTCGTCTTTTATGTGAATGGAAAAGATGTTCAAACCTATGGCTCCCAGGGTCAGCAGCGAACAACGGCTTTATCTTTAAAGCTAGCTGAAATAGAGCTGATTCATAGTGAAGTAGGTGAGTATCCGATCTTACTCTTAGATGACGTATTGAGTGAACTCGATGATTTTAGGCAATCCCACTTGCTTCATACGATCCGGGGAAAGGTACAGACGTTTGTGTCCACAACAAGTATTGAAGGCATAGAGCACGATGCTCTCAAGGAAGCCGAAATATTTCGAGTGAAAGAAGGAACGATTGAGGTTCAGAAATGAGGTGGCAAATTGTTTATTCATATCGGTGATGATCATGTTATTCAATCAAAAGATGTTATCAGTATCATCGATTATAGTTTAATGACATCATCCTCTATTATCGAGGAAATGATTTTTAACCAAAGAAAGAATAAACAGGTGGTTGAAACAGAAGAAGATAGTGCGAAGTCTATTGTAATTACGAAAGGGTACATCTACTTTAGCCCTCTTTCTGTTTATACGTTAAAAAAACGGGCGAATATGATGTCCACTTTAAATAAATTAGAAGACTTCACGGAAGAACAGGAAATGTAGCATTGTTTAAAGCTTTGCTAAACCACTTGAGAAATGTAGGTGAGTACCATGAAGGAAGAAATATTAGAAGAAAAACAATCCTATGATGAAAATCAAATACAGGTACTTGAAGGCCTTGAGGCTGTAAGAAAGCGGCCGGGTATGTATATTGGTTCAACAAATGAGAAAGGTCTTCATCATTTAGTCTGGGAAATTGTTGATAACAGTATTGATGAAGCAATGGCTGACTACTGTGATCATATTCAAGTAGTGATAGAAAAAGATAATAGCATTACCGTTATCGATAATGGACGCGGTGTGCCAGTTGGGATGCACGAAAAGGCAGGCCGTCCAGCCGTTGAAGTCATTATGACCGTTTTGCATGCAGGTGGTAAATTCGGCGGCGGTGGTTACAAAGTATCAGGTGGTTTACACGGTGTAGGTGCTTCTGTGGTAAACGCATTGTCTTCTAAACTTGAAATTTTCGTTCACCGTGATGGAAAAGTTCATTATCAGGAATACCATCGAGGAGTTCCACAAGATGACCTAAAAGTTATTGATGATACTGATATTACAGGTACAAAAATTCAATTTAAGCCAGACCCAGAAATTTTCACGGAAACGGAAGAATATCAATACGACATATTAGCGAATCGTATTCGTGAATTGGCTTTCTTGAATAAAGGATTAACGATTACGCTTGAGGATAAACGTAGTGAACAAGAGCCGGCTCATTATTTCTACGAAGGTGGTATTATTTCCTACGTGGAGCATTTAAATCGGACGCGTGAAGGATTACATGAACCTTTTAGTATCGAAGATGAGCAAGATGAGATTTCCATCGAAATCGCTATGCAATATAACGATGGGTTTGCGAGTAATATTTACTCCTATGCAAACAACATCCATACCTATGAAGGCGGCACACACGAATCTGGTTTCAAGACGGGTTTAACTCGTGTAATTAATGACTATGCTCGTAAAAATAATATGTTTAAAGAAACAGACCCGAATTTAACAGGTGATGATGTACGCGAAGGGCTTACCGCGATTATTTCGATTAAACATCCAGACCCTCAATTCGAAGGGCAAACTAAAACTAAGCTTGGGAATAGTGAAGCCCGAACAATTACAGATGCCTTATTTTCAGAAGGGTTATCAAGATTTCTATTTGAAAATCCTGACATGGCCAAACGAGTTGTAGAAAAGGGATTAATGGCTTCCAGAGCACGAATGGCTGCTAAAAAAGCACGTGAATTAACTCGGCGTAAAAATGCTCTAGAGGTATCAAATCTTCCCGGTAAACTTGCAGATTGTTCATCAAAAGATGCGAACATTTCTGAGTTATATGTCGTGGAGGGTGACTCAGCCGGCGGTTCTGCTAAGCAAGGGCGTGACCGCCATTTCCAAGCGATCCTGCCACTAAGGGGTAAAATTATTAACGTAGAGAAAGCACGCTTAGATAAAATTCTTTCTAATAACGAAGTTCGTACAATTATTACTGCACTAGGCACAGGGATTGGCGAAGAATTTGATATTGCGAAAGCTCGTTATCACAAGGTTGTTATTATGACCGATGCTGATGTTGATGGAGCGCATATTCGGACACTGTTGTTAACGTTCTTTTATCGTTATATGCGTCCACTCATTGAGCATGGCTACATCTATATTGCACAGCCGCCATTGTATAAGGTTCAGCAAGGGAAGGCTGTTCACTACACCTATAGTGATAAGCAGCTGGATGAAATCATGGCTGAGCTGCCGAGCTCTCCTAAACCGGGTGTTCAACGATATAAAGGTCTTGGTGAGATGAACCCAGAACAGTTATGGGAAACCACCATGGACCCTGAAACACGCACATTGCTTCAAGTGAATCTTCAAGACGCTATTGGCGCAGATGAAACGTTTGATATCCTTATGGGAGATAAAGTGGAACCACGCCGTAATTTCATCCAAGAGAACGCACAGTACGTGAAGAATTTAGATATATAAGGGAAGTGCTAGCGCTTTGGAACGATGGAATCGACTTTTGTGCAAGGATGCTTGTGCTCGACACAAAGCGAAAATGAGATGACCCCCTGTTCATGGGAATACATTAGAACGGCTTTATGCCGTTCTTTTCCTCGCAGGTCACTAGGAGGTAAATAGAATGGTTGATCAACCCGAACGCCCACGCGTACAGGAAGTAAATATTAGTCAAGAAATGAGAACGTCCTTTCTTGACTATGCGATGAGTGTTATTGTTGCTCGTGCTCTTCCTGATGTACGTGATGGTTTAAAGCCGGTACACCGACGTATTTTATATGCGATGCATGATTTAGGTATGCATTCAGATAAAGCCTATAAGAAATCAGCGCGTATTGTAGGTGAAGTTATTGGTAAGTACCACCCGCACGGTGACTCTGCGGTCTATGACACAATGGTACGTATGGCTCAAGATTTTGCCTACCGTAATATGCTTGTAGATGGGCACGGTAACTTTGGTTCTGTGGACGGTGATGCTGCTGCTGCGATGCGTTATACAGAAGCACGTATGTCTAAGATTTCCATGGAGATTCTGCGTGATATTAACAAAGATACAATAGATTACACGGATAACTATGATGGCTCAGAAAAGGAGCCCGTTGTTTTGCCAGCAAGGTTTCCGAACTTGCTCGTAAATGGTGGATCGGGAATAGCGGTGGGTATGGCAACAAATATTCCACCCCATCAGCTTGGTGAGGTCATTGATGGCGTGCTTGCACTCAGTAAAGACCCTGAGATTACAATACAAGAATTGATGGAAGAATATATTTATGGACCTGACTTCCCAACACATGGACAAATTCTCGGTTTAAGCGGGATTAGAAAAGCCTATGAAACTGGGAAAGGTTCAATTACTATTCGTGCAAAAGTAGACATCGAAGAGCAGGCCAATGGTAAACCCCGGCTTATAGTCACAGAGCTCCCTTATCAAGTAAACAAGGCTCGTCTAGTAGAAAAGATTGCTGATCTGGCAAGGGATAAAAAGATAGATGGTATAACAGACTTGCGTGATGAATCTGACCGTAATGGAATGCGTGTCGTGGTAGAATTACGTCGTGATGCTAACCCGAACGTACTGCTTAATAACTTATATAAAATGACTGCCCTCCAGACCACTTTTGGAATAAATATGCTGGCTTTAGTTGATGGACATCCAAAGGTTCTGAATTTAAAACAATGCCTCGAACATTATTTAGAACACCAAAAAGTCGTGATTAGACGCAGAACGGCTTACGAGCTGCGTAAAGCAGAAGCCCGTGCTCATATCTTAGAAGGGTTGCGTGTCGCATTAGATCATTTAGATGAAGTCATTAAGCTCATACGAGAATCACAAACGACAGACATTGCCCGTACGGGTTTGATGGAGCGTTTCGGCTTATCCGAAAAGCAATCCCAAGCTATTTTGGATATGCGCTTACAACGATTAACAGGACTTGAACGAGAGAAAATTGAAGAGGAGTACCAAGGGCTTATTAAACATATTGCTGAGTTGCGTGCAATTTTGGCCGATGAAGAAAAAGTTCTTGAAATTATCCGAGAAGAGCTTCTTGAAGTGAAAGAACGATTTAATGATGAACGTCGTACCGAAATCATGTTAGGTGGAACAGATTTTATTGAAGATGAAGATTTAATTCCTGAGGAAACGGTCATTGTGACATTAACTCATCAAGGATATGTGAAACGTCTACCTGCAAGTACTTATCGTTCACAACGTCGAGGCGGACGGGGTGTTCAAAGTATGGGCACACATGAAGAGGATTTCGTTGAACATTTACTATCAACTTCAACCCATAACACCCTGTTGTTTTTCTCAAATAAAGGCAAGGTATATAAGGCAAAAGGGTATGAAGTGCCAGAGTTCAGTCGTACTGCCAAAGGGATTCCCATCATTAATATGCTTGAGATTGAGCGTGATGAATGGATCAATGCGGTAATTGCCGTAGAAGATTTTGTTGACGATTGGTATTTCATTTTCACGACAAGAAATGGAATTACGAAGCGGACGAGCATATCCCAATTCGCGAATATACGCCGCGGCGGTTTAATCGCCCTTGGACTACGTGAGGATGATGAACTTATTTCTGTTAGACTCACTAACGGGGACAAAGATATTATGATTGGTACTCAAAACGGCTATGTAATTCGTTTTAATGAGGGACAAATTCGCTCGATGGGGCGGACAGCTGCAGGGGTGAAGGGAATCTCTCTTCGTGAAGATGACAAAGTTGTATCGATGGAAATTATTGATGACAGTCTGCAAGTCTTGACCGTTACCAATAGAGGATTTGGTAAACGAACCCCTGCTGACGATTACCGAATTACGAACCGTGGTGGTAAAGGTATCATTACGTGTAATTTAACTGAGAAAAACGGTCAAGTTGTAGCAACAAAGGCTGTCACTGGTGAAGAAGATGTGATGATCATAACTGCGAGTGGTGTCCTGATTCGTATGCCAGTAGAAAGCATTAGCGAGACAGGAAGAAACACTCAAGGAGTTCGGTTGATTCGCCTTCAGGAAGAGGAAGAAGTGGCGACTGTCGCTCGTATCGAATCTGAAAAAGAAGAAGAAGAAATTATAGAAGAAGCTATAGAAGAGGCGGAAAGTAAACAAGAACAGGCAACAGAAGTTCAAGAGGACGATTCCTCTGAAGAATAAGCCAGTTCATTGGCAAATTTAGAGAGTCGCCTGTCGTTCATGCGACAGTGCGGCTTTCTTTTATATACATAAGAAAGAGGCGGTGCACATGCATGTACATCCTTCCCAATTAATACAAGGGTGTATTGTCCTTCAAGATATCATGGGTAAAACGAAACGGCCGATTATTCCAAAAAATACAGTGATTAACCCTCTACATATCAAAATATTGCATAAGTTTAACGTTCAGTCCATCGAAGTAGGGCCAAAACTTTCAAATGGTTCTCCTTACCTGCCTAAACAACAATCCGAGGGACACCCTAGCCCACCTGAAGCTCACAACAGAGATACAGCACAGAGCGGGACCAGCAATTTCCGGGATCAATACCTAGGGGTAGTGAAACAGTATAAACAGTGGATTTCCCTCTGGCAAAGAGGCAGAGCCGTCGATATGATGGAAATCCGGCGTGTCTTTATTCCACTTTTAAAAAGAGCCTTGAAAGGCAGGCATGATGTATTCCTGTTACACCATTACTCTACTGAAGCGGACTACAATGAACATCATTGTGTAGCGATGGGCCTCATTTCAGGGTTTCTTGCTGCTAGGCTCGGTTATACACAAGGAGAATGGCTTCAAGTAGGGTTAGCAGGATTGTTAAGCGATTGTGGGATGGCACGGATTGAAGAAACGATTAGTAAGAAAGAAGGTCCGTTAAGTCAACAAGAGTATGAAGAGGTGAAAAAACACCCTACTTATTCCTATCGTTTAGTGGAGAGCATACCCTCTTTAAATAATCAAGCGAAGCTCGCCATTCTTCAGCATCATGAACGATTGGATGGAAGCGGCTACCCTTTGGGATTGAAGCAGGATAAAATCCACCTTTTTAGCCAGATCATCGCTGTTAGTGATATGTATCATGCTATGACATCTGAAAGAATCTATCGTAAGAAACAGTCTCCTTTTAAGGTACTCGAGGCTGTACTAAAAGAGCAATTTGGAAGATACGATCATCAAGTGATTCAAGTTCTTGTTAAAGAAATGACAAATTATTCGACAGGAACGAAAGTAAGACTAACGAATAACCAGCTTGCAGAGATCATCTTTGTTGAACCGTCAGATCCTACACGACCAATGATCAGATTCCTAGAAGACGGAGAAATCATTCATTTAAAAGATAATCCCGATATTCATATTGAAGAAGTTTTTGATTAAACTCCAGGGTCAATTTGTTCAGTTAATGAAGGCTTACAAACTGATCTTTCAACCACCCAGACACTAATGCTGGGATGTGTCCGGGGAGGGATTGCAGGAAGTGGACAATAAACACATAATCTTCACGGTCTCTTAGCTGTTCCATCTCCCCCACCACTCTCCTTCATATCGAACAAGCATACTCAGATTATATAAAATAGCGAAATGGGCAAGTAATTCAGGCAGTTTTGCCGGAAAAGCCTCTTTCCCCTTACATGAGTAAATAGGTTCCATAAATAGGAGAGGTCGCAACAATTCATCCATTGACAGTTTATTTTGATCAATTGTCTGGTGAAACAGATGCTTAGCCGCATATGGGAAAAGTCCATTTGGCTGAATGCGTACATCATCCTCTAAAAAACGATAGTGCATCTTTTTCCTTTTTCGTGTAGAAAGACCGTGAGCAAGTACTTTCGCTGTAGCAGGATACCCTGGATCTACGGTTAGAAGGCAGCTTTTCAAGTAATGAGTCATGCCATAATAATAGAGCAATGGCTGAACACTTAGCGGTGTGGAGGCAGCGGCGGATAAGTATTCTTCTCCTAGTTTGACCTCATATATAAAACGTTCAGCATTATGATAAGCGTGTTCTTTCGCTTTTTTACTGTCAATTCGGTCATAGCATTTTAATAAAAATGGTCTTGTATGTGAAGTGACTTGTAAATAGGTGAGCCACGTTGATCGGCTATCTGTCATAACTCGACTCCTTCCTTTTATAACAGGGATAAGTGCCATATTTTTATCCTTGAAAAAGCTCAATCATTGTCGTATTGTAAATAACAATAAGAAATTCTAAGTTCCGTGGTAGTTTAGTCCATCTGCGTTGACTATAGCCCACTTACTTTACCCACATTCACCCAAAATTATTTAAGGAGAGGATCAAATATGCGTGAGGACAAGTTTTCCAAAGAGGGACTAACATTTGATGATGTTCTTCTGCTGCCAGCGAAATCTGACGTTTTGCCACGTGATGTTTCACTGGCTACAGATTTGTCACCGACGTTGAGGCTGAAAATGCCGATTATTAGTGCAGGCATGGATACAGTTACAGAGGCACCAATGGCGATTGGTATGGCACGACAAGGCGGACTGGGTGTGATTCACAAGAACATGTCCATCGAGGCACAGGCGGAGCATGTTGATCGAGTGAAACGTTCGGAAAGTGGGGTTATCTCAAACCCTTTCTTCCTAACACCAGAGCATCAAGTATTTGATGCTGAACACTTAATGGGGAAATATCGTATATCAGGTGTACCAATCGTTAATAACGATGAAGACCTTAAACTGGTAGGCATTATTACAAATCGTGATCTGAAATTCATTGATAATTATTCAATCGCGATTTCTGAAGTCATGACACATGATAACTTAGTTACTGCGCCGGTGGGAACGACTCTCAACGAAGCCGAGAAAATTCTGCAGAAATATAAGATTGAAAAGTTGCCAATGGTAGACAGTCAAGGGAAATTAAAAGGGTTGATTACAATCAAGGATATCGAAAAGGTCATTGAATTTCCTAATTCGGCTAAAGATGAGCAAGGGCGTTTGCTTGTAGGGGCTGCTGTGGGAGTAACTGCTGACGCGATGACACGAATTGATAAGCTTGTTGAGGCTAGTGTTGATGCATTAGTCGTAGATACTGCTCATGGCCATTCCCAAGGGGTCATTGAACAAGTGAAACGCATTCGTGATAAGTACCCAGAGATCAATATTATTGCAGGAAATGTTGCTACAGCAGAAGCTACACGCGAATTAATTGAAGCGGGGGCCGATGTTATTAAAGTTGGAATAGGCCCTGGATCGATTTGTACAACTCGTGTTGTAGCAGGTGTTGGAGTGCCACAAATTACAGCAGTAAATGATTGTGCTATGGAAGGATCTAAGCATAATATCCCAGTTATTGCTGATGGCGGAATTAAATATTCAGGTGACATCGTTAAGGCGATAGCAGCCGGTGGACATGCGGTGATGCTCGGAAGTCTTCTAGCCGGAGTAAGCGAAAGTCCGGGAGAAACGGAGATATTCCAGGGACGTCGTTTTAAAGTATATCGTGGAATGGGATCAGTTGGTGCGATGGAATCGGGATCGAAGGATCGTTATTTCCAAAGTGAACAAGAGGCGAAGAAGCTTGTCCCAGAAGGTATAGAAGGACGGATGCCATATAAGGGGCCGCTAGCTGATTCTATCCATCAGCTTCTTGGGGCTTACGCTCTGGAATGGGGTATTGCGGGGCAGGTACGATCGAGGCTCTTCGACTTGATGCTAAATTCACTAGAATTACTGGTGCGGGATTACGTGAAAGTCATCCCCATGACGTGCAAATTACAAAAGAAGCACCGAACTACTCCATTTGACCCTTTAAAAAATCTTTAGACAGGGACTTTTCCCTGTCTATTTTTTTATATGCCCATGTGATAGAATAACAAAGATGCATAAATTATTCGTGGAGGTTGAGAGAGTTGAAACAAAGATTGCAAGCATCATTGGCCGTGGGATTGGCTCTTGTTTTAAGTGTGTTGATGATTTTTGGAAACCCTGAGCTTACATACGCAGCCACAGTTGAAGTGGAAGCAGAGTCAGCTATTTTAGTAGATGCAGAAACAGGAAAGATTTTATTTGAAAAAGAGGCCGATTTAACTTTGCCTCCAGCTAGTATGACCAAGATGATGACAGAATACCTCGTCCTTGAGGCTATTGAAAAAGGAGAAATTAGCTGGGATACAACAACTCAAATAAGTGATTATCCATATAGTATATCCGCAGATCCATCCTTTTCAGGTGTAGGATTGACACAGAATCAAGACTATACAGTCCGTGAACTTTATGAAGCGATGGCGATTAACTCAGATAATGCAACGACTATTGCATTAGCAGAATTGATAGCCGGTTCAGAGGGCGCATTTGTAAAAATGATGAATGAAAAAGCAGCCGAACTAGGTCTGTCTGATTACCAATTTGTAAACTCAACGGGACTATCTAATAGTAGCCTTGGTGAAAACTATCCAGAAGGTACTGAACCAAATGCGACCAATTTGTTATCAGCCCGTTCAGCTGCCATGCTTGCATATCATCTTGTGAATGATTATCCAGAGGCACTTGAGTTTTCCAGTGTTACAACAACTGAATTTGATGGTCAGCAAATTAAAAACTGGAACTGGATGCTTCCAAATATGCCAGGGTACCTTGAAGCCTTTGGCTATGAAGGAATGGAAGGTCTTAAAACAGGATTTACCGACTTTGCAGGCTATTGTTTTACTGCTACAGCAGAACGTGACGGTCAACGTCTGATTTCTGTAGTTATGAAAACGGATAGTATAGAAGCAAGATTTCAGGAAACACGAAAGCTGCTTGATTATGGCTTTAAGCAATTTGAACTAAAAGAACTCTTCCCTGCCGGCTATCAAATCGAAGGGGAATCAGAAGTTCCTGTAGCCAAAGGAAAAGAGGGTACCGTCGGGATTGAAGCGGCTGAAGCTATTACAACACCGGTGAAAAATGGCGAAGAAGATATGTATGAAGTGAAATACAATATCTCCGAGAAGCACTTAGATAAAGATGGAAACTTAACTGCCCCTATTAAAAAGGGAGAGAAAATTGGGACGGTTGAACTCGTTTATAATGGCGAAGGCACCTATAAAAACTTAGTAACTGGGGAAACTCAAAAAACAACAGTTGATCTTGTTACGACCTCTGCTGTTGAAAAATCAAATTGGTTTATGTTGATGGTAGGTGGTGTTGGTAATTTCTTCAGCGATATATTCACTAGTGCCGTGGATATGGTGAAGGGCTGGTTCTAATTCCAATTTATATAGTAGGATTTATTACCGCAATACGTTACAATAGTAGGCAGGAATCGAGATTATAGGAGATTCATGGTCGACAATTTATACAGATCAAACAGGGAGGAATAATCATGTCACAAACAGGTACTGACCGCGTAAAACGAGGAATGGCAGAAATGCAAAAAGGCGGCGTCATCATGGACGTTGTCAATGCAGAACAAGCTAAAATTGCAGAAGAAGCAGGGGCTGTAGCCGTTATGGCTCTAGAACGTGTTCCAGCTGATATTCGTGCTGCAGGCGGTGTGGCACGTATGGCAGATCCAACAATCACTGAAGAAGTAATGAACGCCGTATCTATTCCAGTTATGGCGAAGGCACGCATTGGCCACATTACGGAAGCACGTGTTCTTGAAGCAATGGGTGTGGATTACATTGACGAGAGTGAAGTCTTAACACCTGCTGATGACATTTACCACATTAAAAAGGATGAGTACACGGTGCCATTTGTTTGTGGCTGCCGTAACCTTGGCGAAGCAACACGCCGTATTCGTGAAGGAGCATCTATGCTTCGTACGAAAGGTGAGCCAGGTACAGGAAACATTGTCGAGGCTGTCAGCCATATGCGCCAAGTTCAATCGCAAATCCGCCATCTTCGCGGGATGTCTGATGATGAAGTGATGGTTTATGCCAAAGAGAATGGGGCGCCATTTGATCTACTATTAGAAATCCGTGAAGCTGGACGTTTACCTGTCGTAAACTTTGCAGCGGGCGGTATCGCTACCCCAGCCGATGCCTCTCTTATGATGCAACTAGGCGCTGATGGAGTATTTGTAGGATCAGGAATCTTCAAATCCAATAACCCGGAAAAATTTGCTCGTGCCATTGTTGAAGCTACAACACATTATGATGATTACAAATTAATCGGTGAATTATCTAAAGGCCTTGGTACAGCAATGAAAGGGATGGAAATGTCCACCCTTACTCCAGAACAGCGTATGGCAGATCGCAGCCAATAAGAAAGGGAGATCGACATCATGACTACAATTGGCGTATTAGGACTTCAAGGTGCCTTTCGAGAACATGTCCGGTCTGTTGAAGCTTCCGGTGCAACAGCCGTTGTCGTGAAGAAGAAGGAGCAGCTTGAAGAAATTGATGGGTTAATCATCCCTGGCGGTGAAAGTACAACGATAAGACGCTTGATTGATAAATATGATTTTCTTGAACCGATCAGGCAATTCGGAAAACTAGGAAAGCCGATTTTCGGCACATGTGCAGGATTGATTCTGCTTGCGAGCGAAATCGATGGTTCCTATGATGTTCACTTAGGATTAATGGATATTCGCGTCCGCCGCAATGCCTTTGGGCGCCAACGAGAAAGCTTTGAAGCGGAGCTAATGATCGAGGGTGTTGCCGAAGGGTATAACGCTGTCTTTATCCGCGCACCCTATATTGAAGGTGTCGGGGAAGGTGCGACAGTGCTATCCACCTATGATGGACACATTGTGGCTGCCCAACAAGGTCACTATTTAGCATGTTCTTTCCATCCTGAACTGACTGATGACCATCGTATAACAGCACATTTTGTAAAAATGGTGGAAGAATCTAAAAAATCACTTGCATCTTAAAGTACAATCCGCTATTCTTATTTGAAAGGTAATAGCCTTTCAATAAACTTTTTATATGAAACGCAATGATAGGAACTAGTAACAGTGTTTTCTTTCCTAAAAGAGAGCCAGTGGTTGGTGTGAACTGGTGAAAGAACGCTATGAATCCATCCTTGAGTTGCTCGACTGAATCAGTAGTAAGTCGAGCCGGTACTCACCGTTATGAGGCAAGCTGGAGGGCAACTAGTTGTCTTCAACCAGGGTGGTATCGCGGGAACTTATAACCAAAGCTCTCGTCCCTTTATTCATTAAAGGGGCGGGGGCTTTTTTTATATTCAATAATAAGGAGGTCATTTTAGCCATGCTAGACATGAAATATTTACGTCAGAACTTTGACGAAGTAAAAGGGAAACTCAAACATAGGGGAGAGGATCTTTCCGAATTGGATACGTTCGGTGACTTAGACAGCCGCCGCCGTGAGTTAATTCAGGAAACCGAAGAGTTAAAGGCACGCCGTAACGAGGTATCCAAGGAAATTTCACTGTTGAAAAAGGAAAAGCAAGACGCTGATGACAAAATAAAAGAAATGCGTGAAGTTGGCGATCGTATTAAAGAGCTTGATACGGAACTGAAGCAGGTAGAAGAGCGACTTGAGACGCTGTTACTATCTATTCCAAACATCCCGCATGAAAGCGTTCCTGTAGGTGAAGATGAGGACGACAACATTGAAGCAAAGACGTGGGGAGAGGTTCCAGCTTTTGATTTTGAAGCGAAGGCTCACTGGGACGTAGCGACAAAACTAGATATTTTAGATTTTGAACGTGCCTCAAAAGTGACCGGCAGCCGTTTCGTCTTTTATAAAGGATTGGGTGCCCGTTTAGAGCGTGCACTGTTAAACTTTATGATGGATCTACATTCAGATGAGCACGGCTATCAGGAAATGCTCCCGCCTCAACTAGTGAATCGAACCTCTATGACAGGGACAGGGCAACTGCCAAAGTTTGAAGAAGATGCCTTTAAGATTGAGGACTGGGATTACTTCCTTATCCCAACAGCAGAAGTCCCAGTGACGAACTATCACCGGGAAGAGATTTTATCTGCTGATAACCTGCCACAGAAATTTGTTGCTTTTAGTACAAATTTCCGTTCTGAAGCGGGTTCAGCTGGCCGTGATACAAGAGGATTAATTCGTCAGCATCAATTTAATAAAGTGGAACTCGTGCAGCTGACGACACCTGAAGAATCCTACGAACGTTTAGAAGAGATTACAGGAAACGCTGAGAAGGTGTTACAGCTGCTTAAGCTTCCATACCGTGTGATGAGCATGTGTACAGGTGATTTAGGCTTCACAGCTGCGAAGAAGTATGATATTGAAGTTTGGATTCCTAGTTACAACACGTATCGTGAAATTAGCTCTTGTTCAAACTTCGAGGACTTTCAGGCACGGCGTGCAGGTATCCGCTTCCGCCGTGAAGAAAAAGGCAAGCCTGAATATGTTCATACATTGAATGGTTCAGGTTTAGCACTAGGCCGTACGGTAGCTGCCATTTTAGAGAATTATCAGCAGGAAGACGGTTCTATTATGATTCCAGAAGTATTACGTCCGTATATGGGTGGCAAAGAAGTGATTAAGTAAATGGGAAGAAGCTGTGTTTCTCGCAGCTTCTATTTTTAATCACAAAAAAATTTCTTGATTTTATTGACGAGTAAGGACAAGCATGATATAGTATTTATTGTCGGTCACACGGAGGAGTACCCAAGTCCGGCTGAAGGGATCGGTCTTGAAAACCGACAGGGGCTTCACGGCCCGCGGGGGTTCGAATCCCTCCTCCTCCGCCATTTTATATCAACAATAGCGCATAAATATTGGAGATTAATAGAACAAAAATCGTTACCTAGTGTAACGATTTTTTATTGTTTAAAACACTAGGGAGACGCTCTTCCTAGTGTTTTTTCTTGTGTTCTCCTATTTCATAAAAACCCCAGAGAACTATGAGCCCTCTGGGGTTTCCCATTATCTTATGTGAGTAGGTGACTCGAACGCCATTTACGTGATTGGTGAATAAAATGGCCGATTTTCTCTAAGACTGGTTCGACACTTGAAAGATCGTTAAGAAGGTCATAATCAGCGATGTTTAAACGCAAAACAGGGCAGGAGTTGAAATTATCGATCCAATTCTCATACCGCTTAAACATTTCCTCCCAATATTCGATTGGTGTCTGCTGTTCCATTGGACGTCCGCGATCTTTAATACGAGTAATAATGTCGTCAAACGATCCCTCAAGGTAAATGAGCAGGTCAGGATGTGGAAAGTATGGTGTCATGACCATCGCATCAAACAGGTTCGTGTAGGTTTCATAATCCGTTTCTGACATCGTTCCTTTTTCGTAATGCATCCGAGCAAAGATGCCTGTATCCTCATAAATTGAACGGTCTTGAACGAAGCCCCCACCATATTCGAAAATTTTCTTTTGTTCTTTAAATCGTTCAGCAAGAAAGTAAATTTGTAAATGGAAACTCCATCGCTCAAAATCATGATAGAATTTGTCAAGGTATGGATTTTTATCTACTTTTTCAAAAGAGGTACGGAAATTAAGTGATTCGGCCAAAGCATTGGTCATTGTAGACTTCCCGACTCCGACTGTTCCCGCAATCGTTATTACACTGTCGTGTGGAATTCCATAGCGTTCGCGTGCATTCATTTGATTACTTCTCCTTTATTCATGTGATGCTGAACCTGGTTAACAATATATCGTAAGTCATCTTGATGTTTCACAAAATCGAGTTGATCTCCATTCAAGCGGATCACAGGAATATCTGGATGTGATGCTTCAAAATGATTCATGAAATCTTCGTAATCCTGTGATAGCTGCTGTAGGTAAGAAGCTTGAATATTTGCCTCTACGTCACGATTACGCATGCGGATCCGCTCAAGCAATGTATCCAGGCTAGCATGTAAGTAGACAACCATATTGGGCTTTGGCATATCATTTGTTAATATATTAAAAATTTGTGAGTACTTATTAAAATGGTCTTCTTTTAATGTGCGACGAGCAAAAATCATATTTTTAGCAACATGATAATCAGCTATAACAGGCTTTCCAAGCTGTAAATAATCTCCCTCAATTTCTTCAAGCTGCTTGAAACGATTGCAGAGGAAGAACATCTCCGTTTGGAAGCTCCATTCTTCAATATTAGCGTAAAACTTGCCTAAAAATGGATTCTCCTCAACGATTTCCTTTAATAAATGAAAATCAAATTGGGAAGCAAGTTTTTTAGACAGAGACGTCTTACCGACCCCAATGGGCCCTTCAACAGCAATGAAAGGTAGTTGCCCCATCTCTTCTCCTCCTTCAATCAGGTGAAACAAAATTCGATACCCTTAGACAGACAAATTACATTTTACCATATCGAGTGAACGGAAGTAATCATTCTTAAGTAATTTTACAGGAAAATGGCTTTTCATTTGGGGGGAACTTTTGTATAATATAAGGCACGTGATTTATTAGCCCCCGTAGCTCAGGGGATAGAGCATCGGTTTCCTAAACCGTGTGTCGCAGGTTCGAATCCTGCCGGGGGCACTACTTAAAACCATTGGGGGCACATGGGATTTAGCTTATACACCTCATTTGGGAAATGGCTCGTTTTGAATCTCTGGGTGAATTGATTTTAAAGTTACTTAGGCCAGGGTTAGTCAATGCACTCAGAACATTAAAAGTTGTGATGAGCTTAAGTTTAGTTTGAAAATAGGTTAAAAAAAGATGAACTCCTTTGGTTCATCTTTTTTAGTTATCTTTTCTATTCAATTTTTTCATTTTATGCCATGTGGGCTTCGTCCCCCATTCATGCATGGCTTCTAAAATCGGTTCTAAGCTTCTGCCATATTCCGTAATAGAATACTCCACTTTTGGGGGAACCTGAGGGTACACAACACGATCAACAATATCCTCATCCTCGAGTTCTCGCAGTTGCTTCGTCAGCATCTTTTGCGTGATTCCAGGCATACTTCGTTTCAATTCACTAAAGCGTTTTGTTCCATTCTGTAATAGATGCAATAAAATAACAGGCTTCCATTTACCAACTAAAATACCTAAAGCATCCTCTACACGACAATATTCCGGTACCTTTTCCACTTTATTTCCTCCTAAGTATCCTTTGGGGTACTATACCACTATTAAGTGCGTACTTATAATATTTATTATTATAATCTATAATAACATCGTGAAGGAATGGATAGAAAATTTGATGTAGATTAGATTTTTTAGTCATGTAAAACGTACCTCTAAGAAAAAAGTAGAAATCATCTATATACTTGCTACGAAAACAGGCACCAGTCGCAAGTATTTCGACAAATATAGTAGCCAAAAATTGTATTAATAGAAAGGTGAAGGATAAATGGAAAAATATCGTATCGATCAAAGTAAAGGGATGGAATTTGGCATTTATACACTAGGTGACCACTTACCAAACCCTTTAACGGGAGAGAGAATTTCTGCAGAACAACGGATTCACGAAATCGTTGAGTATGCTAAGCTAGCTGATCAGGCAGGTATTGATTTTTTTAGCGTAGGTGAAAGTCACCAAGAGTATTTTGCAACGCAGGCACACGCGGTTGTTTTAGCAGCAATTGCTCAGGCAACAGAAAAGATTAAAATCGCAAGTTCTTCCACGATTATCAGTACGTCAGATCCAGTACGAGTATATGAAAACTTTGCAACGTTAGATCTGATCTCGAAAGGTCGTGCGGAGATTATTGCTGGGCGTGCCTCAAGAATAGGGCTCTTTGATTTATTAGGTTATAATGTTCGTGATTATGAAGAACTTTACGAGGAAAAGTTTGATCTGTTACGGAGGATTAATGAAGAGGAAGTTGTGAATTGGAGTGGAGAGTTCCGCGCCCCATTAAACAATGCAAAGGTTCTTCCACTTCCAAAGAATAGCTCATTACCTATTTGGCGTGCGGTTGGTGGTTCACCTGCTAGTGCTATTAAGGCCGGTAATGCTGGTGTTCCGATGTTCATGGCCCATTTAGGTGGATCCGTTTCTGTATTTAAGCGAACGATTGATGCTTATCGTGAGGCTGCACAAAGCAGTGGTTTTGTTCCATCTGAGCTGCCAGTTGCAACGGCTGGTTTTTTCTATGCAGCTGAATCCTCCCAACAGGCACTAAGAGATATGTATCCACATATTAATGAAGGGATGAAGAAAACGAATGGTAAAGGCTTTCCGAAGCAGCACTTTGCACAAGGTGTCGATCCACATAATGTTATGAATATCGGTAGTCCGCAAGAAATCATTGAAAAAATTCTCTATCAGCATGAGGTGTTTGGTCATCAGCGTTATATTGCACAAATTGATTTCGGTGGTATGCCATTTGATCGTTTAATGAAAAATATTGAGCTGATCGGCACAGAAATTTTACCAGCTATCAAAAAATATACGGCAAAAAATTAGGAGGTAGTTAGCATGAAGATTGTCGGGTTATCCGGTTCAAAAGTTGGCTCGAAAACAAGAACAGCTATGGATTACACAGTTAAAGCTGTTACGGAAAAATACCCTGATACGGAAGTGACATTAATTGATTTAGCTGAATATGATGTTCAGTTTAGTGATGGGCGTCATTATTGGGAATATGAAGGGGATACAAAATATGTAGCACAAACCATAATGGATGCAGATGCCATTATAATTGGAACGCCTGTGTTTCAGGCATCCATACCAGCTACATTGAAGAACATATTTGACCTACTTCCCGTAAATGCATTTCGTGAAAAAGTTGTTAGTATGCTTGTGACAGCAGGATCACCAAAGCACTACTTAATTGTAGAACAACATTTAAAACCTATCCTGGGTTATATGAAAGCACAAATTGTTCAGACGTATGTATTTGTCGAGGAAAAAGATTTTAATCGAAAAGTAATTACAAATGATGATGTGTTGTTCCGAATTGATCGTTTGGTTGAAGATACAGTCGTATTAACAGAAACGTATAAGACTATTCGTGAAGCTAAAGAAGCAGAATACGACTTTTAACAAATAAGTCGGTTATTCAAATAGGGATTGGGTCTTGCCTCCTCTTGCGACAGCGACTCTGCAAAGACATCTCATTCATTATCGCACCAACTTTTACAATAGTAGGAAAACCAATTATTCAGGTAGGTGTTATGGTTTCTTTTGGATAGAACTTCAGTTTATCGCAGGTTCGAGTCTTGCCGAGTGTGTTTTTTAAAAATATTAATCCTTGGTGATTACCAAGGTTTTTTTATATGGAGAAGTATTTAGGAATAATCACCGTAATCCTCACTAACATTAGTAATGCCATGTAGTTTTCGTAGTAATTTTTGATCAAACATTGAAGCAATGTATTGGTTTTCTAAATGTTGTAATCTTCGGGAAGCAAATTGTGGTGTGACCCCAAAAGTTGATGACACTGCATAGATGGCTTCAGATTTTCTAAAAGGAAGCTCCATTTGAAGTAGCATGAAGGTAGGCACACATAAATGTAGAGCATAGTTCTCAGCTTTCCATTCTTGATAGGCAAGAAATGACTCGGGCATATTAAATTGGCTGCCGTGATGCATCATGATATGGCACAGTTCATGTGCAAAGATCTGCCAACGTTCCTCTCTAGACAACAGCTTATTAATAAAAATCCGTTTTTTACCCTTATAGATCATTGCTTCACTTTTATCGTCCCAATAGTAAACCTGAATGTTCAGTCTTTCAATAATGTGATCGATGGTTAGTTGATGTGGTGTTCGTATAGATAGAGATAAAAGAAACTCCCTTATGTAGCTTTCAAGTGGTGTGTAATGATACATAAAATTCACCTCTTTAGAACATATGTTCGACAAACGAGTAAAAAGAAAAGCCCTCATGCTCAGGCTTAATCCTATTACCAATCATAAAATAGATCCTATATTACTTCTACTCTACTTTTGTAGGATTTTATTCACTCTTTATAATTTCCCACATCTTTCTTAGTTTTTTTAAATCCTCTTCACTTGATTTAGGGAGATCAGCATACCAGCGCTGTAGATCGGGATCACTAATAAATGACTCAAACTCATTTTCTGATTCTCCTCTTGCTGACTCTTCTGTCATTCCCATCAGCCAGTCAATGGATACAGCGTAGAGTGTGGCAAGTGTTGATAGCATCTTTGTGTCTGGTTCTCTGTAATTTCTTTCGTAACCTGATAGCCTCGAATTTGAGATCCCTAATTTTTCACAGACTAGAGTTTGTGACCAACCTTTGTTTTCACGGGCTTTTCTTAATCTTCCACCTAATGAACCCATACCATTCATCCTCATATCATCTTATTTTAATCTATTAATATTATACTACTAATTCCACGTTTCGTGAAATATATTGTGCGAAATGTTTATAAACGGGTTGACTTACACAATACGTGTAATTATAATAACAATTAAGCGTTACGCGTTACGCGCAAAACCATGGTTGTATGAATGACATTGTTCATACGGTAGTCCGTTCCTAAAATTTTTGGAATATATCTTAAAAGGAGAGATTCTTAATATGGCTAATTTAATCGCACTTGATGATGGACATGGCATGGAAACACCAGGGAAACGCACTCCCTATATTGATAGTCTAGGGCGCTCAATTAAAGAGAATGAATTTAATCAGGCTGTTGTATCGTTCTTAGATGAGGAGTTACAACGAAGTGGCTTTGATACACTGTTAGTGGCTCCTACGGACGATGATACGTCACTTTCAGCTAGGACAAGCCGTGCCAATGACGCAGGGGCAGCTGCTTATATTTCTGTTCATTATAATGCGTTTGACGGGAGCTTTGAGGGTTCAAACCCAAGTGGAATTGAACTTTACGTTTACCCTGGCCACCTAAACCGCCAGGCAGGGGTATTAGCGAATAATATTGCAAAGTATTTGAGAGAAGGTACTCAACAAGACTTTCGTGGAGTAAAAGAGGCAAACTTTCACGTATTGCGTGAAACGGCTATGATTGCTGTGCTAACTGAAAATGGCTTTATGGATCATCCTGATGAGGCGCTTTTAATGATTGATCCAGAGTTTCAAAGAGAAGTCGCGATCGAACATGCTAAGGGGATTTGTGATTACTTTGGGGTCAACTATGTTCCCGGGTATATTGGTCGAAGAGTAGAATCGATCTATCAAGGGGATTTGCGTTTTTATAATCAACCTTCTTGGTCAGATTCAGCCGTTGCTGGATATTTGCAGTATGGTTATGGCTTTCCAAACATTCTGGACCGAGTGATCGTAGATGGTTTCCCTCAATATAAGGTAGAAAATTCAAAAGGGGCAGTTTATTATGTAACAGCTAATGAGACGTATGTCCGCGTAGTGTAAATAAGTAGAACCCGGAGTTTGCTCCGGGTTCATTTATTTTCAGAGCCAAGAGAGTATCTTTCACTTTTCAAAACTTAATCCTATTAGAAAGTCGTTAACGGCAATGCCTTGCTCTGAACTGTCCTAATTATCGGCTGATTACTTTGCTCTTCGTAAAATATGTCAGCAATAAACAAATAGGCGATAATTAATCCTGTTACAATCATCGCTGATAGGAAAGCGATAAGGAGTAAGCGCAAGCCATACTTTACATACTTAGGGGTCTTTTTCATCGTTTTAAAAACCTCCCTACAACCAGTGCGAATATGACAGGAAATAAGAAATGGGTTTCACATAATGGATTCTACCTAATAATTCCAAGTGTTTCAACCATACATCCAATTGATAGACAGGAACAACTTCTATTCATTTGTGTGAAAAGAGAGGCGGCCGCCTTTTATAGGCAAGATTCGGTCAGCTAATTTTCTTGCCTCTTCCTTATCATGTGTGACTAGGATAATTGGAATTTGCCATAATTCACGAAGGCGTAAGAGCTCCTGGTGACATTGTTCTTTTGTCTCTTGATCAAGTGATGAGAATGGTTCATCTAGAAGGAGAAGATTAGGCTGGGTAGCTAATGCACGTGCTAGTGCTGTCCGTTGTTTTTCGCCTCCGGATATTTGTCGTGGGTATTTATTAAGCAAATGTTTTATGCCGACAACATCTGCAAGTTTATTAACGAGCTCTGGGTCAGTTGCGCCATATGTAATATTCTTATAAACAGTCATGTGCGGAAAGAGGGCATAATCCTGGAACAAGTAGCCAATTTTACGCTTTCGCACGGGAATAGGTTTACTTTTCGTATGAAAAAGTGTCTGATCATTAAGCTTTATTTTCCCTTCATCGGGGTGAGTTAGTCCAGCGATACAGTTGAGGATAGTGGTTTTGCCGGAGCCAGATGGGCCAAACAAAACGACGGTCTCATTACGCACCTGTAAGGATACATCGAGAGTAAAGTTGGCCAGTTTTTTCTTCATCGTTACCGATAGCATAAAGGTGCCTCCATTTATTGGTTAAACTTTAAAATATTTCGCTTGCTCCACCAATTCAGCCAGAGTATTGAACTGAACCCAAGAGCAACAATAATTAGTACCCAAAAGCGAGCTTGCTCCATTCTACCTGCTTCCACCGCAAAGTAGATAGCTAGAGGAATTGTGTTGGTTTCCCCTGGGATATAGCCAGCTATCATAAGTGTGGCACCAAATTCACCAAGAGCACGTGCGAAAGTAAGGACTAAGCCTGCCAAAAGCCCGGGCCAAGCTAACGGGAAAGAAATGGTGAAGAAGACCTTCCACTTGGAGGCACCCATGGTTAGCGCTGCATTCTCAATATTTTGATCATAGTTTTGGAAAGCTGCAGATGCGCTTTGATACATTAATGGGAATGATACCACGATTGCTGCAATAACAGCACCGATCCAAGAAAAAACGACCTGGATGTTAAAGGATTGAAGTAAAAATTCGCCTAACGGTCCATTTTTCCCAAATAGATAAAGAAGGCCAAACCCAACAACGGTAGGCGGAAGGACAAGCGGGAGCAAAATCACGGACTCAACAATACTTTTCCCAGGAAATTTTTTTCTTGTGATCAGACGGGCGAAAACAATGCCTAGTATAAAAACAACCAATGTTGCGATTGTAGCAATCTTTAATGATAAAAAGAGGGGGGAGTTACTCATGATGATTCCTTCCATTCTCCGTTATTTCTCAAAACCGTATGATTGTAAAATGTTTTGAGCTTCTTCCGTATTTAAATAATCTAGAAATTTTTTAGCTTCTACCTTAGCCGAGCTATCTGCTGTGACGGCTGCTGGGTAAATGATAGGGCGGTGCATGCTTGCTTCTGCTTTTGCTAATACTTTTATTTGATCAGATATTAGGGCATCACTTGCATAAACAATACCTAGTGCTGCATTACCTGATTCTACATATGTAAGTACTTGTCGTACATTTCGCGCATAGACCATCTGATCTTTCAGACTGCCCCATTTTTTCACAGATTGTAAGGTTTCTTTCGCGTACATGCCAGCTGGGACACTTGCTGGATCACCTAAGGCCAGTTGTTCCTGACCAGAAAGCTTGATATCCGCAAAAGAATTAAAATCGAAATCGCGGTCTTGGTCTGCAATTAAGACGATTGAATTCCCTGTGAAGTTCATTCTTGTTTCCTTTAGAATGAGTTGTTCCTGTTCGAGTGTGTCCATCCATTGTTGGTTTGCCGATAAGAAAACATCAACGGGAGCCCCTTGTTGAATCTGTTGTGACAATTTACCAGAGCCTGCAAAATTAAGTGTAAGGGAGATCTCACTATGTCGACTTTCGTAAGACTCTTTTATTTCTTGCATAGCTTCAGTTAAGCTGGATGCTGCCGAAATGGTTAGTTTTTTGGTTGAGCTTTCTTCATTCGATGGGTCACTACAGCCCGCTAGGAATAATAGAACAAGTCCAATGATTAAGATCGTCGCTTTTTTGTGCATATTGCTATGCTCCTATGTGTCGTTATTACTTTTGATTATACGGATTGAATAATTTTAAGTAAAATAAAAATAAGGATCAATGGTCGTGGACGAAACGATGGGTTATATAGAAAGGGGCAGTTATGAAAGTTCAAATTATTATTAGTCTCATTTTGGCTTTATTGTTGACCCAAGCACCGATTATCGGGAAGTACTTTGCTATGATTAACACGATGATACACGAAAGTGGACATTCTCTTATGGCTTTACTTACTGGAGGAGAGGTTAGAAATGTTTCATTATTCCCAAACACATCAGGAGTCACGATGACGGGACACACCTCGTGGTTTAGCCACGTAGTAACAAGCCTTTCTGGTTACTTGTTTTCATCATTAACTGGGTTGTTATTTTTCCATCTGATTGTTAAAGGGCATTACCAGATAATGATTTTCATTTTGATGGGGTTTTTAGCTATAAATCTTTTGTTCTGGGTGAGAAATTTCTACGGTATTTTCTGGCTGATTACATTCGGAGCTGGTTTTATTTATCTACTTAAAAGTGGTCAGCAGTCGATTGTTCAATATGTACTTATTTTTGTAGCCTCTCTCGTCCTTGTGGAAGCTGTAATGAGTGCTTTCACGGTTATGAGGGTCAGTTTTGTTTCCCCAGGTGCGGCTGGTGATGCTGCGAACCTTGCACAGGCTGTTAAATTTATCCCTTCGCCAATTTGGGGAATATTCTTTTTTGCACAATCCTTATATTTGGCTTGGTTGGCATTAAAGAAAGTGTTTGTTCTTTAGAGATTTTGTACATTTATTTAAGAAAAAAAGAAGAACTCCGCATTCGCCCTTACCCCTCCATTATCTTGGCATAAGGTAATAAAGTAAGTGATGAGAGGGGGGAATGACATGAGCGGAGGATACGGCGGCGGCTTTGCGCTACTAGTTGTGTTGTTTATTCTTTTAATTATTATCGGTGCCTCTTACGGCGGCTACGGCGGCTACGGTGGAGGTTATTAATCTCTAATGAAAGGCGAGGGCGAGCCCTCGCTTTTATACATATGACTTGGGCTAAACTTACCAAGGCTTACTCCCTGTAAAATTAAGTTTTAACTATATGGAAAAGGGTATAGGAAAAACAGATCAACTATCAGACTTTTGGAGGAATTGTATATGGATTTAAAGGAACATTTGGTGACTCATGGCTATGAACAGATTGACATTTTACTTATCGATGAGAAACAAAATCAATCAACCGTTGCTAACATCTCCCTTCATAAAATGACAGACTTAGAGTACAAGTTATACTTAGATCCTGAGTCGTTGAGGTACAAACTTAACAGCGACCACCCCCATTTTATCGCCAATCAAAAAGAAGAGGAAGGTGACGTTAAGCAAGTAAAGGGATATATCTTAGAATGGCGAAATTATGGAGAAGAGAGAGAAAAAGGATTCTAAGAGGTCCTTTTTCTTTTTTTTATACGTTCTTTTTGATCAGCTCTTCCCCCGATGATGAGCAGAATGCCTGAGGCAAGAATGACAACGGGAATCATTGGATCTTTTATCGTAAAGAAAAGTACACCTGCAATCAGTATGGACAATAATCCAATAGTTCCAAGAATGATAAACATTTGGTTCTCTTTTTTCATAGTTATTTCTGTCCTTTCTAATTTACTCTCCCTAATTATAACGAATTTTTTATAGCTCGCGAATGGATGAGCTCTTTAAGTTTAAGAGTGAGGCTAAACAGGAATGGCAGTTATAGAATCATTAAAAGGAGGCAGGCTCTACTATGAAAACACATCGCCTTTATATTGATGGTGAATATACAGAATCAACAGGAAATGAATGGATAGATATCGTTAATCCTGCTACAGAAGAAGTTATTTCTAAAACACCAAAAGGTACACCTGAGGACGTAAACCGCGCTGTGGAAGCAGCTGCTCGAGCTCAAGGAAACTGGGAACTAACACCTAATATAGAACGAGGGAAAATAGTTCGTCAGCTGGGGGACAAAATAGAAGAAAAGAAAGATACGTTCATCGAATTACTTCAAGAAGAACAGGGGAAAGATTATCAGTTAGCAACGGGTGAAGTCGAACTTGCTATTGATTACTTTAGGTACATGTCTGAGTGGGCACGCCGTATCGAAGGGGAAATTGTACCGAGTGACCGGGCAAATGAGAATATCTATATATACAAAAAGCCGATTGGAGTCGTTGCTGGCATCGTACCGTGGAACTTCCCCGTGTTTATTTTAGCTAGGAAAGTTGCTACAGCACTCGTTACTGGCTGTACAATTGTATTAAAGCCAAGTCAACAAACCCCAAACACGGCGATGGAGTTCACTAAAATTATCGCTGAAATGGATGAGATCCCTAAGGGCGTATACAATCTGGTTACAGGAACAGGCTCTGAGATAGGCAATGCATTGGCTAAGCATGAAAAAGTACAGATGGTAACGATGACGGGAAGTGTACCAGCTGGGACGAAAGTGATGGAAGCAGCTGCACAGAATATTACAAAGGTCAATTTAGAATTAGGAGGTAAGGCGCCTGCCATTGTCACTAAAAATGCGGACTTAGATGTGGCGGCTGAGAGTATTACAACATCAAGGTTAGCTAACAATGGACAGGCTTGCACGAACGCTGAGCGTGTGTACGTTCATGAGAGCGTAGCAGATGAGCTGATCGATAAGCTTAAGAAATCCTTTGAAAAAACAACTATAGGTAATCCGCGTGAAAATAAACAAGCTGATGTAGGTCCACTTGTAAGCGAGGATCGTCTAGAATCTGTTGCTACGATGGTCAAAGATGCAAAAGTAGATGGCGCCAACATAGTTATTGGTGGTGAACGTGCCGATCAAGATCAAGGTTTCTTCTATAAACCAACGATTTTGACCGATGTAGATCACGATTCAACGATTATGCAGGAAGAAATTTTTGGACCAGTGATCCCAATTGCTACGTTCAACACGTTAGGTGAGGCCATTGAAAAAGGGAATGATACCGAATTTGGATTATCCTCATCTGTTTATACTGAAGATATGAATGAAGCGATGCGAGTCGTTAATGAATTAAGGTTCGGTGAAACGTATGTAAACCGTGAAAACTTTGAAGCTGTTCAAGGTTATCATGCCGGTATGCGTAAATCCGGACTGGGCGGTGCTGACGGCAAACATGGCATGGAAGATTTCCTTGTCACCCAAGTGGTCTATATGCAATATAAGAATGATAAGCAATAAGAAAAAGAAGTTCCTCCTCACTCCCGAGGAACTTCTTTTTATTTATTTTTCAACCATTGTGTGGCGAAGTCCACGGACTCTGTCATAGAAAACAGCCGACATTGGGCTTGGCCTACATATCCTTTTATGACATGGTAGGAAGCTTCATAATCTTTGCCAATTGCATTAAATCGTTCTTCATTCATTTCAATATCCTTGTATGTAGCCCATTGCCGCTCCCCGTTTACAAGGAGCGGGGCACCTCTAGTCACTACTTTACACGTCTTGCTCCTGTATTCCGATAAGTGGAAGCTTGTATTTGAATCATAATTTACTCCTAGTAACAGGATCTGAGCCTCCGCTTCATAGGATTTACCTAATGGGGAATCGTCATTTAGTGAAAATGCAAGAGAATGGTCAGAGGTGAACTCTTCTGCATTTTTCCCCCAAGCAGATATAGAAAAAGCTGGGTGGTCACTACGATGAACATTAGGGTAACTCCTAAATAATTCAGAGAGGATACCTAGGAAGGTTACTGGTGTTTTTTTGATATCGAAGGCGGGCATCGTTCTCCTAATTGTTTCATGCCATTCAATAGGTACAGGTGGATTCTCCCATTCGATGGGGTCAGAGAGTGTTGGTGAATGAGTTTGAAAGATGATCGTTCCTTCCTCGGTCACCGTTTCCATCAAAGCTTCCAAGACAGCTTGTGGCCCACCGCTTACCCAACCTAATGATTTCATTGAGGCATGAACGAGCAAGGTGTCCCCTTTTTTTACACCCAGATTGTTTAGATCGTCTATTAAAGTGTGTATAGTATTCAATTTATTTGTTTGGTTGATCGTTTCTTGTTCGCTCATTCTATTCCCTCCTCTTTATTTACTATTATACAGAAAAAGGGAGCCTACCCAAGCAGGCTCCCTTCCTTATTTTAAATAGGTATCTACACTTCAGATACGGATCATTTTCTATCTATTATCTATTTTTTCAGGGTAAAGGTCATGATTCATTAAACGGTGTGTCGCCATTTGCTCAAATTTCGTGTCAGGTTTTCCGTAGTTGCAAAAGGGGTCAATAGATATGCCGCCTCGAGGTGTGAATTTACCCCATACCTCAATGTAACGTGGCTCCATCAGCTCAATTAGGTCATTCATAATCGTATTTACACTGTCTTCGTGAAAGTCCCCATGATTTCTAAAACTGAATAAATATAGCTTAAGAGACTTACTTTCTACCATTTTGATATTAGGAATATAGCTAATGTAAATGGTTGCAAAGTCAGGCTGCCCGGTTTTCGGACATAGAGTGGTAAATTCCGGACAATTAAATTTTACAAAATAATCGCGATTCGGATGTTGATTATCAAACGTTTCTAAGACTTCTTTGTTGTATTCAAATGAATAAGCAGTTCCTTGGTTACCTAACAATGATAAGTCTGTTAAGTTTTCATCGTTACGGCCGGTCATATGAAATGCACCTCTTCCAATTGTTGATTTATATAAAAAAAGCCGCTCCTCTAAGGGAGCGGCGTTTAATCGCTTCATCCTTAGTTTTTTATAGAGGGTGCTGCTAAGAACCTCTTCTACTCTGAAATGCTTCATCATTATATATAGGGTAGGGGTGATTGTCAATGTAAGAAAAAGATTAAATCCTAATTTTGTAAATGTCGTGCATATTACTTTAAAAATGTAATCGTTTCATCTAGAATAAAAGTAATTCACGAAATTTTTAGAAAATAATGGCTCTGTTTATATAATGTTTCAGGGCTTTATTAAAAAGGGAAAAGGAAACCGTTTGCAAAAAAATTCATTCTAATGAGGTGATTTTTATGGACATGAAACAAATTCCGGCAAGATCTGGAGAACACAACCTACAAAACTATCAGGATACGTACAAGAATTTTAATTGGGATGAAGTAAAAGAGAATTTTACATGGAGTAAAACTGGAAAAGTTAATATTGCTTATGAAACGATTGATAAGCATGCAGAAAATCCAGCAAAAAAGAATCAGGCAGCACTTATTTATACTTCGCCTGACCGAGAAGAGAAATTAACTTTTGAAGAATTAAAGCTGAAGAGTAATCAGTTCGCTAATGTGTTGAAAAAGCATGAGATTGAAAAAGGTGACAGGGTCTTCTTATTCATGCATAGGAGCCCAGAATTTTATGCAGCATTCCTTGGTATTCTGAAAACAGGCGCTATTGCCGGACCTCTTTTTGAAGCTTTCATGGAGCAGGCTGTTCGGGATCGTCTGGAAGATAGTGAAGCAAAAATGTTAGTAACGACCCCGGAATTGCTAGAGCGTGTTCCTCTCGAAGACCTTCCCGATCTTGAGAAGATTGTTCTCGTTGGGGGGACGGATCAGGTTCACATATTAGTTTTGAGGAGGAAATGAAGAGTGCTTCGGAACAGTTTGAGATTGAATGGGTAGATCTAGAAGATGGAATGCTGCTTCATTACACTTCAGGCTCAACAGGGAAGCCTAAAGGTGTCTATCATGTTCACAACGCAATGCTGCAGCATTATCAAACAGGTAGATGGGTTCTTGACCTGAAGGATGAGGATATCTATTGGTGTACAGCTGATCCAGGCTGGGTAACAGGTACGAGTTACGGTATCTTCGCTCCGTGGCTGAACGGGGTAACGAATGTGATTCGCGGAGGGCGATTCAGCCCTGATGATTGGTATGGTACCATCGCGGATCAGAATGTTTCGGTTTGGTATTCGGCGCCGACAGCGTTTCGTAAACTGTTAAGCGCTGGGGCGGAGACGGCTAAAAAACATGACCTTTCTTCCCTGCGTCATATTCTTAGTGTCGGGGAACCATTAAACCCTGAGGTCATTGCTTGGGGATTAGAGGCCTTCAATTTGCGTATTCACGATACATGGTGGATGACAGAAACAGGCGCCATGCTTATTTGTAACTATCCAACGTTGGAAATGCGTCCTGGCTCTATGGGACAGCCACTTCCAGGTGTAGAAGCATCGATTGTTGATAATGAAGGAAATGAACTTCCTGCTAATCAAATGGGAAACTTGGCGATTAAAGAGGGCTGGCCATCCATGATGCGGGCAGTTTGGAATAATCCAGGTAAATATGAGAGTTATTTTGTTAATGGCTGGTATGTTTCTGGAGACAGCGCCTACAAAGATGAAGATGGCTATTTCTGGTTCCAAGGTCGATTGGATGATGTCATCAATACATCGGGTGAAAGGGTCGGTCCTTTTGAAGTAGAAAGTAAGCTGATTGAACATGAAGCGGTAGCTGAGGCAGGAGTTATTGGTAAGCCGGATCCAGAACGTGGTGAAATCATTAAAGCTTTTATCACGCTGAGGGAAGGTTATCAGAAATCAGATGAATTGCTTGAAGATATTCGTCAGTTTGTTAAAACAGGCCTCAGTGCTCACGCGGCCCCAAGGGAAATTGAGATCACAGACACTATTCCAAAAACGCGCAGTGGTAAGATTATGCGAAGATTATTGAAATCATGGGAACTAGGGTTACCGACGGGAGATACTTCAACATTAGAGGAATAAGAGTCGGCGCACAGCTTGAGACTGTGCGCTCTCTTTGTCTATAATGAATATGTTCCACGTGAAACAAGTGGAGACAAATGATGAACACATGTTCATGTGTGGAAAAGTTGCAGGTGGATGTTAGATGGCAGGTAATAAATACGATACAAGATCATCATTATCAGGTGTAACGTTGGAAACAGTGCAATGGTTTGTATTTTTGTTAGCAAGTGCTGTTGCGCTGCCTATCGTTATCGGCTCTGTATTTCAACTGAATTTCACGGAAGTCGCCGGCTTGATGCAGCGAACTTTTTTCGTTGTCGGCATTACTTCTTTTTTACAAGGTTTATTCGGTCACCGCTTACCGATTATGGAAGGACCTGCTGGAATTTGGATTAGCATTTTTACTGTTATGGCCTATTCAGAGGTGGCAGCGGGGAAAAGCTATACGGAAACATTGCAAACACTTGAAGCGGCGATGATTTGGACAGGGATTTTCCTGTTGTTATTCGGTGTTTTCCGTCTCGCTCATCGTGTCCTGTTTGTATTTACTCCTTTTGTTACAGGAGCTTTTTTATTTTTATTAACGGTACAGTTGAGTGGGACCTTTCTTAAGGGCATGTTAGGAGTCCAGCAGCAAATCGAAGCTATCCATGTTGATAAAACCATTTTGGCCTTTTTAACATTTTTCTTAGTCATCGGTCTCTCCTTTTTCGGGAAAGGCTGGTTAAAAAGTTATGCGGTACTCTTAGGAATTGTTGCAGGCTGGGGGCTGTATGCCATATTGATTGGTTCTAAAGCAGCTGGTTCTAATCCTGCCCCCGTTCTATTTGCTCTGCCTGAGTTATGGGCGTGGGGGAAGCCTTCTTTTAATTGGAGTGTCATTCCTTTGGCGTTTATTACCGCGGTAATTTTATTGTCGAATATTGTAGCATCTGTTGTTGCTGTCAGCCAGTCCATACATGGTAAGCCATCTTATACATATAACCAATTGAACAGGGGCAGCAGCTTTCTTGGAGTGACCCATGTGATTTCAACTATGTTTTCCACGATTTCGAATGTGTCTCTAGCTTCCTCTTCTGGTTTTATAAACCTAACAGGTCAAAAAAGGAAACAACCATTTTTGTATGCTTCACTATTACTTGTTGTGGTTGCTTTTTTTCCACCAATCGTTGCTTTTATATCAGCTATACCTGCACCGATTGCCAATGCGGCCTTACTAGCTACGTTTGTACAGTTAATGGGGCTTGGTTTATCGAATATGATGAGGGAAGAGTTAAATGAGCGGCGATTAACAATACTATGTATATCCTTTTTAGTGGGAATTGGTTTAATGTTTATCCCTTCTGAGGTCTTTCAAGGGATTCCCTCCATTATACAAAACCTTGTAAGCAATGGTTTGCTTGTCGGCACTGTGCTTGTTATTGTTTTGGAACAATTATGGAGAGAATCACCTGAGGGTCAAAAGCGCAAAAATGCATGATTGATAAGGAAGTGTTACGTATGACAAAACAAATTTATGATGTGATAGGCATTGGGATTGGCCCGTATAATATGGGGTTAGCTGCTTTACTTGAAAAGACGGAACTAAATGGCGCTTTTTTCGAAAAATCTCCATCATTTGCCTGGCACCCAGGAATGTTGATCGAGAAGATGGATCTTCAAGTGCCGTTCTTAGCCGATTTAGCTACTTTTGCTGATCCAAAAAGTCCATATACCTTTATGAATTATTTATATGAACAAGATCGGATGTTCCCATTCTTTTTCCATAACCAAACAAAGGTACCTCGTCAGGAATACAATGATTACTTGCAATGGGCAGCAAAAAAATTGGTTGGGCTGCATTTCGGCCACACTATTGTTGATGTCATTGACAAGTACGAAGCAGAAGTGCCCCATTATGAGGTGGTTGCTTTAGAGACGGAAACAGGGAAGCACCATCATTATTTAGCTAAGCATGTGGTGATGGGGACTGGGAACGAACCTTTAATTATCGATGGGATGGATGGTCTCCCTGAAGGTGACGTACTGCATACCAGCCGCTATCTCTATGAAAAGGAAAACCTGCTTAAATCTAAGCACGTGACCGTGGTGGGTTCTGGTCAGAGTGCAATTGAAGTGTTTTTAGATTTGTTAGAAGAACAAAGGCGCAACGACATGAAGCTCAGCCTGCTCACTAGAACAGGCGGGTTATTTCAGTTGGACCAAGCAAAGTTCGCACAAGAGGTTTTTACACCCGCCTATGTGGATTATTTCCATTCCTTAAGCTATCAGCAGCGTTTGGAGAATCTCGAATCCCTTGGAGCATTAAGAAAAGGAATTGATCCAGATACCTTGACTCGACTTTATACGGATCTTTATCATAAGACAGCTGGTGGAGAAAAGGACTATGTACTGATTAATCCGATGACAGAAGTGAAGTCGATTCATCCATCCGAAAAAGGTGGATATGAGCTTCAATGCAACCAGTGGCAGGAAAAAATCGATTATCGGTATCATACAGATAAGGTCATTTTGGCAACAGGTTATAAGCCGCATATTCCGGATTGGTTTATGGATCGATTTAAACAGAAAATTAAATGGGAGGATGAAAAGCATTATCGTGTAACGAGGGATTACCAACTTGAGTTTTTAGATCAGCGTGATCACCATTTCTTTACGTTGACTAATTTAACCCACTCCCACGGGGCAGGAGCTACTAACCTAGGTTTGGCTGTGCACCGAAACGTTCATATTATTAACACGATTGCTGGAAAAACCATTTATAAAAATCAGCAAAACTCCACGTTTCAAACCTTTTCGATGAAAAGGTTCAAGGATGATTGATACATTCTTTGTTTATTTTAGTAAAGCAGCGGGAACATAGAAGTTGTGACTACATTACTAAAAACATTCAAGGAGTGATTTCGATATGAGTAAGATTGCATGTGTCATAACGTCAATGTTTGAAGATGTAGAGTACACGCAGCCTGCAGATGCTTTTGCAAAAGAAGGTCACGATGTAACAACGATCGAATGGGAAGCTGGTAAAGAAGTGACAGGTAAGCAAGGTGAAGCAACCGTTCAGATTGATGCTTCTATCGATGACGTGAAGCCTGGTGATTTTGATGCCCTATTCATCCCTGGTGGTTTCTCACCTGACCAACTTCGTGGTGACGAAAAGTTCGTTAAATTCACAAAACATTTCATGGATGAAAAGAAACCTGTCTTTGCGATTTGTCATGGTCCTCAGCTGTTAATTACAGCAAGAGCTTTGGAGGGGCGCACGGCGACAGGCTTTAAATCAATCGCTGTCGATATGGAATATGCAGGTGTTGATTATAAAGATCAAGAAGTAGTAGTTTGTCAGGATCAACTTGTAACAAGTCGTCAGCCTGATGATATTCCTGCATTTAACCATGAAGCCAGTAAACTTTTAAAGTAAATAGATTTTTCAAATAAGTAAGGAGCCACGAAGAATTACCCTTCGTGGCTTTTTACTATCTTACATATTTGCATGCGGGCACTTTTTCCTAAAGTTTCTCGAAGTCCCGTTTCGTTTTTTGCAGTTGAAACTATGATTGAACTATAATGGGAGTATGTAATTTCCATAGGTTTAAAGGTACACGCAGGGCAAGGGCAAGACAAGGATTAAAGGAATAACTGACTCTGCTTTAAATTCCATCATTTATCACCTCAAGTCTCATTCTCACCACGATACAGTATATATGTTCATACATACAGGAGGGAATTATATGATTGTTCAGCAACAAGGGGATCAATTTCTCATGATAAAGCAACATGACCATGCATTACTCTCGGGTAAATTAGCGATACAGTGGAAGCAAAAGTTTTTATTACGCTCAAAGCTTAGGGAAGAAGCAGACTGGGCTGTGGGGCAGCATGATCGGGCGTGGATTCCATTAGACGATAAACCCTCATGGAATAAAGAGAAGCAGCGTCCTTACACATTTATTGATTACCCGCTAGAAGAAAAGTTGGCTGCTTATCAACGGGGGATCAAAGAGGTGTCTGAGGAATCGAAATATGGTGGAATGTTGTGCAGCTTACATTATCAATCCTTTTTCTCAAAAGATAGTGAAGATGACCGTATTGTTTCTTTTATAGAAGGCGAGGAAAAGCGTCGCGTGAATCTGGCTGAAGAGATGAAGATGGAGGTGCCTAAAGATTTGTACCATACCCATTTTGAACGGCTCCAGTTCTGTGATGATTTGTCACTCTATGTTTGTATGCAGGAGCCAGGTGTGGCAAAAGAGAACGAGATGGCCTGGTTTAGAGAGGGCTTTAGTCAGCGGTTTGATGTCGCTCCGGGTGGTGTGATGCCTTATTGGGTGGACACGGAACATGTGTCTTTAGATCCGTTTCCTTTTGAATCATCTTTTGAAGTGACGATCCCTTATCGCACTGTCTCATGCAGTGAAGTGGAACAAATTGGTCTTGCGGATGCTTTCTCACAAGCTGAATTGAGGGAACGAACGGTTACCTTCATACAAGGGGAGTAAATTGTGAACCGTGGCAGACAGCCATGAGTGATGATAATGGCTGTCTGAAGCAGGTACACGGTTACTGGTTCTTTGCAATGGTAAATTGGCTGCCTAATAAGATCCAGTTTTGTGGAAAAGATAAACCGAGCTTCCAGTAGCTAATTCCTTTTAAGTTCAATCGCTTGATGAGATCGAATTTTGCCTGGATGGAGCGGGCATCTTCAAACCAAACTTCATGTCGATTTCCTGAAGCATCAGTATAATTGAAGAAAGGAGCCTGAGCTTCTTCGCTATAGGAAATGGCCACATTATTTTCCCGAGCAATCTGAATCGCTTGTTGAGGGCTGACGGCATCGGCAATTTCGCCTCCAGGCTCATAAGGCAGCGTCCAATCATATCCGTATAAATTTTGCCCGAGTAGAATTTTATCGGCAGGCATAACAGATAGAGCATAATTAACGACCTCTGTGACTGGTCCAATTGGCGAAACCGCCCTTGCTGGACCGCCGCTGTATCCCCATTCATATGTCATTAACACAACGAAGTCAACAATCTCCCCATGTGCTTGATAATCATGTGCCTCATACCAGGCGCCCTCCTGCTCTGCGCTAGTCTTTGGTGCTAGGGCTGTAGAAAGAAGAAGCCCTTCATTCGTGAACCTTTGCTTTGCTTTTCTTAAAAACTGATTGTAATTTTCCCTCGTCTCAGGGGGGAGAAATTCCAGGTCAAAATGAACATCTTGAAATCCTACTGAATGGGCGGTTTGAACAATATTATCTAGCAATGTGTTTTGCAGCTGCTCATTCGTCAAAATCGTCCGTCCTAATTCCTGGCTGAACCCTTGCTCGGCTAAATTGGTTACGACCATCATTAAAGAGGCATTATTCGCTTCAGCAATCGCCTTGAAGTTATCTAGTGGCGGAGCGTTGAGTGAGCCGTCTTCCTGTATTTCATAACTAAAAGGTGCTAAATAGCTTAGCAAAGGCGCTCGTTGCTCGGCCGAACTTCGCAATACGTCCGATACCTGTCCACCAGTTGGTTCAATGTACGCATTTGTCGTAATCTCCATAGAGGGGGCCTGTGGGATGTAAAGACGATAACCAATCGGCAAGATTTGGTTAGGCTGCAATTGGTTTACTTGAATGAGTGTCTCTATAGTTGTCCCAAATTGATTAGCAATCTCATATAAACTATCTCCTTGCTGGACAAAATAAAATTGACCCTGACCTGGGATGACAATGGCCTGCCCCACGACAAGATTTCCCGGTGTTTCTAGCTCGTTTGTCTCGATAATTGCACTGGGGGTACTTCCGTATTGGGCAGCAATAGAATAGACAGTGTCACCTGATGTTACTACATGAATTTGCACTACATACACTCCTTCCTCGGCTATTATCAATGTATGTAGGGGATGGATCATTTTATTCTTACATTATGATGAATGGAGAGGTAGCCATGGATAAAGATGAATATTATATGCAATTAGCCCTGCAACAAGCCCTTCAAGCAAAAGAGATCGGTGAGGTACCTATCGGGGCAGTGATTGTATATCAAGATGAAGTGATCTCTATGGGGTTTAATCAACGTGAAACATCACAACTAGCCTCTTCGCATGCGGAATTTATTGCGATTGAAAAAGCAAATCAGGTGATAGGGAGCTGGCGCCTTGAGAATTGCACCCTCTATGTCACCTTAGAGCCCTGCCCGATGTGTGCGGGGGCAATCGTTCAATCCAGAGTTCCGCGAGTCGTCTTTGGTGCATCCGATCCTAAAGCAGGCTGTGCGGGAACTTTAATGAATCTACTTGAGGAAGATCGTTTTAATCATCAGGCAAAGGTATTGGGTGGGATTTTAGAAGACGATTGCGGAGGAATACTAAAGAATTTTTTTAGAGAACTTCGGGATAAAAAGAAGCGTGACAGGGGCTCGGACAAATTAAGTTGATTTTTTCCATTGCATTTTATTATAAAAGTCGCTATACTTGAAAATACCGTGCTAAGCGGGGAGGTAGCGGTGCCCTGTACTCGCAATCCGCTATAGCGAGGCCGAACTCCCGCCCGAGGTAGTTCGATCTCAAGGCAGCCTTATGGGAGTGGTGTTGACACTCAGGTCCTGCGCAACGAGAACCAGTGAACCCTGTCAGATCCGGAAGGAAGCAGCAGTAAGCTGACTCTCTCGTGTGCCGCGGGATCGCCTGGGTCGAGCCATGAACATGAGTAACGCTTGGGGTCGTTCTATCGAAGGCGGGTGCACGGTTACATATGCTTAAAGAACGGAGTCGTTGTGATCTTGTCATAACGGCTCTTTTTTCTATAAAAAGAAGTATGAATTTTTTTACGTTCCGATATCTGTTTTGGGAGCGGGCGCTTTTTGTATTAAGCTTAGTCATGTTAAAAATCGCTGGGTTTGATGTGTAATTGGAAGGTTCACATTACATCCTATATTCGGGTATAATGAAGGAGAGACTAAAAAGGGAGAACGGTTGTATGAGCTATCAGGCACTATATCGCGTCTGGCGCCCTAGAAACTTTGAGGATGTTGTTGGACAAACTCATATTACACGCACACTGCAAAATGCAATAGAGCAGGACAAGTTTTCCCATGCGTACTTATTTTCTGGGCCGCGCGGAACGGGGAAGACAAGTGCTGCAAAGATTTTTGCTAAAGCCGTTAACTGTGAACATGCTCCAGTGAAAGAACCATGTAATGAATGCTCAGCCTGTCTTGGTATACAAGATGGGTCAATTTCAGATGTCATTGAAATCGATGCAGCCTCAAACAACGGTGTAGAGCAAATCCGCGAAATTCGTGATAAGGTCAAATATGCACCAAGTGCTGTTTCGTATAAAGTGTATATTATCGATGAGGTTCACATGCTTTCAATGGGCGCATTCAATGCTCTTTTGAAAACATTAGAAGAACCTCCTCAGCATGTCATTTTTATTTTGGCAACGACAGAACCCCATAAGATCCCTTTAACGATTATTTCGAGATGTCAACGTTTCGACTTTAAGAGAATTACACAGCAGGCCATGGTTGAACGGATGGAGAAAATCACGTCCGCCGAGCAGTTAAGTATTGCCCAGGAGGCCCTCGAAATCGTCGCATTAACAGCTGAGGGTGGGATGAGGGATGCGCTTAGTTTACTTGATCAAGCCATTTCCTATAGTGAGGAGGAAGTCACGACAGAAGATGTACTTGCTGTGACGGGGTCTGTTTCACAGGGGAAATTAGCCGAAGTGATTCGAGCGCTTCATCAACAAGAAGTAAAAGAAGCACTTGAAGCTGTCGATGACTTGATTCAGCAAGGGAAGGATCCAGGTCGCTTTGTTTTTGATTTAATCTACTACTTGAGGGATGTTCTTCTATTCCAAAGTGCCCCTGATCTGCAACACAACTTAGAACGTGCTATCCCTGATGACTTCTTTCGTCATTTGTCCGAGGAGTTGAATGCCAATTGGATTCAACGTACGATTCGGGAGTTGAACAAGTGCCAACAGGAAATGAAGTGGACGACGAGTCCGAAAGTATTTATTGAAATTGCTTTGCTTAACATTGTAGACACACAAGAAGCTGCACCAGGTTCTGTTGATTCTAAAGCAATAAACCAGCTAACTCAGAAGCTTGAGCAAATGGAAAGAGAATTGGCTCAGTTGAAAGCGAATCCGCCTGCAGCATCTAATCAGGGAGAGCAAGCTCCTAAAGTTCAAAAGCGAACCCCTGCAAGATCGGGCAGAAACGGTTATAATGTACCATATGACCGTATTCGTATTGTACTTAGTGAGGCATCTAAAGAGGAGCTGAAGCAAGTACAGGGGCAGTGGGCGAATTTTATGGAAAGACTGAAGCAAACCAATGCACCAGCTCATGCCACTTTATTAAACAGTAAACCAAGTGCGGCATCACCGAAAGCTTTGGTTTTAGCCTTTCGTTATGATATCCATTGTTCTTTAGCACTGGAGCATCAAAAAACGATTGAACCATTGCTGACAGAATTTACAGGAAAGCCACTCGCCATTATTCCGATTCCTCAAGCAAATTGGAAAGAACTGCGTGAGGAATATGTAAGAAAACAAAAGGGTAGTGATGAGGACGGGGAAGAACCTGCAGAAAAAGGCGGGGACGACCCGCTCATCTCAGAAGCAAGGAAACTTGCGGGCGATGATATCATCGAAATTCATGATTAATAGGATAGATTAAAGGAGGAATTACCATGCGTGGTGGAGGAAATATGAACAATATGATGAAACAAATGCAAAAAATGCAAAAGAAAATGATGAAGGCTCAAGAGGAGCTTCATGAAATGACTTTTGAAGCAACAGCAGGCGGCGGTATGGTTAAAGTCGTAGCTAACGGGAAAAAGGAAGTAACAGATGTTGAGATTAATGAGGAAGTTGTCGATCCTGATGACGTAGAAATGCTCCAGGACTTAATTATTGCAGCAACAAACGACGTACTTAAACAAGTGGAAGATAAAACTAACGATACTATGGGAGAGTTTACGAAAGGTATGCCTGGCGGAGGAATGTTTTAGGGGGAATTTTCCATGTACTATCCGGAACCGATATCTAAACTGATCGACAGTTTCACGAAGTTGCCAGGGATCGGCCCAAAGACGGCCGTCCGTCTGGCTTTTTTCGTCCTTGAAATGGAAGAGGATGACGTTTTAGATTTTGCAAAATCGCTTGTTAGTGCAAAACGAGAACTCACCCATTGCTCTATTTGCGGACAAATCACGGACAATGATCCTTGTACAATATGCCAGGATGAATCTCGTGATAAATCCGTTATATGTGTTGTCCAAGATCCAAAAGACGTCATCGCTATGGAGAAGATGAAGGAGTTTAGCGGAAAATATCATGTCCTTCACGGTGCGATTTCTCCAATGGATGGGATCGGCCCGGAGGATATTAATGTGGAAAGCCTTATTAACCGCCTGAAGGATGAGGGCGTAGAGGAGTTAATTTTGGCAACGAATCCAAACATTGAAGGGGAAGCCACAGCGATGTATATCTCAAGGCTTGTCAAGCCGTCGGGTATTCGCATAACAAGAATTGCCCATGGTCTGCCAGTAGGCGGAGATTTAGAGTATGCTGATGAAGTCACCTTATCGAAAGCACTTGAAGGTCGAAGAGAACTGTAAAGTGGGTGATGATCATTTTTAATAAAAAGAAAACAAAGAGAAAAGAAATAGATCAGCAATTACTTACAGATATTCAGAAATTAAAATATGAGTGGGAAACCTTGGACAACATTATCAAACATAGTATTGAGCCCAGTGAAGAAGGGTTGCTAGACTTATCACTAGCAAAAGCAAAATATTTTTATATGTTGAGAGAGGCAAGGCACCGAAATTTAAATGCTCTGTCATGAAATAAAGGTATAACCTCCTGTGGGGAATCATAGCTTGTTTTAAACAAGCATTTTTCTCAGAGGGGGTTTTTTTATGGATCCGGTGTTTGTCATTCTGATATTAGCCTTAGCTATTCCGTTGTTATTAATAGTTGGTTTGCCTGCATCGCCGATCAAATGGATCGGACAGGCGTTGATGAGAGTAGTCATTGCTGTTGTTCTATTATTCTTCGTTAACTTATTTGGAGCACAGTTCGGTTTACACGTTCCTATTAATGGGTTTACAGCTGTTGCTTCCGCGATATTAGGGATACCTGGCGTTCTTTCATTAACAGCTATTCATTTGTGGGTGTTATAGTTATAGAAACGGGAAGAGAAGCAGTTCTCTTCCCGTTTCTTTTTATGTGGGTAGCCTCACTTTAAACGATCAAGTGATTTTTCATCTTTTTCTTTGAAAACTATTGCAATGTAATATTTCACGTGATATATTGTTATTTGTCGCTTTAAGAGACGGTGACAGACTGAAAGCTTCGACAAATCATCATGAAAAAAGTTATTGACTTAACTTGCTCACCATGATATATTTATTAAGTCGCTGTTTTGAAGCGGTAAGCAATCTTTTGATCTTTGAAAACTGAACGAACCAACCAGTACGTCAATTCATTCTTTCTATTATATAGAGAGAATTCAAACAAGCACATTCGGTGTGCAAATGAGCAAGTCATTCTCAACTTTTATGGAGAGTTTGATCCTGGCTCAGGACGAACGCTGGCGGCGTGCCTAATACATGCAAGTCGAGCGCAGGAAGCAAGCAGATCCCCTTCGGGGGTGACGCTTGTGGAATGAGCGGCGGACGGGTGAGTAACACGTGGGCAACCTGCCTGTAAGATCGGAATAACTCCGGGAAACCGGGGCTAATGCCGGGTAATCCTTTCTCTCGCATGAGGGGAAGGTAAAAGATGGCTTCTGGCTATCACTTACAGATGGGCCCGCGGCGCATTAGCTAGTTGGTGAGGTAACGGCTCACCAAGGCAACGATGCGTAGCCGACCTGAGAGGGTGATCGGCCACACTGGGACTGAGACACGGCCCAGACTCCTACGGGAGGCAGCAGTAGGGAATCTTCCGCAATGGACGAAAGTCTGACGGAGCAACGCCGCGTGAACGATGAAGGTCTTCGGATCGTAAAGTTCTGTTGTTAGGGAAGAACAAGTACCGTTCGAACAGGGCGGTACCTTGACGGTACCTAACGAGGAAGCCCCGGCTAACTACGTGCCAGCAGCCGCGGTAATACGTAGGGGGCAAGCGTTGTCCGGAATTATTGGGCGTAAAGCGCGCGCAGGCGGTTCCTTAAGTCTGATGTGAAAGCCCACGGCTCAACCGTGGAGGGTCATTGGAAACTGGGGAACTTGAGGACAGAAGAGGAGAGTGGAATTCCACGTGTAGCGGTGAAATGCGTAGATATGTGGAGGAACACCAGTGGCGAAGGCGACTCTCTGGTCTGTCTCTGACGCTGAGGTGCGAAAGCGTGGGTAGCAAACAGGATTAGATACCCTGGTAGTCCACGCCGTAAACGATGAGTGCTAGGTGTTAGGGGGCTTCCACCCCTTAGTGCTGAAGTTAACGCATTAAGCACTCCGCCTGGGGAGTACGGCCGCAAGGCTGAAACTCAAAGGAATTGACGGGGGCCCGCACAAGCGGTGGAGCATGTGGTTTAATTCGAAGCAACGCGAAGAACCTTACCAGGTCTTGACATCCTTGGACCGCCCTAGAGATAGGGTCTTCCCTTCGGGGACCAAGTGACAGGTGGTGCATGGTTGTCGTCAGCTCGTGTCGTGAGATGTTGGGTTAAGTCCCGCAACGAGCGCAACCCCTAATCTTAGTTGCCAGCATTAAGTTGGGCACTCTAAGGTGACTGCCGGTGACAAACCGGAGGAAGGCGGGGATGACGTCAAATCATCATGCCCCTTATGACCTGGGCTACACACGTGCTACAATGGATGGTACAAAGGGCAGCGAAGCCGCGAGGTGTAGCAAATCCCATAAAACCATTCTCAGTTCGGATTGCAGGCTGCAACTCGCCTGCATGAAGCCGGAATCGCTAGTAATCGCGGATCAGCATGCCGCGGTGAATACGTTCCCGGGCCTTGTACACACCGCCCGTCACACCACGAGAGTTGGCAACACCCGAAGTCGGTGAGGTAACCTTTTTGGAGCCAGCCGCCGAAGGTGGGGCCAATGATTGGGGTGAAGTCGTAACAAGGTAGCCGTATCGGAAGGTGCGGCTGGATCACCTCCTTTCTAAGGAACTATGCAAGGCAACCCCTTTCTCTTACGAGAACACCGGGAAGCTGCCGCATACGGAAGACGTACATGGTTGGTTGTTCAGTTTTGAGAGATCAAACGATCTTTCAATGTGAACCTTGAAAACTGGATAAGATTAATCAGAACGTGGCGATCTTCTTTTGATAGAGGACGACACGGGATGACAAGACATCAAACATCAATTTTTAACGTCTTTTCACGACGATAATAGTTAAGTGAATAAGGGCGCACGGTGGATGCCTTGGTACTAGGAGCCGATGAAGGACGGGACTAACACCGATATGCTTTGGGAAGCCGTAAGTAGGCTATGCACCGAAGATTTCCGAATGGGGAAACCCCTGCTCGTAATGGAGCAGGATCCTTTACTGAATACATAGGTAAGGGAAGGCAGACCCGGGGAACTGAAACATCTCATTACCCGGAGGAAGAGAAAGCAAACGCGATTTCCCAAGTAGCGGCGAGCGAAACGGAATCAGCCCAAACCAGAAAGCTTGCTTTCTGGGGTTGTAGGACACTCCTTTGGAGTTACAAAAAAAGAGGATAGATGAATCGATCTGGAACGATCAGCCGGAGCAGGTAAGAGCCCTGTAGTCGACATCTTCTTTTCTCCGGAGTGGATCCTGAGTACGGCGGAACACGAGGAATTCCGTCGGAATCCGGGAGGACCATCTCCCAAGGCTAAATACTCCCTAGTAACCGATAGTGAACCAGTACCGTGAGGGAAAGGTGAAAAGCACCCCGGAAGGGGAGTGAAAGAGATCCTGAAACCGTGTGCCTACAAGTAGTCGGAGCCCATTGATGGGTGACGGCGTGCCTTTTGTAGAATGAACCGGCGAGTTACGACCGTCTGCAAGGTTAAGCTAAAGCAGCGGAGCCGCAGCGAAAGCGAGTCTGAATAGGGCGAAGCAGTAGGCGGTCGTAGACCCGAAACCGTGTGATCTACCCATGTCCAGGGTGAAGGTCAGGTAACACTGACTGGAGGCCCGAACCCACGCAAGTTGAAAATTGCGGGGATGAGGTGTGGGTAGGGGTGAAATGCCAATCGAACACGGAGATAGCTGGTTCTCTCCGAAATAGCTTTAGGGCTAGCCTCAGAATAGAAAGTCTTGGAGGTAGAGCACTGATTGGACGAGGGGCCCCTACCGGGTTACCGAATTCAGTCAAACTCCGAATGCCAACGACTTTGTTCTGGGAGTCAGACCATGGGTGATAAGGTTCATGGTCGAAAGGGAAACAGCCCAGACCGCCAGCTAAGGTCCCAAAGTGTGTGTTAAGTGGAAAAGGATGTGGAGTTGCTTAGACAACCAGGATGTTGGCTTAGAAGCAGCCATCATTGAAAGAGTGCGTAATAGCTCACTGGTCGAGTGACTCTGCGCCGAAAATATACCGGGGCTAAACACACCACCGAAGCTGCGGATTGATCCGAACGGATCAGTGGTAGGAGAGCGTTCTAAGGGCTGCGAAGTCAGACCGTAAGGACTGGTGGAGCGCTTAGAAGTGAGAATGCCGGTATGAGTAGCGAAAAAAGAGTGAGAATCTCTTTCACCGAAAGCCCAAGGTTTCCTGAGGAAGGCTCGTCCTCTCAGGGTTAGTCGGGACCTAAGCCGAGGCCGAAAGGCGTAGGCGATGGCCAACAGGTTGATATTCCTGTACCGCCTCCTTTCCGTTTGAACGACGGGGGGACGCAGGAGGATAAGGAGAGCGCACCACTGGATGTGTGCGTCCAAGCAGTAAGACGGTCGAGACAGGCAAATCCGCTCGGCAACGTCAAGCTGTGATGGGGAGGGAATTTAAGTACCGAAGCTCCTGATTTCACACTGCCAAGAAAATCCTCTAGTGAGGAAAGAGGCGCCCGTACCGCAAACCAACACAGGTAGGCGAGGAGAGAATCCTAAGGTGAGCGGGAGAACTCTCGTTAAGGAACTCGGCAAAATGACCCCGTAACTTCGGGAGAAGGGGTGCTCCTCTGCCGAGGAGCCGCAGTGAAAAGGCCCAAGCGACTGTTTACCAAAAACACAGGTCTCTGCGAAGCCGTAAGGCGAAGTATAGGGGCTGACACCTGCCCGGTGCTGGAAGGTTAAGGGGATGCGTTAGCGCTCTGCGCGAAGCGTTGAACCGAAGCCCCAGTAAACGGCGGCCGTAACTATAACGGTCCTAAGGTAGCGAAATTCCTTGTCGGGTAAGTTCCGACCCGCACGAAAGGTGCAACGACTTGGGCACTGTCTCAACGAGAGACCCGGTGAAATTATACTATGCGTGAAGATGCGCATTACCCGCGACAGGACGGAAAGACCCCGTGGAGCTTTACTGTAGCCTGATATTGAATGTTGGTACAGCTTGTACAGGATAGGTGGGAGCCTGAGAACCCGGAGCGCTAGCTTCGGTGGAGGCGCTGGTGGGATACCACCCTGGCTGTACGGACATTCTAACCCAGGACCGTGATCCGGTTCGGAGACAGTGTCAGGTGGGCAGTTTGACTGGGGCGGTCGCCTCCTAAAGAGTAACGGAGGCGCCCAAAGGTTCCCTCAGAATGGTTGGAAATCATTCGCAGAGTGTAAAGGCACAAGGGAGCTTGACTGCGAGACCTACAAGTCGAGCAGGGACGAAAGTCGGGCTTAGTGATCCGGCGGTACCGTATGGAAGGGCCGTCGCTCAACGGATAAAAGCTACCCCGGGGATAACAGGCTTATCTCCCCCAAGAGTCCACATCGACGGGGAGGTTTGGCACCTCGATGTCGGCTCATCGCATCCTGGGGCTGTAGTCGGTCCCAAGGGTTGGGCTGTTCGCCCATTAAAGCGGTACGCGAGCTGGGTTCAGAACGTCGTGAGACAGTTCGGTCCCTATCCGTCGTGGGCGTTGGAAATCTGAAAGGAGCTGTCCTTAGTACGAGAGGACCGGGATGGACACACCGCTGGTGTACCAGTTGTTCCGCCAGGAGCATCGCTGGGTAGCTACGTGTGGACGGGATAAGTGCTGAAAGCATCTAAGCATGAAGCCCCCTTGAGATGAGATTTCCCCTTACGCCAAGTAAGTAAGATTCCTCAGAGACGATGAGGTCGATAGGTCCGAGGTCGAAGCGTGGTGACACGTGAAGCTGACGGATACTAATCAATCGATGGCTTAACTATATTAAAAAGCGGAGACGACCGTTTACGTCCGCTGGGCTAAGTGAGCTCGCGTAAAGGCTTTGGTTTTTCAGCCTTGAAGAGAGATGACTTAGAACATGAGGACTTGGGAGTCGGAGCTAGATTGTCAAACGTTAGAATATGATGTTGGTCTTGGATGTCTTATCCAGTTTTGAGGGTTCACCTCATAACCTATGATGTGGTGGCGAGAGCGAAGAGGTCACACCTGTTCCCATGCCGAACACAGCAGTTAAGCTCTTCAGCGCCGATGGTAGTCGGGTCGATCCCCGTGAGAGTAGGACGCGGCCACGTCAACAAAGAGCCTTGGAAAAATCCAAGGCTTTTTTATTTGCTTTAAAATTTTTGGTGGAGGAGATTTTCTCCATTGAATAAGTTAAAGAGGATCGGATAAGCAGTTTAATTACGTTTAGCTTCGTGCAGTGTTGTGTTGAATCAGAAGACACACTAATCGAAGCTTTACAGATGAACGTTTTTCTGATTAATTCATACTGTATCATTATCTATAACCGTCACTAAATGATGAATGCAAAACCACTGTGCACATGAGCTTGGGAATCAGTATGTAATGATTGATTTGTTGAATTTGGATCTTAGTAGTCTTATTTTTTTCTATCCTGTGTATAATATTGATAGATTCGGAGATACTAGAGGTAAATAAAAGATTGTTCTCTAGGAGGCCGTTAATTATGAAATTTAATGAAAGCTGTAGTATTTGCTCCAAAAAGACGGATGATGGAATTCACTTGTTACAAGTTTATATTTGCCGCACTTGTGAGCAAGAAATAGTGGAGACACCAGCAGATGACCCTAAGTATCAATTTTTTGTTCAACAAATGAATAAAGCCCACCGTTCGATCATTGTGTCGTAATAGGATTGGTAAGCCACTCTATAATTAAGGAGTGGCTTTCTTCTTTTATTTCTTGGTAGGATGGAAGATAGATATTACTAAAGGTGAGGATTCGTATGGATGCAGAACAAAAGGTAACGCCGCTTTATGATGCGTTGGTCGAATTAAAAGACAAGGAATCTATTTCTTTTCATGTGCCAGGCCATAAATTCGGAGAGCTATTTTCAAAGAAGGGAAAAAAGCAGTTTCAATCAATTTTAGAAATAGATGCCACGGAAATTGCTGGTCTTGATGATTTACACGCTGCTGATGGTGTTATACAAAAAGCTCAAAATTTGACCAGTCAGTTTTTTAAAAGCAGTCAGTCTTATTTTCTGGTAGGTGGGACAACCTCAGGGAATTTAGCTGCAGTGATGGCGGTCTGTCGTCCTGGGGATACTGTCCTTGTCCAGCGTAACTGCCATAAATCGATTGTTCATGGGTTGGAGCTTGCAGGTGCTAAGCCCGTGTTTTTGATGCCAGACTTCGAAAAGGAAACTGGTCGCTACAGCCGGATCACTGGTGAACTTATAGATGAAGCTCTAAGGAAATACCCCGATATAAGAGCGGTTTTTCTAACTTATCCAGATTACTTTGGCCGTGTTTTTGATATGGATAGTGTGTGTGTGGCAATACATGCCTATGATATTCCGGTTATCGTGGATGAAGCTCATGGCGTTCATTTCAAATTAGGTCATCCTTTTCCGCGTTCTTCACTAGAGTTAGGTTGTGATTTAGTCATCCAGTCTGCCCACAAAATGGCTCCCGCAATGACGATGGCTTCTTATTTGCATGTACAAGGGGACAGAGTTAATCAAACACACCTTGAATATTACTTGCAAGTTTTCCAGTCTAGCAGCCCATCCTACCCACTGATGGCTAGTTTAGACTTAGCTCGAAGTTATTTAGCTTCTTATGGTCAGACTGACAAAGATGAATTGGTCACATACATTAGCAGCATTCGCGATATCTGGACGCGCGCATCTGGGTATTGGAGGGTTTTGCCTCGAAGCGAATGGGATGACCCTCTTAAGCTCACATTAAGAGTAAACAAGAATCTGTCGGGCTATCAGGTGGCTGAAGTGCTTGAGCGTCAGGGTGTTTATCCAGAACTTGCGACAGAAAAGCAAATTCTATTAACAATGGGGCTCGCTCCTAGCGTCAATCTAGAGACGTTAAGTAATTGCTTAGCCGAGGTAGATTGCCAATTAAAAAAGCAGCCGATAAATGCTACAATAAGTGTAGCTCAATTATCGTTTCCGAAGCTGCAAAGTTTGGACATGAATTATATAGATATGCAGGTGAAACCTTCTGAGTCCGTAGAGTGGAAGGATGCTGTAGGTCGAATTTGTGCAGAGTCAATTGTTCCTTATCCTCCAGGGATCCCTTTGGTTTTAAAAGGTGAACGTGTGTCTAGGGAACAAGTGGTACGTGTGAAGGCTTCATATGATCAAGGAGCACGCTTTCAAAATACGAATGTAGAAAGTGGAATTCGGGTATTTTAAAGGAGAATTGCGGTGAAGGGACTTTTTGTTACATTTGAGGGTGGCGAGGGCGCCGGAAAATCAACGATGCTTAATATGGTTGGGGATGAACTGACAGCTAGAGGTTACTCTGTGCTTGAAACACGGGAGCCTGGCGGAATAAAAATAGCTGAGAGTATTCGCCATATTATATTAGATAAAAGTCATACAATGATGGATGCTAGAACAGAGGCTCTGCTGTATGCAGCTGCACGGCGTCAGCATCTAGTAGAAAAGGTGCTTCCTGCGATTGAGGATGGATCGATTGTACTGTGTGACCGTTTTGTCGACTCAAGTCTTGCCTATCAGGGTGCGGCAAGGGGCTGGGGATAGAAGAAGTGTGTAGAATCAATAAATTTGCAATTGATGGATGTATGCCGGATGTTACGTTATTTTTTGATATTAAGCCTGAGCATGGATTGGAACGAATTTCACAAAATGATGAACGAGAGAAAAACCGCCTTGACCTAGAAACTTTAGATTTTCATAAAAAGGTCTACAGAGCTTATCAGAAATTACTGAAACAAAATCCGCAAAGAATGAAGGTTATAAACGCTGATCAGAATTATGAGCGGGTTAAGAATGAGTCCCTTCGAGCACTGGAGCCATTTTTGTCATAAAAGCGGGTAGAAATTTGCTATAATAGTAAAAACAGAAATGGGAGGATGCATTTATATGAAAATGATTATTGCGGTCGTTCAAGATAAAGACAGTAATCGTTTAACTGATGCATTAGCGGAAAATCAATTAAAAACAACGAAACTGTCGACAACTGGCGGCTTTTTAAGAGAAGGAAATACGACATTTATGATTGGCTGCGATGATGGCGAAGTGGATGATGCGTTAAATATCATTAAGAAAAACTGTAGCCAGCGTGATCAAATGGTTGCCCCCATTTCACCAATGGGAGGAAACGCAGATTCGTACATTCCTAAGCCTGTTAAAGTAGAAGTCGGCGGTGCTACTGTATTTATTCTTCCAGTAGATTCTTTCTTTCAGTTTTAACGGAAAGGTGTTGCCGGGATGAAGATAAGCCAAGATATGCGGACACAGCTTGAAGCTGGAAAAAAACAGCCTCCTCAGCAAATGCGCGGAAAGATGGACTTCAGTAACATCGTGCAGGCTCAATCGCAGCAGCTTCAGGAAAATCAACTTAATCAATTGATGAAAAGTATTGCAGCACAAGGGGATCGGGTGGCGAGGTTTCGATCATTCCGTGATTTAGCTAAATATAAGCGATTAATCAAAGGCTTTGTCGAGGAGTCTGTTCAGTATGGGATGAATGTAAAGCATAGTCAAAGCTTTAACATGGAGGGGCATAGCCGTAAGCTGACGATCGTTGAATCCGTTGATCAGAAGCTAGCTGAGCTTACGGAAGCCGTGATGGATCAAGAGAAAAAGTCGATTGACTTATTAGGAATTATCGGTGAAATTAAAGGATTATTGATCAATTTGTACACTTAAGGATGGAATCATCATGCAATCATGGGGAGATATGAAAGAGATTCAACCATTAGTCAGTCAAATGCTTATGAATAGTTTTAATAAGGACCGGATTTCTCACGCTTACTTGTTTCAAGGGAATAAAGGTACAGGAATGCGAGAGATGAGTGCGTTATTTGCGAAGAGTATTTTTTGTAAACAACGTAATGGCACTGAACCTTGCCTTGTGTGCAGAGACTGCGTAAGAATTGACTCTGGTAATCACCCTGATATGCATTGGGTTGAACCAGAGGGTCTCTCCATTAAAAAGGAACAAATTCTTAATCTGCAAAAGGAATTCACCTACACAGGTGTCGAATCAAACCGTAAAGTGTACATTATTGTAGACGCTGAAAAAATGACAGTGAATGCATCGAACCGTTTGCTGAAATTTTTGGAGGAACCGAGTCAGCAGACCACAGCGATATTGCTCACAGAAAATGGTCAAGCTATGCTTGATACGATTAGATCTCGTTGTCAACTTCTTGCTTTCCAACCGCTCAACCAACAGAAGCTTGCAGAAAAGTTAGAGGGACAAGGGATTTCCCAGTCTAACGCTAAATTACTTTCTGCCCTTACGAATAACTTAACCACTGCACAGGAATTAAATGATGATGAGTGGTTTGCTAATGTGCGAAAATTAGTGATACAATTAATTGAAGTGCTTCTAAATAAACCAAATGAAGGGCTTTTATTTATCAACCATCAGTGGATGTCTCATTTTAAGGAGCGTCAACAGCTTCAGATGGGCTTGGACGTACTTATGCTATGGTTCCACGATTTAATTAATCATAATTTGGACCGGGAAGATGCCATTATCTTTAAGCAAGAAAAAGAAAAAAGGGACCAAGCTGCATTAAGATGGTCACGTCAATCCGCTGTACATTCCTTGTCGTTAATCCTTGAGGCTAAACGAAAGATAAATCAGAATGTCCATCCTACGTTAGTGATGGAACAGCTTACACTTCAACTGCAGAGGTGATTATATAGTGATCGAAGTTGTAGGTGTCCGATTCAAACAAGCGGGAAAGATCTATTATTTTGATCCTAGCGACTTAACAATGACGACTGAGGATTACGTTATTGTCGAAACAGTCCGTGGAATTGAATTTGGTAAAATCGTCATTGCTAATAGATCGGTCGATGAAGAGGATATTGTTTTACCTTTGAAAAAGGTGATTCGAATCGCCGATGAGAAGGATAAAGTGACCGTTGACGAGAACCATGATAATTCCGCGGAAGCTTACCGTGTATGTGAGAAGAAGATACGTGAACATAAATTGGACATGAATTTAGTAGAGGTTGAATACACGTTTGACCGTAAGAAGGTCATCTTCTATTTTACGGCAGATGGACGGGTAGACTTTCGGACGTTGGTGAAAGACTTAGCTTCCGTATTTAAGACGCGGATTGAGCTGCGTCAAATAGGTGTTCGTGATGAGGCTAAAATGCTAGGCGGCATTGGTCCATGTGGGCGTATGCTTTGCTGCTCTACTTTTTTAGGTGATTTTGAACCTGTATCCATAAAAATGGCTAAAGATCAAAATTTATCTTTAAATCCGGCAAAAATTTCTGGTCTTTGCGGTCGGCTTATGTGTTGCTTGAAGTATGAAAATGATGATTACGAAGCCGCTAAGAAAGAACTTCCTGATATAGGCAGAAGTATCGCTACCTCCTTTGGTAAAGGAAAAGTAGTAGGGCTGAATATGCTGGAGCGTATCGTTCAAGTTGAATATAAAGAACAAGAGCGTACACTTGAGTATTCCTTACAGGAGCTGATCGATGAAGGAGTCGTCCAAACCGAAGCCACAAAATAATGGGGTGGAAATCAAGCGTGAACAAAAAAGCTATATTCGAACAAGTTTCACATTTTGAGTCTCAAATTGGTGAGCTTTATGAACAGCTAGGTGACTTAAAAGCTCAACTTGCCTACTTACTAGAAGAAAACCAACACTTATCGCTTGAAAACCATCACCTTAGGCAACGTTTGGATAAAGAAAATGAGCAATCTGAACAGGAGTCACAGGATTCGAAACATGGGAAAAGTAAAGTTGTTGGTGAAGGTTATGATAACCTTGCCCGGTTGTATGAAGAAGGTTTTCATATTTGTAATTTACATTTTGGCAGTCCGCGTGACGAAGATTGTTTGTTTTGCTTATCCTTTTTGAACAAGAAGAAATAAATCCAGGTCCAAGCCTTTCCTTGCTCAAGTCGAGGAAGGGCTCTCTTTATGAGTCCACAGGAAACTTAGAGCCAAATCCCATTTCTCCAGTGGGTAATATGAATTGCACTACTATAGAGAGGATTACATATATGGTTACGCTAAAAGGTGATGAACGAATTGACTTTTTACTAGCAGAAGAAAATATGAGAATCATACAAAGTAAAGAAGTGTTTGCTTTTTCAATCGATGCCGTCTTACTGGCACGGTTCACTTCCGTACCTATAACACGAGGCAAAATCCTGGACTTATGTACAGGGAACGGCGTAATCCCCCTGTTTCTTAGCCGACGTTCTCAAGTGAAAATTACCGGTGTAGAGATCCAAGAGCGGTTATATGATATGGCTGTTCGAAATATTGAGTTGAATCAGCTTGAGAATCAACTGGAAATGATTCATGGAGACTTAAAAGACATGCCTCAAGAGTTAGGGAACGGGAGATATGATCAAGTGACGTGCAATCCTCCTTATTTTCCGACACCAAAGACGGACAAAAGGAATGTCAATGAACATTTGGCAATAGCAAGACACGAAATTCACTGTTCACTCGAGGATGTCGTAAAGACCTGCAGCCGTTTGTGTAAATCTGGCGGTAAAGTTTCCATGGTGCATCGACCGGGCAGGATGATTGATATCATCTCCCTTTTCCGAAAGTACCGTCTAGAGCCGAAGCGGATTCAACTCGTTTATCCGAAGGAAGGGAAAGAGGCTAATGTATTGCTGATTGAAGCGGCTCGTGACGGAAAACCTGACCTGAAGGTTCTCCCTCCTCTTTATACCCATAATGAGAACGGAGACTACAGTCAAGAGTTTAGGGAGATTCTTTATGGCAACTAACCATTTCGTTTACATGTTGCGTTGTAAGGATGACACGCTTTACACAGGATATACGAATAATTTGGAAGCCCGGCTTCAGAAGCATACATCTGGAAAAGGGGCAAAATATACGAGAGGTAGAGGCCCTTTCAACCTTGTTTACTGCCAAATATATAAATCAAAAGCGGAAGCAATGCACAATGAATATAAAATGAAACAGTTGTCTAAAGTGGAGAAGGAAGAGTGGATTGCAAGTCATCAAGGAGGGTGTCCGGATGAATATTCAAAAAAGCTTTGGTAACGATGAACAGCTTGGTGAACTTTACATTGTACCTACTCCGATTGGGAACTTACAAGACATGACGTATCGTGCTGTAGCTACTCTTAACAAGGTAGACGTGATTGCTGCAGAAGATACAAGGAATACGAAAAAGCTACTTAACCATTTTGACATACCGACATACTTGATCAGCTATCACGAGCATAATAAAACGACAAGAGGTCCGGAGTTGATTGATCGCATTAAACATGGGGAGAAGATAGCGGTCGTTAGTGATGCTGGTATGCCAGGTATATCGGACCCGGGTTCCGATTTAGTAAAGCTTGCAACTGAGGAAAATTTACCTGTAATTGTATTGCCAGGAGCCAATGCGGCCCTTCCAGCTTTAGTGGGGTCCGGGCTTTCAACAGACAGCTTTTATTTTTATGGTTTTTTACCTCGGAAAAAGAAAGAGCGTCTCGCAGAATTAGAGATAATGCAAAAACAGTATTCGACAATTATTTTCTACGAATCTCCTCACCGGTTAAGGGAAATGCTTGTCCACGTACACATGCAATTCGGGAATCGTAAGACTGTATTAGCGCGTGAATTGACAAAGCGGTATGAGGAATATGTTCGGGGTACGTTGGAAGAAGTAATGAATTGGGCAGATCGGGAAGAAATACGAGGCGAGTTTTGCGTGATCGTTGAGGGGTCGGACGAAGAGGAGTTCACTAATCCGTTTTGGTGGAGCCATTTGTCGATGATTGAGCATGTGGAGTATTATATAAAAGAAAAAGGTATGAAAAGTAAAGAGGCAATTAAACAAACGTCGGTGGACCGTAAGCTTTCTAAAAGAGAGGTTTACCAAGCATACCATGTCGAATAGTAGAAATTAAAAGTAAGCCCTAACTGCCAGGCCTGTAGCAGTTAGGGCTTTTTTTCCGAACATATGTCTTTTACTCTATTTTTTCACTTTTTTTAAGAATCCAGTAGTCTTTTTATGTCTCTCTATTTATTTAATTGGCTTTGGATTTCTTTAAGCAGCATTTGTGCGCCTTCTTGGCTGAGCACTAAATTGCCATTTGCAAGCTTCATGTTGTCATCAGAAACTTCCCCTGTAACGTGACAAGTCATGTTAGGCTTGTATTTCTTAAGAACAATACGATCATCATCAACATAAATTTCAAGTGCATCTTTTTCATTAATACCTAGGGTGCGGCGAAGTTCAATTGGAATTACGACACGACCTAGTTCGTCCACTTTACGTACAATACCAGTAGATTTCATTTTTCTTTTCTCCCCTCACTCAAAAGTTATTCGTCATATTTCGACATATGTCTCGCAGTATATAATACCAACGATTCCCAAACATGTCAATTCTGAATATTTTGCCCTTATTTGATAGCTTTATAGACTAAATTTCGTCTATAAAGCTATCAAATAATTGATGACATAAGGCCTGTCGATGGTTGGGTTAACTTATTTTTGTTCCAAATTTGGATTGAATATCCAAATAGAGGATTAATTACAGTGTACCAAAGTAATGACAGATGTGAAACAACAAAAGGAGTGTCAGGGTGTTTTTTTGACATTTTCATTAATCATTCGGTATATTTGAAGGCCAGGAATGGAAATACAGAAAATATATAAAAAAAATGATACAATACACATTATGAATGTCGAAATGCCGCAAATAAGGCTGTTGAATATAGAGGAGGGAACAGGATGTCTGAAGATAAGAAGACATTTTACATTAGTACACCAATTTATTATCCAAGTGGAAACTTACACATAGGTCATGCCTACACCACAGTAGCGGGAGATGCGATGGCAAGGTATAAGCGTCTCCAGGGGTATGATGTAATGTATTTGACCGGTACAGATGAACACGGTCAGAAAATTCAGCGCAAAGCAGAGGAAAAAGGGGTAAGCCCCCAAGCCTATGTAGACGACATCGTAAGCGGAATTAAAGAGCTTTGGGACAAGCTGGATATTTCCTACGATGATTTTATTCGTACAACCCAGGATCGTCACAAAGTCGTTGTGGCAAAAATCTTTGACTACTTAATGAAAAAAGGTGACATTTACCTTGATGAGTATGAAGGCTGGTATTGTACGTCGTGTGAATCATTTTTTACTGAGCGTCAATTAGACGAAGGTCATTGTCCAGATTGCGGCGGTCCGGTTGAAAAGGTTAAAGAAGAATCGTACTTCTTTAAAATGAGCAATTATGTTGACCAGCTGCTTGAGTTTTATGAAAATAATCCGACATTCATCCAGCCGGAGAGTCGCAAAAATGAAATGATAAATAATTTTATTAAACCAGGCCTCGAGGATCTGGCTGTCTCTAGAACGACTTTTGATTGGGGCGTCCAAGTACCTGGAAATGCGGAACATGTGATTTACGTTTGGATTGATGCACTAAGCAACTACATTTCAGCACTTGGTTTTGATAGTGATGACGATGAACGGTATAGGAAATTTTGGCCGGCAGATGTCCATTTAGTTGGAAAAGAAATCGTGCGTTTCCATACAATTTATTGGCCAATTATGCTGATGGCATTAGATTTACCATTGCCGAAAAAGGTATTTGCTCACGGTTGGATCCTTATGAAAGATGGAAAGATGTCGAAGTCAAAAGGCAATGTCGTCGACCCTGTTCAGCTGAGCAATCGCTACGGCCTGGATGCACTTCGATATTATTTGCTACGTGAAGTACCCTTTGGTTCAGATGGTGTCTTTACACCGGAGGCATTTGTTGAACGGACGAACTATGACCTCGCTAATGATTTAGGAAACTTGCTTAATCGTACAGTTGCTATGATCAGCAAATATTTTGATGGAGAGATCCCTGAACTTACGCTATCAGAAGAGGATTTTGACACGAATCTTGAAAAATTAGCTCAAGAAACAAGAATGTCTGTAGAACAATCGTTAGAGAATATGGAATTCTCAGTTGCGCTTGCAGACCTATGGAAGCTCGTCAGCCGGACGAACAAATATATTGACGAAACACAGCCGTGGGTTCTTGCTAAGGACAACAACAAAAAGGCTCGCTTAGGCAATGTAATGGCCCATCTGGCCGAGTCTTTACGTCACATTGGGGTAATGCTTCAGCCGTTTTTGACACATACACCCGAAAAGATCTTTAAGCAGTTGGGAATTACGAATGTGGATTGGAAGCAGTGGCAAAGCATAGCAGAATTTAAGGGGCTCCCTCAAGGCACCAGTGTACAGAAGGATGAACCTATTTTCCCTCGTCTTGATGCAGAGGAAGAAATTCAAGTCATAAAAGACATGATGAAAAAGCCAACACCTGAAAAGATTGAGGAAAAGGAAGCAGAACAGGAAGAAACGGAAGAGGTTACGATTGATGACTTTATGAAACTTGATTTTCGGGTAGCAGAAGTCATTAAAGTTGAGAAAGTGAAAAAAGCCGATAAATTGCTAAAGCTTCAGTTAGACTTGAGCTATGAAAAGCGTCAAGTGGTATCAGGAATTGCTGAGCACTATCAAGCTGAAGAGCTGGTAGGTAGAAAGGTTATTTGTATTACTAACCTTAAACCTGTGAAGCTCCGCGGCGAGCTGTCACAAGGGATGATTCTTGCAGGGGAAGATGAACAAGGAAAGCTCGCATTAGCTTCGATTGATCAAAACCTTGATAATGGTACAAAAGTTAAATAGATTTTTTACAGAGGGGGGAGCAGGAGTGTCGTGCTTTCCCTTTTGTTTTAAATGAATAAAGGAGGAATGGCTCGTGTTATTTGATACACATGTGCACTTAAATGCAGATCAATTTACAGATGATCTTGAGGAAACGATAGAACGTGCTCGAGAAGCAGGTGTCACTTATATGACAGTGGTTGGTTTTGATCGAAAAACGATTCCAGCCGCCATCGAGATTGCTGAGAATCATGAGCATATTTATGCGGCTGTTGGCTGGCATCCTGTTGATGCGATCGATATGACCGATGAAGATCTGGTCTGGATTGAAGAACTGGCTGCTCACCCTAAGGTTGTAGCGATTGGGGAGATGGGACTTGACTACCATTGGGATAAGTCTCCAGCCGAAGTACAAAAAGAAGTATTTCGTAAGCAAATTCGTCTGGCGAAAAAAGTTAAAATGCCAATTATTATTCATAACCGTGAGGCAACGGATGATATTGTGGAGATTTTGCAAGAAGAGAACGCAGTAGAGGTTGGTGGAATTATGCATTGCTATAGCGGCCCTGTTGAAATAGCTAAAGCTTGTGTAGATATGAATTTCATGATTTCCTTAGGTGGGCCAGTTACATTCAAAAATGCCAAGCTGCCAAAAGAAGTGGCAAAGGAAATTGACCTAGACCGTTTACTTGTCGAAACCGACTGTCCTTTCCTCGCCCCTCATCCAAACAGGGGTAAGCGGAATGAGCCCGCTTATGTCAAGCTTGTAGCTGAGCAAATTGCGGAGTTGAAGGGTCTGACTTATGAAGAGGTAAGTCAACGAACGACTGAAAATGCCCTCAAGTTTTTCCGAATCCAGTCATAAAATGGGGGACTTTCAGTTTAATATTACAAATGAACGGTGAAATTGTATGGGAATTGTAACATGATTGTTATGTTAATTTCCTAGGTACAAGTGCATAATGTTAAGAGTCAGCTATCCTATAGCTGACTTCTTTTTTTGATAACCATAATTCTTATTTCACATAGTTTTTGACCTATTAATAATTTACGCACTTAGAGAAGGGAGAAGGGGAGAATGAAAGACGTTAAATCAGTACTGAGCTCAGCCCTGGTTTGGACATTTGTAATTTCAACCTTGTGTATCACCTTTTTAGGATTCGTAATGTTTGAAGCAACAAAGGCTTCGGTACAAGTGACTCGGGATGGAGAACATCAATTAATTCGCACTCATGCTGATACAGTCGAGGAATTACTATCAGAAATGAATGTCACAGTCGGGTCTTATGATCAGCTATCACACGAATTGTCACAACCGATTACATATGGAATGGATGTAGAGTATACAGCTTCTAAATCTATTAATCTAACTATTGACAATAAAGAAGGCCGCTATCACACTACTGCAGCGACGGTAGGGGAGTTTATAGAGGGGCAGGAATTGGATCTTAAAGCACGGGATTACATATCACACGATTCAGGTTCATCAATTGAAGGTGGAATGAGTTTAGAGGTAGCCAAAGCGATTCAAGTGAAGCTTAATGACGGTGGAGAGAAACAAAATGTCTGGACGACAGCTTCTACGGTAGGTGAATTTTTGGAAAAACAAAATGTAACCTTAGATGAACTTGACAAGCTAAACGTTTCAAAAGGCGATAAACTTCATACAGATATCCCGGTATCTATTACACGGATTGAGAAAGTAACGGAAATTGTCCAAGAAGAACTGGAATATACCGTTATTACGCAAAAAGATGATTCCTTGCCTAAAGGAGAAGAACGTGTTGTTTCAGATGGCGAGGTCGGGATGGTTACGAAAGAATATAAGGTAACGATCACAAACGGTGAAGAATCTGACCGCAAATTGGTCAGAGAAACCGTTGAAAAAGAGAGTAAAGATCAAGTGGTTGCCTTAGGAACAAAGGTAGAAAAGGTTGAAACAGCGTCTGAAGCAGAACCGAAACGGGTTACAGTCCCTGCTGAAAAGACAGATCAGGAGTCAACTGTGAGAACGGTAGCTACAACAAAGACTGCTTCTGATGCCCCCTCTATACCATCAAGAGACAGTGATAGTGGGGTAAAGACCCTGCACATGAAAGCGACAGCTTATTCAGCGGACTGCCCCGGTTGTTCTGGCATCACAGCCACTGGAATTAATTTGAAAGAAAACCCAGAACAGAAAGTTATAGCGGTTGACCCAAACGTTATTCCATTAGGAAGTCGCGTTTGGGTAGAAGGGTATGGTTACGCCGTTGCTGGTGATACAGGCGGCGCCATTCAAGGAAATAAAATTGATCTCTTTGTCCCATCGAAAGGGGAAGCCAATAGTTTTGGCCATCGTACAGTACAAGTAAAAATTTTGGAATAAGAGATGAAAAGCAGAGGAAAGGGCTCCTCTGCTTTTTTCTGTACATGACACGTGGTATGCTATGAAAGATTATATGCAAATGTAACGATGGAGGAAGATGGTTGTGAGGATAAAAGAGGTTATTGTTGTGGAAGGAAAGGACGATACAGCAAAGGTGAGGCAAGCTGTTAACGCAGATACCATTGAAACGAATGGTTCAGCTATAGATGATCTTGTGATTGCACAAATCAGACACGCTAAGGAAAAGCGTGGTGTCATCATTTTTACGGATCCTGATTACCCGGGGGAGCGGATTAGGCATATTGTAGACCAGCATGTTCAAGGGTGCAAGCATGCCTTTCTGCCGAAAAAACATGCTCGGGCCAACAAAGACCGAGGGATCGGTATCGAGCACGCTTCTATTGATCATATAAGGCAAGCGCTATCATTGGTTTATGAGCTTAGTGACCCTGCCTTAAGTGAAATTGAAAAGGATGACTTGATCAGCTTTGGATTAATTGGCGGACCTAGTGCGAGCGAGCGTCGTGAAAAACTTGGAGACAGGCTCCATATTGGGAAAACGAACGGCAAACAGCTTCTACGCCGGTTAAATATGTTTCATATTACAAAGGATCAGCTTGGTTCAGCTATGAATCAGATCATGCAGGAGGAAAAGAATGAACAGTAAAGCTGTAGCAACACCCACACGTACTAAAGAAATACTATCCACCTATGGCTTTTCTTTTAAAAAAAGTTTAGGTCAGAATTTCATTGTTGATGTAAATATACTGAAGAATATTATTAAGCACGCGCAAATTGATAAGGAAGCGGGGGCTATTGAAATTGGTCCAGGAATAGGAGCCTTGACTGAACAGCTTGCACAGTATGCTGATAAGGTCGTGGCTTTTGAGATTGACCAACGTTTACTGCCGATTCTTGATGAAACTCTTTCTGTTTATGAAAATGTTGAGGTTATTAATCAAGATATTTTAAAAGCAGACGTAAAAAGAGTGATTGAAGAAACCTTCAAGCCAGGACAGAGAATTAAAATCGCCGCTAATCTCCCTTACTATATTACGACCCCTATTTTAATGAAGCTGTTGATGGATCACCTGCCGGTAGAAAGTATAACGGTAATGATTCAGAAGGAGGTGGCTGATCGAATGGCTGCTGTCCCAAATACGAAGAGCTATGGTTCCCTCTCCATTGCTGTTCAATACTACACACAAGCACAGGTAGCCATGAGCGTCCCTAAAACCGTGTTCATGCCGCAGCCTAATGTTGACTCTTCCGTTTTGCACTTGCAAATGAGAACAGAGCCTCCAGTCGATGTAGCAGATGAAGCCTTCTTTTTTGACTTAGTGAAGGCATCATTTGGCCAGCGTAGAAAGACATTGATGAACAACTTAGTCCGTCATTTTAACGGAAAAATGGAAAAGGTTGAAATTCAGGAGTGTCTTGATAAGGTGGGGATTGACCCCAAACGGCGTGGAGAATCTCTTTCTATAGAGGAATTCGCAACACTAGCCAATCACTTATATACGAGGTAACACCATCCAGCTTCACACATACACTAACGTAGTGCCAGTTGTGAGGTGGGGAAAAATATGCTAACTAATGGAGATCTCGTGACAAGGAAATCATATCATCACGATATTTTGTTTCGAGTGAAATCGAAGAATGAAGAACTTGTCAAATTAATGGGGGAAGATATTCGTTTAGAGGCGGATGCTCCACTAAATGATGTACAAAAGGTATCAGGATCAGAATATCATAAGCGTAAGTCTCATATTGATAAACAAGAGGCGTATTCTTATCGTTTGTTCCGACAGGATTACCGCCTCCTTAGGGAAAAACGAGAATCAGAGGCTGAGAGTGGCTACGGAGATACCAATGAGGAATCTAGCTACTTTCAAATACCACCGCGCATCCTCCACATTGATGGAGATCCTTTGTTTTTAAAGAAGTGCATTCGATTGTATGAACAGTTAGGATTACAGGTTCATGGACAATATTTACAGGAAAAAGAAATGCCTGAGCAAGTTTTAGCACTAGTAGAGAAAGTACAGCCTGAAATTGTTGTGATTACTGGACATGATTCTTATTCAAAATCAAAAGGAACTGTCCGTGATTTAGAGTCCTATCGAAATTCACGTTATTTTGTGGAGTCTGTCAGAAATATAAGACAGAAATACCCTCACTTCGATCAGCTAGTTATATTTGCCGGAGCCTGCCAATCTCATTTTGAGTCTTTAATAAAGGCAGGAGCTAATTTTGCCAGTTCTCCAGCACGAGTCAACATACACGCTATTGACCCTGTCTATGTAGCTGCGCGACTCGCTTACACATCGGTTGTGGAACACATCAACATATGGGAAGTGATTCGAAATACAATAAGTGGTGAAAAAGGTATGGGCGGGATAGAAACGCGTGGACTATTACGGATTGGAATTCCTTACTCGAAAGAAGCCGAAGAACCATCTAGAAAAGGTGCTGAATGATGATTTCGCACCTTTTTTACTCATTTATTCATAAGAGGCACATAGTTTGCCTGAAATTGGATAATCTAAATAAGAACAAAATTCACAAGTTATTATGTTGACATTGATTTTGTCATACTGGTATAATTAAATATTTTATTTGACTTTGTCCATGAATCGTGGTATATTCTTATTAGTGAGGTGGAGTATAGTGGCTAAAACGTTAGTAGAAATCAAACAATCCCTTGAGGGGCAAATTGGTAAACGTTTAACATTAAAAGCAAACGGTGGACGTCGTAAGACTATCGAACGGTCTGGTGTTCTTGCAGAAACGTATCCAGCCGTTTTTATTGTTGAATTAGACCAAGAAGAAAATGCTTTCGAACGTGTATCTTATAGTTATGCAGATGTACTCACAGAGACAGTCGAATTAAACTTCGATGATTTATCAACAATGGCTATGGAGCAGTAACCTCAGGGTTGCTGCTTTTTTTATTTTATGAAAAGAAATAAACTTTACCCTAAGAAAGAGTTGCCAGTACTACATAGATATGCCGGAATGAAAAAAAGTACACAACATATACTATGCTTGTCGTAGCTAAGTGAGGGCGAAAGGAGCTGAAGACGATGGGACGCAGAGGAAGCATGATGTCCGATTCGTTGAAAGAGGAAATCGCAAAAGAACTTGGATTTTACGACAAGGTGCAAAGCGAAGGTTGGGGCGGGATTACTACCCGTGACGCTGGAAATATGGTAAAGCGAGCCATTCAAATGGCAGAAGAACAGATGAAAAAAGATCAGTTGTAAACTGAACTCTCCTCAGTATGGATATATGCTGGGGAGTTTTTTATGTCAATTCACTTTTGAGTCATGTTGATTTATGCTAATGACTCGCATTCGCTTCTCTGGGTTTTATGATACAATGCTTTCAGAAGAATATGTGAGAAGTGGGTGTAGAAATGGAAATTTTGGAGAAGGCGCCGGCCAAAATTAATTTATCTTTGGACGTTTTACATAAGCGGAAAGATGGATTTCATGAGGTGGAGATGGTGATGACAACGGTTGACCTTGCCGATCGAATTGAGCTGTCTAGATTAAGAAGTGGAGCAATTCGGGTGGAGTCAGAGAGCCGTTTTGTACCAAATGATGAACGGAACCTTGCTTATCGGGCAGCAAAGTTAATGAAGGATCATTATAAAATCAACAAAGGTGTCCGAATTTTTATTGAAAAAAATATCCCGGTTGCTGCTGGTTTAGCTGGTGGAAGCAGTGATGCAGCTGCAGTGCTCAGAGGGGTGAACAAAATTTGGGGTATCAATGCCAGTTTACACGAACTTGCAGAGCTTGGCGCTAAAATCGGTTCAGATGTATCTTTTTGTGTTTATGGTGGAACAGCTTTAGCTAAAGGGCGCGGGGAGCAAATCTTTGAACTTCCGTCGCCGCCTCCTTGCTGGGTCGTCCTAGCTAAGCCGACCCTTGGTGTATCGACACAGACCATCTATCAAAAGCTCGATGCCAAAACAGCTTTCCACCCTAATACGAACGGGATGATGGAGGCCTTGAAACAGGGGGACTTTGATGCCATTTGTGCCCATGTAGGAAATGCTCTTGAAGGTGTAACAACCAAACTGCACCCTGAAGTTAATCAAATTAAGGAACAAATGCGCCAGGCAGGAGCGGATGCTGTGTTGATGAGCGGGAGTGGCCCGACTGTATTTGCACTAGTGGGTCAAGATGCTAGAGCACAGAGGATTTATAATAGCCTAAAGGGGTTTTGTACAGAGGTTTATATGGTCAGAATGCTGGGAAACAGGGAAATCATTTAGGAAACACGTCAGAAACTGGCGGCCGCGGAAGCAGCACAGCGGAGTAGCTTTCCAAAGGAGGGTGAATCGCAATGCTTATGACGAGTGTATGGGTACTTGCGCTAGTTCATTAATTCGCATTAAATAGTATTATCACTTGATGAAAGCCGTACAAATCTGGTATCTTATAATAATAACATTCGGATTTTGAGGTGTCTTTTCATGAAAAGAAGTGATCGATTAGTTGCCATGACGCACTATGTGTTAGATCGTCCACGTGAATTAGTTTCTCTTCCTTTTTTATCAGAGAAATATGAAGCAGCTAAATCTTCTATAAGTGAAGATTTAGGAATACTGAATAAAATGTTTCAAAAAGAGGGTATCGGGTATCTGGAATCCGTTTCTGGGGCTGCAGGTGGAGTGAAGTACATTCCTGCATTTTCAAAGGAATACAGTCAACAGTTTGTTAATGAACTTTGTGAACGGCTTGAGGATCCAGCTCGGCTTCTTCCAGGTGGATATTTATTTATGAGTGACATTTTAGGAGAGCCAGGAACGGTGCGTAATATCGGCCGTCTATTTGCCTCTGTGTTTGCTGACAAAGAAATTGATGCAGTTATGACGGTTGCCACCAAAGGAATCCCGCTAGCTTATGCTGTAGCTGCTTATTTGAATGTTCCTGTTGTCATTGTACGGCGGGATCCAAAAGTTACTGAAGGATCTACCGTTAGTATTAATTATGTGTCAGGGTCCACGAAGAAAATACAAACAATGGTATTAACGAAGCGTTCTCTTGCAGAAGGGTCAAAGGTTTGTATTATTGATGATTTTATGAAAGCAGGTGGTACGATCAATGGCATGAAAAACCTGCTTACAGAATTCAATGCGGAAGTAGCTGGGATTGGTGTTCTCGCTGAAGCTGAAGATGAGGAAGAGGAGCGCGTGGTCGATGATTATGTATCCCTTGTCCAAATTATCAATGTTGATGACCGAGATGCGAAGATTGAGGTACATGAAGGGAATTTACTGAGTCGAATAAACTAAGTAAATTGTTATTAAATGGATATATTTATTTGAGAGAAAGCCCCGCTCTTGTTGTGACGGCTTTCTTTTTTATATGGAAAGTGGAAGTTTCCCTCAGAAAGAAAGTTATTTAAATTTTTTTGAAAATAAGCAGGAATTTTCCCTGGAATGTGGAATTGTTTAAGTAAGTTCTTTTTGGGAAAAGGTGGTGAATGATAATGGAAGTAACTGACGTAAGACTGCGACGCGTTAATACCGAAGGAAGAATGCGAGCAATTGCTTCTATTACCTTAGATCAGGAGTTTGTTGTCCATGACATTCGGGTGATTGATGGCAACAACGGTCTTTTTGTGGCCATGCCTAGCAAACGGACACCTGACGGGGAATTTAGGGATATTGCCCATCCAATCAATTCAGGCACGCGTGGGAAAATTCAAGATGCTGTACTTAGCGAGTACCACAAAGCCGGTGAAGTTGATACGGAAGTAGAATATGAAGAGGCAGGAGCATCTTGAAATTAACTAAATTAGAAGTCTGACCATCAAGGGGTCAGACTTCTTTTTTGCTGTTACATGAAATTTGGACCCCACACAACGTGGGGCCGTTCGGCGTTGAAAAGGATGTTTCGTTTTTAGCCGAACTTCCACTAATTCAGGTCTAATCGCCCCTCTCCGCTTTTCTGTTGTCTAGCTTCGGCGTCTAGACTCTCGAGACATAAGCAGTTCGCCTCCGTGGGGGAAGATCACCCCACTGCCCGCTCTGCTTGGGCTCGCAGGACGCGAGTCAGTTCGACGTTGGCACAGGACGTGCCGAACTTCGTCGAACTTCCACTGATCGAGTCTGAGCAAGACGCCTCCGCTTTTCTAAATAAATTGTCGTTTGTTGAAATAATGCTTATTTTAAGATATTATTCATAATGGATAATTAGGATGGAGGTTACTTCATGACCAATAAATATGCGGTAGTGTTAGCAGCTGGACAAGGAACCCGTATGAAGTCAAAACTCTACAAAGTTTTGCACCCCGTATGTGGAAAGCCGATGGTACAGCATGTTGTGGACCAGTTAAATAAATTAGAATTAAATGAGTTAATTACAGTTGTTGGTTTTGGTGCAGAAAAAGTTCAGGATCAACTTGGTGAACATAGTCATTATGTCGTGCAAGAAGAGCAGTTAGGGACGGGTCACGCTGTACTTCAGACGGATCATATTCTTGCAGATAAAAAAGGAACAACAGTGGTGGCTTGTGGAGATACGCCGTTATTGACTGAAGAGACGCTGCAAAAGATGATGGATCATCATGAAGCTACTCAAGCGAAGGCAACAATCTTGACTGCACATGCTGAGAACCCTCACGGTTATGGCCGTGTGATTCGTGGTGGAAATGGTCAGGTGGAGCGTATTGTTGAGCAAAAGGATGCTTCCCAAGACGAACAAGCTGTTCAGGAAATTAATACAGGTACATATTGCTTCGATAATGAATTCTTGTTCAAAGCGTTAAAGGGTGTTTCGAACAATAATTCCCAGGGAGAATATTACCTGCCAGATGTGATCCAAATTCTTCAGAATCAAGACGAAATAGTTAGTGCATACCAAACAACAGACTTTTCAGAGTCGCTCGGTGTAAACGATCGTGTGGCATTAGCTCAAGCAGAGAAGCTCATGAAACAGCGCATCAATGAAATGCATATGAAAAAGGGCGTAACGTTAGTGGATTCCGACAACACGTACATTGGCCCTGATGTAAAAATAGGTCAAGACGTGATTGTATATCCAGGCTCTATGATCGAAGGCGAAACGACCATTGAAGATGATGCAGTAGTTGGTCCACACTCAATGATCAAAGATTGCCACATCGGTGCGGAAACAGTAATTAAGCAAAGTGTGGCAACAAACAGCCGAATTGGTGCTCGTGTAAAAATCGGCCCCTTTGCCCACATCCGCCCTGAATCATCTCTTGGTGATGATGTAAAGGTCGGTAATTTTGTAGAAATTAAGAAAGCTGTATTTGGGGAAGGAAGTAAAGCCTCCCATTTAAGCTACGTTGGTGATGCCGATGTGGGGAGCGGAGTAAACATTGGTTGTGGTACAATTACAGTGAACTATGATGGCAACAATAAATTTATGACTACAATCGAGGACGATGCCTTTATTGGCTGTAACTCTAACCTCGTTGCACCTGTCACTGTAGGTAAGGGCGCCTATGTAGCAGCTGGTTCTACAATAAATAAAGATGTTCCTGCTGAGGCACTGTCGATTGCCAGATCACGCCAGACAAATAAAGAAGGCTATGCAAGTAAATTAAATTCTAATAAAAAAGACTAACGGAGGGTTCTATCCATGGCAACTGGGTACAAGGATTCAAAATTAAAAGTATTCTCCCTGAATTCCAATCCTGAACTGGCTGAAGAAATCGCTGAGAATATTGGTACCGAACTTGGGAAGTGTACGGTGACGAGATTTAGTGACGGTGAAATTCAGATTAACATTGATGAAAGTATTCGCGGCTGCGATGTATATGTTGTTCAATCGACTTGTGCGCCAGTCAATCAACATATTATGGAACTTCTTATTATGATTGATGCACTAAAGCGCGCCTCTGCTAGTACGATTAATATTGTTATGCCATACTATGGTTATGCAAGACAAGATCGTAAAGCACGTGCCCGTGAGCCAATCACAGCGAAGTTAGTTGCTAATTTGCTTGAAACAGCAGGCGCATCCCGTGTAATCATGCTGGATCTTCATGCGCCCCAAATCCAAGGATTCTTCGATATGCCAATCGATCACCTTGTTGGTGTGCCAATTCTCTCCGATTACTTTGAAGAGAAAAATTTTGATGACGTTGTGATTGTCTCCCCAGATCACGGAGGTGTAACTCGTGCCCGTAAAATGGCAGATCGCCTGAAAGCGCCGATTGCAATTATTGATAAACGTCGTCCGCGTCCGAACGTTGCGGAAGTTATGAATATTGTAGGTAATATCGAAGGTAAAACGGCTATTATGATCGACGATATTATTGATACAGCGGGTACAATTACACTTGCGGCGAATGCGTTAGTTGAAAATGGAGCGAAAGACGTTTATGCCTGCTGTACACACCCAGTTCTCTCAGGGCCTGCGATCGAACGTATAGACAATTCAAATATCAAAGAGTTAGTTGTCACAAATACGATTCCGCTTGGAGAGGATAAGACGAGCGAGAAGATCACTCAGTTATCCGTAGCTCCTCTAATTAGTGAAGCAATTATCCGTGTCCACGAGCGGCAGTCTGTAAGTATTCTGTTTGATTAAGGAATTTTTTGTGTGAAAGACGTTTAACTTTTGTTTAAATAGGGAATTAGATTTAAATGAATGGTAAATTCAATGGAGGTAGATTAATTTGGCTATTACATTAAAAGCAAATCAAAGGAAAGATTTAAAACAATCAGTAACACGTGAACTGCGCCAAGAGGGGAATGTTCCTGGTATCGTTTACGGACAAGATAAAGAACCTGTTAATGTGTCAGTAAACAGTATTGAACTACTTAAGACAGTCCGTGACGAAGGGAAAAATGCGATTATTTCTTTGGATGTTGACGGCGGTTCTACTGTGAACGTCATGCTTCATGAATATCAAGTCGACCCTTTGAAGGATGAGCTAATTCATGCAGACTTTTACATCGTTAATATGTCTGAAGAAATGGACGTTGAGGTACCTATTCATCTTGAGGGTGAAGCTTTGGGTTCCAAAGAGGGCGGCGTTCTGCAGCAGCCTTTATATGAACTGGCTATCAGAGCTAAGCCTGGTGACATTCCTGAGGAGATCGTCATTGATGTTTCTGAATTAAATATCGGTGACAGTGTCATGGTTAGTGACTTGAAAGCGTCTCGCAATTATGAAATTATGGAAGATGAGAATACAGCAATTGTTTCAGTGACTCCACCTGAAGAAATGCCGGAAGAGCCTGACACAGATAACGCGGATGAGGAGCCAGAAGTCATTAACGGGAAAGATGATAGTAATGATGGGGACTCTGAAGAAAGCGAAGATAAGTAATATACTAAAGCTATAGAAAAAGGGGCGTAGCCATGAGGTGCGTCCTTTTTTGTAGGTTGGCTTTTTTGACATATTTTTTGTTGGAGTTTTGCTATAATAAAAAGAAGCGGAATAAGATAACAAAGGAAGTTTTTCAATGAAGTGTATTGTAGGTTTAGGTAACCCCGGAAAAAAGTATGAGAAGACACGCCATAATGTTGGATTTATGATCATCGATGAATTAGCGAAACAGAATAATTGGGGTGTGGATCAAAAAAAGTTTAAAGGATTATTCACAATTGAACATGTGAACGGGGAAAAGGTTCTTTTACTCAAGCCTCAAACATATATGAATTTATCAGGGGATTCTCTTCGTTTGTTCATGGATTATTATGACATAAGGGATGAAGAGGTCCTCGTTATTTATGATGATCTGGATTTACCACCTGGAAGAATGCGCCTGCGCCAAAAGGGTGGACACGGTGGCCATAATGGGATTCGCAGCATCATCGATCAGCTTGGGACGAAGGAATTTAAGCGCCTGCGTGTCGGAGTTGGACGACCTTCTGTGCCTATGAGTGTTGTGGATTATGTACTGGGTACTTTTGACAAGGACCAGCAAAGACCTATTCAAGAGGTGGTCGAACAATCAGTTAAAGCTTGTGAAGCGTGGTTTGAAAAGCCTTTTGATGAAGTGATGAATGGTTTTAATGTAAAGTCTTAATAAGAATTCTGCTTTCGTATAAGTCACGATCTGCACGGCAACAATAAGTACAAATGCTTCTATAGGAGGTTTGTATTTATGAATATTAATTATATATGCCGGCATTGTAACCGCCAAGTTGGAAAATTAGACCGAGAACGTGTCGAAATTTCTGAGCTTGGCTTAGAGTGTTTGAATGAGGATGATCATAGGGAAATGATTACGTATAGCAACAGTGGTGATATGAATATTAAAACAATTTGCCACTCGTGTGAACGCACCCTTGACCAACACCCTCATTATCACGAACAAGATTACTTTATTCATTAAATCGTGGTCACTTTCTAATGGTGATTATGGAGGAGTTTGTTATGCAGGGAATTAAAGATTATCTACAACCTCAGGATGACATCCGCTCTGTTGTAGATGGATTCGAGACAGGTATGGATGAGCAGATGATTGCAGGACTGTCTGGAGCCTCGAGAAGTTTGATGATCTCCTTATTACAGGAATCTTTAAAGCGTCCTGTCCTTATTGTGACTCATCAGCTTATTCAGGCCCAGCAAATGTATGAGGATATGTTAGAGCTGTCAGATACAGAGCGGGTTCATCTCTATCCAGTTAATGAGTTGATTGCATCCGAAATTGCTATTGCCAGTCCTGAGCTTCGAAGCCAGCGAATTGAAGCTCTAAGTGAATGGCTGAATCAAGATTCAGGAATCTTAATAGCACCAGTGGCTGCCTTAAAAAGAATCATGCCGCCTAAAGGGTATTGGGAGCATAACCAGCTCCCTTTTCGTGTTGGAGAAGACATTGATCTTGACAATTACTTAGAACGTTTTATCAGTATGGGCTACGAACGCACAGATATGGTAGCAACCCCTGGAGAGTTTTCGTTAAGGGGAGGAATTCTGGACGTCTATCCATTGACAGCGGAGTTCCCTTATCGGGTTGAGCTGTTCGATACGGAGGTTGATTCCATTCGTACATTCGATTCAGAAACACAGCGATCCCATGAAAAGTTTGATCATATCCATGTAGGACCTGCCACAGAATTGTTGCTGACGGATCAAGATTTTGCGAGAGCGTCACAACGTTTAGAAGAAGCACTGAGCCATTCTTTACAAAAACTGTCAAAGGAAGAAGCGAAAGAAACGCTGCACACACATGTGGAACGTGATATTGAGAGGCTTCAAAATCGTGAACATTTTCAAGATATGTACAAATATATTGGTTATTTCTATGATCAATCTGTAAGTTTGCTAGATTACTTACCAAAAAATGGGCTGATCGTTTTAGATGAAATGAGTCGTATTCAAGAAACAGCTGGACGTCTGGATCAGGAAGAAGCGGAATGGCACAATAGCCTGCTTGAAGTGAACCAGATTGTAAGGGACTTACGGATTTCCTTTGATTGGCATGATACATGGGAAAATATGAAACAGCCAAGGCTGTATATGTCGGTGTTTATGCGTCATATTCCTAATACACATCCTCAAAATGTAATCAATGTCTCAAGCAGGCAAATGCAGCAGTTCCATGGCCAAATGAATTTGCTTAAGAATGAAATGGATCGATGGATCAAGCAGGATTATTCTGTAATTATCATGGCTCCTGATGAAACTCGTGCTGAAAAAATTCACTCTGTGTTAGCCGATTATGATATGGAAGCGGTGGTGACTAAAGAGCAGGTTCGCTTGCCAGTGAAGCTTCCTGTTATTATTCAGGGGAATATCAGCAACGGTTTTGAGTGGCCCATGCACAAAATAGCTGTCTTAACAGAGAATGAGCTGTTTAAGAAGCGGACAGCCAAGCCTAAAAGAAAACAGAAGTTATCAAACGCGGAACGGATCAAGAATTACCAAGAACTTAAAGTCGGCGATTATGTCGTACATGCGAACCATGGGATTGGTAAGTATATTGGAATTGAAACACTTAAAATGGGCGGAAACCATAAAGATTTTATGATGGTGAAGTATTCAGGGAATGACAAGCTGTTTGTTCCAATTGACCAAATCGATTTAATTCAAAAATATGTAGGCTCTGAAGGTAAGGAGCCGAAAGTGTATAAGCTTGGCGGCAGTGAATGGAAAAAGGTGAAAAGCCGTGTTCAGTCCTCGGTTGAAGACATTGCGGATGACCTCATTCAATTGTACGCGGATCGTGAAGCATCAAAAGGTCACGCTTTTGGTGAAGATGGCGAGATGCAGCGTGACTTTGAAGCGGCTTTCGCTTATGAAGAAACAGAGGATCAAATTCGATGTATCGAAGAGATTAAAGAAGATATGCAGCAAATACGGCCAATGGACCGCTTGCTTTGTGGGGACGTAGGTTACGGGAAAACGGAAGTGGCTATTCGGGCAGCCTTCAAAGCGATCGAAAACGGGAAGCAGGCTGCATTGCTTGTGCCTACGACGATACTCGCCCAGCAGCATTTTGAAACACTGCAGGAGCGGTTTCAAGACTTTGGGATTAACATTGGCTTATTAAGCAGGTTTCGAACGAAAAAACAACAGAATGAAACGACAGAGCGCCTTCGCAAAGGGCTTATAGATATTGTTGTTGGAACGCATCGTATTTTGTCCAATGACATTAAATTTAAGGATCTTGGCCTGCTAATTGTCGATGAGGAGCAGCGCTTTGGTGTCAAGCATAAAGAAAAGATAAAACAATTGAAGTCAAATGTGGACGTATTAACATTAACAGCTACTCCCATTCCGAGAACCTTGCACATGTCCATGCTTGGTGTCCGCGATTTATCTGTCATTGAAACACCGCCTGAAAATAGATTCCCGATCCAGACGTATGTCTTAGAGTACAACCCTGTCTTTATGCGTGAATCGATTGAGAGGGAAATGGGGAGAGGCGGACAAGTCTTTTTCCTGTTTAATCGTGTCGAAAATATTGAGCGGATGGCGCAGGAAATCTCCGCACTTGTCCCTGAAGCAAGGGTTGCATTTGCTCATGGTCAAATGAATGAAACCGAGCTTGAAAATGTCATGTTTTCTTTCCTTGAAGGAGAATTTGATGTACTAGTCAGCACGACGATTATTGAAACAGGTGTCGACATCCCTAATGTAAATACATTGATTGTATATGATGCCGACAGAATGGGACTAAGCCAGCTTTATCAGCTAAGAGGACGTGTAGGTCGTTCCAATCGAGTAGCCTATGCCTATTTTACCTATCAAAGGGACAAAGTGCTGACAGAGGTCGCTGAGAAACGATTGCAGGCGATTAAGGAGTTTACTGAGCTAGGGTCCGGGTTTAAGATTGCGATGCGTGACCTGTCGATTCGCGGAGCTGGTAACCTGCTAGGTGCACAGCAGCATGGGTTTATTGACTCTGTCGGGTTTGATATGTACTCCCAGATGCTTAAAGACGCAATTGAAGCGAAACGGCAGGGTATTGAACCAGAGGCCGTTCAACCTTTTCAAACGGAGCTCGATCTCTCCATTGATGCGTATATTCCCGCAGAGTACATTGAAGATGAAAAACAAAAGATTGATATGTACAAGCAATTTCAGGCGATTGAATCGGCAAATGATATCAGTGAGCTTAAAGATGAATTGATCGATCGTTTTGGTGATTATCCTGAGGAGGTAGAGAATTTATTTACAGTGACGTCGATCCGTCTGTATGCGAAGCAAGCCCGTATTGAATCGATCTCCGAGAAGAATAAGAAGATGGAGATGTTTATGGAATCCAGCCAAAGCCAGCAGATTGACGGATCAAAGCTATTTGAATTTGCCAATCAATATGGCCGAATGGTCCAACTTGGTACAGAAGGTCAGCAGTTGAAAATTACCTTCATGTGGGAACGGGATACGAAACATAAAAGGTATGAAATTGTTGAGGAGTTTATTGAACAACTGCCTGAACTCTCAAGGGAAGCTACAAGTGCGTAAGGGAAGGAAGCTCTTTTTGGGGGCTTCCTTTTTAAGTGACTAAACGCCTGTCTTTTGCTTATACGTTCGGTCTAATCGCTCGTTTTCGCATTTCTTTTTAAAAAATCCATTCTTGGGATGAATAGGTTTTTTCTGGAGTATCATACTATCCTTATCATCTGTTTATTCTGCTTGTGAATTTTTTACAGAGTAAATTATAGAGAGGGAGGCAGCGTAAGAATGAAAGCAACAGGAATAGTACGCCGAATTGATGATTTAGGACGTGTGGTGATCCCAAAGGAAATTCGCCGCACACTTCGTATTAGAGAAGGTGATCCGTTAGAAATTTTTGTTGACCGTGAAGGGGAGGTCATTTTAAAGAAGTATTCTCCGATCAGTGAACTTGGAGACTTTGCTCGCGAGTATGCAGATGCTTTACATGAATCATTAGAAGCTCCTGTATTAATTTGCGACCGTGATGAATTTATTGCGGTCTCCGGAGAATCGAAGAAAACATATATGGGCCGCCAAATAGGCAGCCGCATCGAACAGGTGATGGAAGGACGTACATCAGCATTTGAAAAACATCCCAATCCGGTAGAGTTTGTCCGTGATTCAGAAGAGGACGTTATTTCTTATATTATTCATCCTATTATTGCTCAAGGAGATCCCATCGGCTGTGTGGTTGCATTTAACAAAGAGGGTACACCTATTGATGAAGGCTCAGCAAAAGCTGTACAAACAGCAGCAAGTTTTTTAGCTAGACAGATGGATTAGCAAGAAAAGCGCAGGCGCCGGAAGCGATTGGTTAGTCTTGTGTGTCTGCGCAATGTAGCTGGAATTAAGATGAAAAGGTAACAAGCCAGGTCATTCATGGGACCTGGCATTTTTGTGCTATAATAAGTGCAATTGTTATTAAATGGGAAGGTCTTTTCATGAATCATTCAAACTCATCACATCTTATTTTCAAAGGTGCTTTTTTGCTTACTTTATCAGGTCTAATTGGAAAAGTATTAAGCGCAGGGTATCGTATTCCTTTGCAAAATATCGCTGGGGATTTAGGATTTTATATTTATCAACAAATTTACCCCATCCTAGGTATGGCATTAATTCTCTCGTTATATGGATTTCCAGTGGCGATCTCAAAGCTAGTGGCTGAGGTGAAGGAGCAGGGAAAAGCGTTGTCTTTGTCCTCTTTTTATGTGCCAGTCTTATCTTGGCTGTTCGGGATCTGTGGGGTTATATTTATTATAGGCTACACTCAATCGGATGAGTTGGCTGCTGTGATGGGAGACAAGCACCTTACTCCTTCCTTACAAGCAGCATTTTTTGTGTTCCTCCTCCTCCCTTTTCCTTCTCTGCTAAGAGGGGTGTACCAGGGGGAAGGGAACATGCAGCCAACGGCGGTTTCACAGGTAGTAGAGCAATTTGTACGGGTCCTCCTTATTATTATGGCTACCATCTACGTTGTTAACGAAGGGGAGCTCTATCATATTGGAATCGGAGCCTCTGTTGCTTCACTAGGAGGGATTATCGCTTCTGCTACTGTTTTTCTTTTTATTATTAAAAAAAATCCCCCTTGGACGAGGGGACCTATGCTGTATCCGTCTCTTTCTTTTTTAAAGCCGATTGTATTCTACGGATTATTTATATGTCTGAATTACATGCTATTGTTACTTATTCAAATGACTGACGCTCTAACCCTTGTTCCCGGCTTAATCGAAGCTGGGGTGGAATCGAACAGGGCGAAGGTGTTAAAAGGGATATTTGATCGCGGTCAGCCTCTGATTCAATTAGGGACTGTACTAGCTTCTTCACTGGCCTTAGCCGTTGTTCCTTCTGTAACGAAGAAAAGGTTAAAGGAAGACCCCGATCAGATTGAGGGCTATATCTTTGGGTCAGTGAAATTTAGTCTATTGCTTGCAAGTGGGGCAACGGCAGGGTTAATGGTATTATTTCCATCTATTAATGAATTGTTTTTTCAAGATACAGAAGGAACAGCTGTCTTGCGAATTCTAATGCTTGTGATTCTATTTAGTTCGCTTGCGATTACGCTTTCTTCCATTCTGCAAGGACTAGGGTTTGTAACACATCCTGCTATTGTGGTGTTGTTGGCTATCGCTTTGAAGTGGGGGCTGAATATTTGGTTAGTACCTTCTCTTAAATTAGATGGGGCAGCCATTGCTTCGATTGTAAGTGTGGCTTTCGTTGTTGTTTGCCATTTGATTTTGCTAAGACACGACTTTTCGTTAAAAAAGTGGCTGCATCTTCCATGGCTTTCGACAACTTTGGCTGTCCTTGGAATGATGTGTGTGCTCCTGGTACTGATCCAAATTAAACAAGGGATGGGTATGAGTGGTAACCGCGTATTCCTGCTATTTTATACATTAAGTCTTACAGCTGCCGGTGCATTGACCTATTTCATGTTATTAATAAGATTGGGTGCTCTTACCAAAAGGGAACTTGAGGCTTTACCATATGGAAGATGGTTCGTACGATTATTACCAAAGGGGTTGAACAGATGAACACCGTTACGATCTTAGGACTTGGAGCCGGTGAGTTGGACCAGCTGCCGCTTGGAGTCTATCGTCAGCTTATCAATGCAAATGAACCTATTTTTATCCGTACACTTGATCATCCCGTTATAAAAGAGCTTAAAGCTGAAGGGGTGGACTTTACTGGTTTCGATTTCGTGTATCAACGTCATGATCAATTTTCTCAGGTTTATGAAGAAATCGTTGAACAATTAGTAGATACTGCGAAGGAAAAAGATATCATCTATGTCGTCCCAGGACACCCGATGCTTGCGGAGCAAACGGTACAATTACTACTGAAGGAAACACGAGTGAACGTATCGATTCAAGGTGGGCAAAGCTACTTAGATAATGTATTTACAGCAATAGGAGTAGATCCAATTGAAGGGTTGCAGTTTTTAGATGCGACGGCCCTGACGCGGAGTCAATTGCAACTCCAGAACCATATCCTCCTCTGCCAGGTTTATGATCAAATGATTGCGTCTGAAGTTAAGTTAACTTTGATGGAGGACCTTTCCCCGGAATACCCTGTTACAATTGTCACGGCCGCCGGAAGCAGTGAAGAGAGAATTATTACAGTTAGCCTTGAGGAATTAGATCGTGCGGTTGAAGTAAATAACTTAACGAGTGTCTATATTCCCCCAGTTGAAAAAGATGAACTGAATCACCAGTTTTTCCGATTAAGAGAGGTGATTCGAAAACTGCGCGGACCGGGTGGGTGTCCATGGGATCAAAAGCAGACACATTCTTCTCTTCGCCGTCACTTAATTGAAGAAGCTTATGAATTCATTGATGCTGTGAATCAGCTTGATGACGACCATATGGTGGAGGAGCTTGGGGACGTACTGCTGCAAGTTATGCTCCATAGTCAAATTGGAGAAGATGAAGGATTTTTCACGATCGATGACGTAATAGTATCTATCACCGAAAAAATGATTCGCAGACACCCTCACGTTTTCGGAAACGTACATGTGGACAATGCTGATGAAGTGGTGACAAATTGGGACCAAATCAAAAAGCAGGAAAAGAAACAAGTGCTTGAATCGATGTTAGACGATATACCAATGAGCTTCCCGGCGCTGTTGCAAGCAGAGGAGTTGCAGAAGAAGGCAGCCAAGGTAGGCTTTGACTGGGATGATGTGAAACTAGTGGAAGCTAAAGTTCAAGAAGAGTGGAACGAATTTATCGAGGCCAAAGAGGCCAACAATGTTGACGAAATGGAAAAAGAGTTTGGAGACTGGCTGTTTGCTATCGCGAACTTAGCACGCCATCATAAAATCAACGGAGAAACAGCCTTAAATCGTACCAATCAGAAGTTTAGAACAAGGTTTTCAGCTATGGAAAAAAGTGCATCAGAAGAGAAGCGCTCTCTTGAGAATTATACACTTGACGAGTTAGAAGTACTGTGGATCGCGGCTAAAGTAAAACATAAAGGAGAGGAATAAGACATGCGTTTAGATAAATTCCTAAAGATATCCCGATTAATTAAGCGAAGAACCTTAGCAAAAGAAGTGGCCGATCAGGGGAGAATTAGTATTAACGGACTAAAGAGTAAGGCAGCTACAGACGTGTCCGTTGGTGACGAGCTAACGATCCAGTTCGGTCAGAAGATCCTAACGATTGAAGTAAAATCGCTAAGGGAAAATGTGAAAAAAGATGAAGCAACCACATTGTATGAAATTAAAAAGGAAGAACCGGTTAATAAGTAAAGAAGAGCCGCTGCTGGATTGAGGCAGTGGCTTTTTGACGTTGGTAAGCTGGAAATATGCAATTAACTCATATTACGTGCAAATAAGTAGTATTTCATGCAATTAATTCTTTAGTGTTGTTATCTCAATAACACCTTCCACTAAACACCTTCTTATCGTTCTAAATTGCCTTCCTTTTACATAGCTTGTACTAGAGAAGAAGGAGGCTGTTATAAATGGAAGGCTACGATAAAAATATGAATGTACGGACACATCAAGTCGATCATAATGTGAAGATGTGGAATAGAAGAAACTTGGAAATATCCGGTGTAAGAGAGGTAGACAGCTTTGACAGCGAAGAATTTTTACTGCAGACAAGCATGGGCTATTTAGTCATACGCGGACAGAATCTCCAGATGAAGAACCTGGATCTGGAGGAGGGAGAAGTTTCTATAAAGGGCCGTGTGTATGAAATGTCTTATCTGGACGAGAACCAAGGGGAGAAAGCTAAAGGGCTATTTAGCAAGCTTTTCAAATGACACTGACAGCGCAATTTATGACGATGGTCGCAATGATAAGCGGTGGGATCTATATAGGTGCTGCAGTAGATACTTTTGAACGGCTTTTTTATAAGAGGAATAAGAAGAGCTGGCTTGAGCTCGTTTGGCAGCTTACCTTTTGGGTGACTCAGGCTGCTCTTCTCTTTTTCCTATTGTTTATCGTGAACTACGGTGAATTGCGTCTGTATGTTTTTGTAGCGATTCTGTGTGGATATGCAGCGTATCGTGGATTACTTCAAACAAGTTACAAAAAAATACTGGAACACATTATACGTGTTGTAACAAAATTAGTTACCTTTTTCTGGCGCCTCTTCAATGCCGTGATTATTTGGCCGATTCGAACCATTATTTTACTTATTACTTCTTTACTATTTGCCGTTTATAAAGTATTTTATAAGAGTACTCATTTATTGTTTCTTGTCGTTTTATATCCATTCCTGTTGGTTTTTCGTGTTATCTGGAAGCTACTGCCGGAAAGTCTGAAAAAAAATTTAAACAAAACAGCAGGGTTTTGGATTAAAATAAAGAATACTATAAATAAATGGAAAGATCGAACGCGCAAATAAGGAGGTCTAACGTTCATGGCAAAAAAACAGTCAGTGGCCCGCCTAGATTCTACATACATGAAGCACTATGATGCCTATATGGAACGGCACACCAAAAAGAAAAAGCGCCTTTTCCGCCGAATCGTCCTGTTTGCTTTATTCGTAATGATCGTGGTAGGCTCCATGGTGACTTTTCATGTTCAACAACAAACGTTACAGGCAAAGAAACAAGAGCATTATGAGGAACTACAAGCTAAAATGGAAACACTAAAGGAGGAAGAGGAGAGCTTAAACGAAGAGATCAAACTTCTTAATAACGAAGAATACGTACTACAAATTGCAAGATCGGACTATTTCTTCTCGAAAGAAGGCGAGATTATCTTTAAAATGCCAAATGAGGATCCTTCGTATTGACACCCTTTTCAATGCTTATATATAATAGGTAAGAAGATATTTTTATCGAAATTCTAAGGAGGAGCATTTTTTTTATGTCCATTGAAGTAGGCAGCAAGTTGCAGGGTAAGGTAACGGGTATCACTAATTTCGGAGCATTTGTTGAGCTCCCTGAAGGACAGACCGGTCTGGTTCACATTAGTGAAGTTGCCGATAACTATGTAAAAGACATTAATGAACACCTTAGCCAAGGTGACCAAGTAGAGGTCAAAGTCATTAATGTTGGGGATGATGGGAAGATTGGCTTATCCATCAAGAAAGCAAAAGAAAACTACGGTCGTCGTGCGCCAAAAAAACCTCGTAAACCGGCGGAATCATTCGAACAAAAAATGAGTGCCTTTATGAAGGATAGCGAAGATCGTCTAGCATCACTGAAAAAGCAAACCGAAACCAAACGTGGAGGTCGGGGTGCTAAAAGAGGATAGCTTGCTGTCTATGACAATGAGTAAAAGATGCACATGATTGTATAAAGGAACAGATCTGCTTATGGCAGGTCTGTTTTTTATGACAAATGAAAGCTTGGACATAGTCATACGCTTATAATATAGATAGAAGAAAAGGTGGCGTGTGATGGATCTTTTGCTGGAGTATGAGTGGCTCTTTCCTACATATCACCACATGAATACACCAATTACGAGCCTCACGTTTTCTGCGTTCGTTTAGTGATGCAGACCTATAAATGGCGTTATTCTATTCATTGTCTCTTTGCCCACTTACTTTCTTTCCAATAAACTGACCAAGCCGCTTCAAATCTTGTTTTCCAAACGTTAAGGCATAGACGATGACAACTAATATGATATTTGGAAATTTGAGAATTCCCCTAAAAAAGAGGCGGCCGTTGAACAAACAAAGGTAGAGGAGGATGAGAATGAGTGGGATTTTTACTTTATTAGGTGAGATTTTTAATGGTGTGGCAACTAAGTATTGGGGAAATAGTTCAGTCGATAAGCTTGTGACGTGGGACAACAAAAGTTATAAGGTAACGGATGATGAAGTTTCTGTATCGGAAATCGTAGATAAAATAGGGGTAGTCACTAATTATTCTACCAAAGATACAAAATCACAGCCTGGTAATTCCTCAAATCTATACAAAGAAGGAACGGAATACTTTAGTATCTTGGATTATTACACTGAGGATGTTATCGCAATTAAAACGGAAGGCGAAAAGTTTATTAAAGCAGAAAGGTTAAAGAATGAGTGAGAAATAGTCTCCCGACAACAAACGAGTGCGGATTGTTGGTGTCTAAGGGAATACTCGGGTAAGAAAATTAATTTATAAACCAAAAAAACAGACATTCTGTATGTAGAATGTCTGTTTTTGTATGATGACCCGTACGGGATTCGAACCCGTGATACCGCCGTGAAAGGGCGGTGTCTTAACCACTTGACCAACGGGCCTTATATGTATGGTGAAAGTCTTTCTTATGCCTCAGCACTTGTAAGTAGCGGCGGAGGGGATCGAACCCCCGACCTCACGGGTATGAACCGTACGCTCTAGCCAGCTGAGCTACACCGCCATATGTTCAAAGGCACAAGCAATATAGTACACCATCATAAAAATCATGTCAATAAAAAGTAAAATTATAAGAGTAGTCTGTATATTTCGATAAAGAATAATCGGGAATTTTAGAAGAGGGGAATTTAGGAGGGGGACTTTTTTGTAGAATCCTATTGTGAGTGTTGGAAAAGCATCGAAATTTTTGTTACTCCTCTCCTGTTGTTTTGACAAATAGCTTGTCTAGCCTGTGATTAAATTAGACGTAACTAAAGAAGGAGTGGTGTATTTTATGTTGGGGACGGTTATGAAGCGTGCTGGGCGCCAGACAGTATGGAGAGAATCTTCTTTGAATAGGGGGCTTGGACGTGTTTCGCTTACATTTTTCAGCTTTTTAGCTAACAAAGGTGTGTTTCATTTGGTGCTCAGCCTGCTTCTTGGACGAGCGATTATTTTATCATCTATGGCACCATTTGGGGTAGCTTTTCTTGCGGTGATCTGGTGGCTTAAACGACCTCTCATCATCCCTGCTACGGTCATGATGGCAGCTGGGGCTTCTACATATAGTTTGGGTCATGCCGGGTTCATTCTCGGTGCTTCAGCCACCTTTTTATTACTCAGTTTAATTTTAAATCGCATGAATCAACCGCAGCAGCTGTTGCCTTTTATGGCATTGCTTGCAAGTGCGATTCCAAGGACAGCAAGTTTGGCTTTCCTGGAGCGGTGGCATTTATACGAAATCTTTCTCGTAGCAGCGGAAGGGATTCTTAGTTTTATTCTTGTTCTTATCTTTATGCAGAGTCTTCCGTTATTATCACCAAGACGTTATCATCCAACCTTAAAAAATGAGGAAATTGTGTGCTTGATCATTTTATTAGCTTCTGTACTAACTGGGATGATTGGTGTTGAAATTCAAGGGGTAGCAACGGTTGATGTGTTTTCACGTTATTTAGTCATCCTGCTTGCCTATATTGCAGGGGCAGCGATCGGGTCTACGGTGGGTGTCGTAACGGGGTTGGTCCTTAGTTTGGCAGCTGCGGATCATTTATATCAGATGAGTCTGCTAGCTTTTTCCGGGTTGTTAGGAGGGTTATTAAAAGAAGGAAACAAGTTAGGGGTAAGTGCTGGTTTACTTGTGAGCACGGTGTTAATGAGCTTTTATATGGGAGGCAGCTTGTCTTCATCGATGTGGGCATCGGTCTTTGCGGTCATATTGTTTTTGTTAACCCCTAATCAATGGGTAAAGCGTTTGTCCCGTTATGTACCTGGAACGGATGAACATAGCCGAGAGCAGCAGAAATACTTGCAGAAGGTACGTGACGTGACGGCTGTGCGGGTCGGCAAGTTTTCTGATGTATTTGAAGCGTTATCCAAGAGTTTCATTCATTTGGATGCCCCAAAGGAGGAGGCAGCCAACAATAAGGAGGTTGATTATTTTCTTAGTGATGTGACCGAGAAGACGTGCCAGTCTTGTTTTAAAAAGGAAAGATGCTGGGTGAATCAGTTTGATGAAACCCACCATTTAATGACGGACTTAATGGTGGAACTTGATGAGAAAGAGGAACCTGGGAGGGTGATGCGTAAAAACGTTGATCAATATTGTGTGAAGTCACAGAAGCTGATCGATACAATGAAACATGAGCTGTCTTTTTACCATGCGAATAAACAGCTGAAGCAGCAGGTGTTAGAGAGTCGCAGGTTCGTAGCGGACCAGCTCCATGGCGTGTCTGAAGTCATGAATAGTTTTGCCAATGAAATTGTGAAAGAAAGAGAGCATCATGAACAAAAAGAACAAATTATTCACGGGGCGCTTGAGCGAATGGGCTTTGAGGTAGCGAAGCTCGAAATTTATACATTGGATGCAGGCAATATTGACTTAGAGTTAATCATTGAAATTGATAATTATCGTGGGGAAGGGGCAAAACTGATTGCGCCGGTGCTTTCAGACATTCTTGAGGAGACGATTGTTGTAACGATGGAGGATATATCTCCATATCCACATGGACGATGTCTGCTGACGTTTGGATCAGCTAAGCATTATACAATTGAATCGGGAGTTGCGCACGCTGCTAAAGGGGGAGGATTCATATCAGGGGACAGCTATTCAATGATGGAGCTCGGACGGGGGAAGTATGCCCTTGCTATTAGTGATGGGATGGGAAACGGAGCACGAGCCCATGAGGAGAGTATGGAGACTCTCCGTTTGTTAAAACAAATTTTGCAATCAGGAATAAAAGAATCGGTGGCCATAAAGTCGATAAATTCAATTCTGTCATTACGAACTAATGATGAGATATTTTCAACGCTTGATTTAGCAGTGATCGACCTGCATCAGGCCACATCTAAATTTATAAAAGTAGGCAGCACCCCAAGCTTCATTAAACGCGGGAGGCAGATTTTTGCCGTCGAGTCAGGGAACCTTCCGATGGGCATTATCGAAGACGTCGAGGTAGATACAACGAGTGAGCAGCTCAAGGCAGGAGATCTGCTGATCATGGTGAGCGATGGCATTCTTGAAGGTCCGAAGCACTTAGAGAATGTGGAGATTTGGTTGAAACGGAAAATAAAAGAGATTGACCGAACGGACCCTCAAGAGGTCGCTGATCTATTATTAGAAGAGGTAATACGGACACAGGCGGGCGCGATTGATGATGATATGACAGTGCTCGTTGCCAGAATTGATCATTATGTTCCGGAGTGGTCTGCCATTCCTTTTGATAAAAAACGAGCCTAGCCGCAAGGTATATTTCCTCCTCGTTTCGGTCAAAATGGTGACAACGAAACAGGAGGGATATGCTATGAAGCCAGGACGTCTTAAACAAATTTTATTGTTAACTGACGGATGTTCAAATTACGGGGAGGATCCGGTAGCTGTAGCCGCCTTAGCCAGGAATCAGGGGGTCACGGTCAATGTCATTGGCGTGCTTGATGATGAACAGAGGAATCATCCTCAAGGTCTTGAAGAGGTACAATCCATTGCAGAAGCGGGCGGCGGGGTCAGCCAGATCGTGTATCAGAAAAATTTATCACAAACCGTTCAAATGGTGACAAGACAAGCGATGACACAAACGATTCAAGGTGTGGTGAACAACGAACTGCAGCAAATTCTTGGGCAAGGAAAAACGATGGAGGAACTGCCCCTGAGCAGCGGGGTGAAGTTGTCGAGGTCGTCGATGATTTAGGAGAAATGTGTGATCTTGAGGTGCTCGTCCTCGTTGATTCAAGTGCAAGCATGCATCATAAGCTTCCGACCGTTAAAGAAGCACTCTATGATTTATCGCTTAGTTTGAATGCGCGAACAGGCTCCAATCAGTTCAGCATTTTTTCTTTTCCAGATCCGAAACGTACGATTAAGAAAATGGTAGATTGGACACCAGAGCTCGACGCCATTCATGGAATATTTTCTAAGCTTGCTAGCGGAGGATATACACCGACAGGCCCTGCTCTTAAAGAAGCATTATATTCCTTTGCCAGTAAATCGGTCCAAAGAAACAGTCAGGATGGAGAAGATCCTTATGAAGAAACTGGATTTTAACTTTACACCTGGAATGACTTTGCAGGGGAAATGGCAGGGACATACTTACCGTATTATGAAAAAGCTCGGAGAAGGAGCCTGTGGTGTCGTCTACCTATGTAAAAGCAATGGCTATACGTATGCTCTTAAAGTGGGGACAGATAGTTCCAGGCTGATGCTTGAGGTGAATATGCTAAAGAAATTCAGTAAGGTCCAAGGTGTGAAACTTGGGCCTTCTTTTGTGGACGTCGATGATTGGGTGAGCCAAAAACAAGTGACTTATCCTTTCTATGTGATGGAATATGTACAAGGAGAGCTGCTGCCAGTCTTCCTGCAGGGGAGAAGTAAAGACTGGATCGCATTGACAGCGGTTCAACTTCTTAGTGATCTTGAACATCTCCATGAGACAGGTTATGCTTTTGGTGATTTAAAGACAGATAACCTACTCATGTCAGCCTCACGTGTACGGTGGATTGATGTTGGTGGGGTCACAGCTTTCGGAAGAGCCATTAAAGAGTTTACCGAATTTTATGACCGCGGCTACTGGGGTATGGATCCAGAAAAGCAGAAGCGGGTTATGACCTATTTGCTGTCACGATGATTATGCTTGAAATGGTCTATCCTAAGCGCTTTAACAAAGGGAAGTACCCTCAAAAGACATTACACCACAAGTTATCCCTAGCTCCAATGCCTGAATTTTATAAAAAGGTAATAACCGGATGTTGGCAAGGAAAGTACAAAACAGCTAAAGAAATGAAAGGAGATCTTGAAAAGGGGCTAATGAAGCGGCAGTCTGCACCTTCAAGAATTTCAAGGAAAAAATCAAAGAAACCATCAACCGACCGGTCTGATTGGGGCGAGTGGATAGCTGTTTCAATCCTTGTTGGCATGTTTTACGGGTTATCATTGTGGAACGGCTGGCTGTAAGTGAATATTTTGCAGTATCGATGGAGAGAGTGGTACGATAAATGCAAAAGAATAGTATTTAGCAAGCAGTTTAGCGGTTAGCTGTTTTTTTACTTGACAGGAGTGAGGCTTGTTGATAGGAATCGTGCAGTCATATATAAAGAAACATCAACTTATTCAACAGAATCAAACCATCGTCGCAGCCGTGTCTGGCGGACCCGATTCCCTTGCCCTGCTGCACTATTTAAATCAATTAAAAGTAGAAATGAATCTTAGAATCGTTGCAGTATCTGTTGATCATGGTCTCAGAGGTGAAACTTCGCTCGAAGAACTTCGTTTTGTTGAGCAGATCGCGACTGAATGGGCTCTTGAATTTATCGGAACCTCAGTCGATGTTCGTTCGTACAAGAAAAAGACAGGGGCTGGAACACAAGAAGCGGCCAGAACCCTGCGTTATCAATTTTTCGAACAGGTGATGAAAGAAGTAGGGGGGGACGTTCTTGCCCTAGGACATCATGGGGATGATCAGGCGGAAACGATGATGATGCAAATGACTCGCAGTGTACGCCCCGAATCCATCCAGGGTATGCCAGTTTCCAGACTCTTCTCAACAGGAAAACTCATTCGTCCTTTTCTTTGTTTGTCAAAGGGAGATCTGTTACAGTATTGCTCCGTACACAAATTAGCATATAAATCAGATGAGTCGAATAACGAAACCGATTATACCCGTAACGCGTTTAGGAAGCATGTGATGCCTTTTTTAAAGGAACAGAACCCGAAATTGCATAAACATATGCAGCTTATGAGTGAACGCGTAAAGGACCGTCAATTGTATATGGAGTCGCAGGCTGAGCAAGTGCTTGAAACGATGGAAATGTCTAATAAGAATGAACCTTTTGTGAAGTTTTCACTGCATACCTTTTTAACGTTTCCACTTGCTTTACAAAGGACTGCCTTTCATCTAATATTAAACTATCTGTATGGTTACCAAATTGAAGAAGTTTCCTACATGCATGAGGAAATACTATTTAATCTTTTACGTGGGGACAGACCCAACGCAGAGCTAGACTTGCCTAAAGGGTTAAAGGTTATTCGAGCTTATGATGAGGTGACTCTGACATTTAGTCGGACAGATCGTACGACTTTTACAAAGTTACTATACATAGGGGATACGATCGAACTTCCTGATGGGTCAACGATCACCGCGGAATGGAGTGAAAGCGGCAGGGATAGAGGTTTATATGAATTTATTTGTGATTCATATCACGTAAAACTTCCTCTTATTGTCCGAACGCGGAAACCTGGAGACCGGATCGCGTTAAAAGGAATGAATGGCTCGAAAAAGGTAAAAGATATCTTTATTGATCAAAAAGTCCCGGCATACAAGCGGGAAGAATGGCCGCTTGTAACAGACAGCGATGGGCAAGTTCTTTGGCTTGTTGGGTTGAGAAAGAGAAGAGAATGTACCGAGGATGTGTCTGGTACATGGCTTCGATTAATTTATAAAAAATAACCTGGACACGTAGGAGGAGCATGCATGCATAGTGAAATTGAGAAGATCTTAATTTCCGAGGAGGAAATTCAAGAGAAGTGCAAGGAAATCGGGGCGCAGCTAACAGAAGAATACAACGGCCGCTTCCCGTTGGCTATTGGTGTTTTAAAAGGTGCTATGCCTTTTATGGGGGACCTTTTAAAACGAGTTGAAACACACCTTGAGATGGACTTTATGGATGTTTCAAGCTACAACGGTGGTATGAGATCCTCAGGTGAGGTTAAAATTGTTAAAGACCTTGATACTCAGGTAGAAGGAAGAGACCTGTTAATCATAGAGGATATTATAGATAGTGGGTTAACATTAAGCTATCTGGTGGACTTATTTAAGTATCGTAAGGCTAGATCCATTAAAATCGTAACGTTACTTGATAAACCGACAGGAAGAACATCACATATAAAGGCAGATACAATCGGATTTGACGTTCCGGATGAGTTTGTTGTTGGATACGGATTAGATTATAACGAAAAATATCGTAACCTTCCCTATATAGGCGTGCTTAAACCGGAAGTGTACGGGGGCTGATGTATTCAATGGCTGCTATAAATATAGATGTGTTTCCAATAAGGGTAATTAGTTGTGTCTTTGGTTTTTTGTATGATAGTATTTACTATAGTTTTTCTCGCTTGGGAGGAGGTAGGCAATGAGCCGTATATTTCGCAACACCATATTTTATTTACTTATCTTCCTCGTAGTTATCGCCGTAGTTGGTCTATTTAGAGGTCAAGGTGAGCCACAGGAAACCTTAAATGTGAACGAATTTTACGATAGATTGAACAGTGGCCAAATTGAAGAAATGACGATGCAGCCTGTCAATGGGGTTATTGGAATCACAGGGCAGCTTGCTGGCAGTGAAGAAGGTGAAGGGGCTTTTACAGCTCAGCTTCCAGCTAACGAAGAAATCATTTCTAACGTTACACAAGTCGCTCAAGAACAAAGTGTATTAACTGTTGAAGAAGCAGAACAGCCAAGTGTATGGGTGACAGTATTAACATCCATCATACCGTTTGTGATTATATTTATCCTGTTCATCTTCTTGCTTAATCAGGCTCAGGGCGGCGGAAGTCGTGTCATGAACTTTGGTAAGAGTAAGGCGAAGATGTACAGTGAAGAGAAGAAAAAGGTGCGTTTCAAAGACGTTGCTGGTGCAGATGAAGAAAAGCAAGAGCTTGTAGAAGTTGTAGATTTCTTGAAAGACCCTCGTAAGTTCTCGCAAGTGGGTGCACGTATTCCTAAAGGTGTCCTATTAGTGGGACCGCCTGGTACAGGTAAAACCTTACTTGCAAGAGCCGTTGCTGGAGAAGCTGGTGTTCCATTCTTCTCGATCAGTGGTTCTGACTTCGTAGAAATGTTTGTAGGTGTAGGTGCTTCTCGTGTACGTGACTTATTCGAGAATGCTAAGAAAAATGCACCGTGTATTATCTTTATCGATGAAATTGATGCGGTTGGTCGTCAGCGTGGAGCTGGTCTCGGTGGAGGGCATGATGAACGTGAACAAACCCTAAACCAGCTTCTTGTTGAAATGGATGGATTCGGTGCCAATGAAGGGATCATTATGATTGCTGCAACTAACCGTCCTGACATTCTTGACCCTGCCTTGCTTCGTCCGGGACGTTTCGATCGTCAAATCACGGTTGACCGTCCTGATGTGAAAGGGCGTCAGGCTGTACTTGGTGTACATGCTCGTAACAAACCATTATCTGATAATGTTGACCTTAAAACGATTGCCCTTCGCACACCTGGATTCTCAGGTGCCGACCTTGAAAACTTATTGAACGAAGCGGCACTTGTTGCTGCTCGTGCCAATGCGAAGAGCATTGATATGGAGCACGTCGATGAAGCAATCGATCGAGTGATTGCCGGTCCAGCTAAAAAGAGTCGTGTCATTTCTCAAAAAGAACGCAATATTGTTGCCCACCATGAGAGTGGCCATACGGTGATCGGTATGGTTCTGGATGATGCAGATATGGTTCATAAGGTAACGATCGTTCCTCGAGGTCAAGCAGGCGGATATGCTGTTATGTTACCTCGTGAAGACCGCTACTTTATGACAAAACCTGAATTACTTGATAAGATTACTGGCCTGCTGGGCGGTCGTGTTGCTGAAGAAGTTATGTTTGGTGAAGTATCTACGGGTGCTCACAATGACTTTCAGCGTGCGACAGCTATCGCGCGGAAGATGGTAACAGAATACGGGATGAGTGAGAAGCTTGGACCGCTTCAATTTGGATCAAATTCCGGCGGTCAGGTATTCCTAGGTCGTGATATTCAAAATGAACAGAACTACAGTGATCAAATTGCCTATGACATTGATACAGAAGTTCAAAACTTCATTAACGATAGTTATGAACGCGCGAAAACGATCTTAACTGACAATAAAGATAAGCTTGAATTAATTGCAAGCACATTGTTAGATGTAGAAACATTGGATGCTACTCAGATTACATCCTTGTTTGAAAAAGGCCGCTTGCCTACAGATGAAGAATTAGAAGAAATTGCAATTAAGAACAATAAACAGCTTAGAGCCAATCAAGAAGAGCAAAAAGAAATTGATGAAAAACAAGAGAAGAATCTTCAAGTTAATGTCCAATCAAAACAAGATGAAGAATCCCGTTCTTCTTCAGAGGTTGAAAAGGACGATTCTACAAAGGATTCCACAGAGGATCAAAAGAACGATAGTCACGACTCCGATAACGACAAGAAACAGTAATTATAGAAGTCGCATTCTCCTATTCTGAGGAGAATGTGGCTTTTTTATTGGCCTTATTAAGGAATTGGGTGCCAGCTAAACTGTTTGCTTATATAAGTAGAGTCTGACCAAGGCACTTTCGCTTTTCTTATGGTATGATGGTAGCCGAAGGTAATGAATCGGGAGGCTTTTTGTATGAATTTTGTACTTGATGTCGGAAATACAAATACGGTACTCGGGGTTTTTAATGAAGAACAGCTAAAGTATCAGTGGCGTATTAAAACGGACCGCCATAAGACGGAAGATGAATATGGTATGCTTATTAAATCCTTGTTTGTTCATGAAGGACTAACGTTTGAAGATATAAATGGTGTCATTATTTCGTCTGTAGTTCCGCCAATTATGTTTGCGCTTGATCGAATGTCTCGTTATTATTTTGGGAAACAGCCTATGATCATTGGAGAACATAATGTTGATCATGGTTTAGCTATGAAATATCCTAACCCTCGTGAGATTGGCGCGGACCGTATCGTTAATGCAGTAGGCGCGGTAGATGAATATGATACACCTTTGATTATTATTGACTTCGGAACAGCTACAACGTATTGTTACGTCAATGAAGACGGAGAATATGTAGGTGGGGCTATTGCGCCCGGTATTAATATTTCCATGGAGGCTCTCTATGCCAAAGCAGCAAAGCTTCCTAAAATCGAAATTAAGAGTCCCCAAGATGTAATTGGCCAATCGACTGTCGAAGCGATGCAGTCAGGTGTGTTTTATGGATATGTAGGGCAAGTGGACGAAGTTGTCCGCCGTATGAAGGAGACGTCTTCTAAAACTCCTACAGTCATTGCTACAGGGGGCCTGGCTGGGTTAATTGCTGATCAGTCAAGGACCATAGATCATGTTGACCCTTATTTAACATTAAAAGGGCTTCATAAGATTTACCAAAACAACAAGGATAAACTAGTGTTTAAAGGAGAAGGATGAACGATGTCAGATTATTTAATTCGCGCAATGGGGTTTAACGGACAAGTTCGTGCCTATGCGATTCAGTCAACAGAGACTGTAGAAGAAGCACGCCGTAGACAGGATTCATGGGCCACTGCTTCAGCCGCGTTAGGTCGGACGCTGACAATAAGTGCTATGATGGGTGTTATGTTGAAAGGTGAAGATAAGCTGACTATTAAAGTAGAGGGAGACGGCCCGATCGGTGCCATTATTGCTGATGCTAATTCCCGGGGTGAAGTACGTGGTTATTTAAAAAACCCTCATGTTGATTTTGATTTGAATAGTAAAGGGAAGTTGGACGTAGCACGAGCTGTAGGAACGGCAGGTACATTAAGTGTTGTAAAGGACCTCGGTATGAGAGACCACTTTACGGGACAAGTTCCAATCGTCTCCGGCGAAATTGGTGAGGACTTCACCTATTATTTTGCTAATTCTGAACAAGTCCCTTCTGCGGTTGGAGCAGGGGTGCTCGTTAACACAGACCATTCAATTTTGGCTGCAGGCGGATTTATCATTCAGATGATGCCTGGTGCAGATGAAAAAACGACCGCTGCTATTGAGGAGCGTCTTAGTGAAATTGCCCCGATTTCTACAATGATTCGTGAAGGGAAAACTCCTGAACAAATTTTGCATGCCTTACTGGGTGAAGAGAATGTTCAATTATTAGATACCCTGCCTGTTTCGTTTTCCTGTCATTGTTCCAGAGAACGAGTAGAAATGGCAATCTCAAGTCTCGGTGATGAGGAAATCGAGCGTATGATTGAAGAAGATCATGGGGCAGAAGCGAAGTGTCATTTCTGTAACGAAGCGTATCATTTTGATGAAAATGACTTAAAAGAATTGCAATCCAGTCCATCACAATAAACGCTACACTATAAGCGGAACAGTGGAAGATGCTGTTTCGCTTTTTTGGTTTTTGGAATCATCTATAAGTGAGAAGATTGAAATGTTTGACAATGGGTGCAAACTTACGTATCTTAAGGTTAAATCCCATTAAAATACTTGGAATTAGGAGTGGTAAAAATGAGAGTTGCAAACAGTATAAGTGAACTAGTTGGAAAAACACCTATGGTAAAGTTAAATAGAAGTGCAGATGAAGATAGTGCAGATATTTACTTGAAACTGGAGTATATGAATCCAGGAAGCTCAGTAAAGGACCGTATTGCCCTGTCCATGATTGAAGCAGCGGAGGAATCCGGGGAACTAAAAGCGGGTGATACAATCGTTGAACCAACAAGTGGAAACACAGGCATCGGCTTGGCGATGATTGCTGCAGCTAAAGGGTATAAAGCGACCCTTGTCATGCCTGATACAATGAGTCAAGAGCGACGCAATTTACTTCGTGCCTATGGTGCTGAACTTATCCTGACACCAGGAAGTGACGGAATGAAGGGTGCTATTAAAAAGGCTGAGGAACTTAAGGATAAGCATGGTTATTTCATGCCTCAGCAGTTTAACAACAAGGCAAACGTAGCTGTACATGCTCGCACGACTGGTCCTGAAATTATTGAGCAAATGGGTGACCAGCTTGATGCCTTCGTTTCTGGAATTGGAACAGGCGGGACGATTACAGGAGCAGGAAAAGTCTTGAAGAACCATTATTCTGATATTAAGATTTATGCGATTGAGCCCGAAGATTCTGCAATTTTGTCTGGAGGACAGCCGGGCCCTCATAAACTCCAAGGACTTGGAGCAGGATTTATTCCGGAAATATTGGATACGGATATTTATGATGAGGTATATAAAGTATCAAAGGAAGATTCCTATGCAGCAGTACGTGAAGCTGCTAGAAAAGATGGTATTCTTGGTGGTGTTTCCTCAGGTTCGGCCATCCACGTTGCAAAACAGGTGGCTAAGAAGTTAGGGAAAGGTAAAAAGGTAGTGGCTGTACTTCCAAGTAATGGAGAACGATACCTATCTACACCGCTTTATCAGTTCGATGAAGAATAGAGTAAGCGGAAGGGAACTGAGCTCACTTTTAGAGCTCAGTTTTTTATTGAGGAAATAACCCCCGTGATAGATGTCGCAAAATGTTGTAAAATAGATATAAATATCTTTTGAAAGAGGGAACGGGAAATGCAAGCTACTCTTAAGACAAAAGTAAAACAGTACGATTATTCAAAGCAAACGCTCGTGATGGGCATCCTTAATGTAACGCCGGATTCTTTTTCTGACGGTGGGAAGTTCAACGGAGTAGATCGTGCGGTTGAACGAGCCTTGAAAATGGAAAGTCAAGGAGCCCATATTATAGATGTTGGGGGAGAATCAACGAGGCCGGGACATGCTCCTGTTAATGAAGAAGACGAAATATCTCGCGTCGTACCTGTTATTGAAGCATTACGTGATAGAATATCTGTTCCAGTATCCATCGATACATATAAAGCAGAGGTCGCAAAACAAGCTCTTGAAGCAGGAGCCTCGATTATAAACGATGTATGGGGAGCCAAACGTGAACCGAGAATCGCTCAAGTCGCTGCAGATTATGATGTGCCGATTATCCTCATGCATAATCGAACAAATAAAAAATATCGTTCACTTATTGATAATATGAAAGTGGACCTTAGGGAAAGCGTTGATATAGCGAAGCAGGTTGGTGTGAAGGATCAGCACATTATATTGGATCCAGGTGTTGGTTTTGCTAAAACACCTGAAGATAATTTAGTTGTGATGAGAAACTTGCATCAGTTTGTTGAGCTAGATTACCCAATCTTATTAGGTACTTCCAGGAAGTCCTTTATTGGTCTTACACTTGACTTACCGGAGGATCAGCGAATGGAAGGGACAGGCGCAACCGTTTGCTATGGAGTCGCCCAAGGTATGCATATTGTTCGTGTCCATGATGTTGAGCCAATTGTTCGTATGACGAAAATGATGGACGCCATGATTGGAAAGGGGCAAACTAATGGATAAAATCTATTTGAACAGCATGGAATTCTGGGGCTATCACGGACTTTTTCCAGAGGAAAACAAACTCGGTCAACGCTTTTACGTCGACCTTGAACTTGAGTTGGATTTGAAGCCGGCTGCACAGACAGACGATATGAATCAATCGATCAACTATGGTGAAATATATGAAGTGACTAAAAAGGTGGTTGAGGGAGAAGCAAGGAAGCTGGTGGAAACCGTTGCTGAACAACTTTCCAAGAAGCTTCTGGAGCATTTTGAGCTGTTGGATGCATGCCGCGTGAAGGTGACCAAGCCCGATCCACCTATTCCCGGGCACTACAAGTCTGTAGCCATTGACATTTACAGGGGCAGAGCGGATGATTAGAGCGTATATCGCCCTAGGATCAAATATAGCCCCAAGAGAGCAGTACTTAACTGAGACGATCACCATGCTTCGTGAGCATCATTCAATTAAAGTTTGTACAACCTCAAAAATTTATGAAACGGCTCCTGTCGGCTATGTCGACCAAAATCATTTTCTAAACATGGTACTTGAAATTGAAACAGAGTTGCAACCGCTGCCGTTGCTTGATTACTGTCAAAAAATTGAACAGAAGTTAGGTAGAAAGCGTGTTATTAAATGGGGGCCTCGTACAATAGACCTTGACATTTTATTGTATAATGAAGAAAATATGAAAGCAGAGCGACTGACGATTCCGCATCCTTACATGCACGAGCGTGCATTTGTTATCGTGCCACTAGCTGAAGTGAATCCGAGGGCATATCTTCCATCAGTAAAACAGACGGCTGAGGAAGTACTTCAGCTGTTGCCAGAAGATGAAGTGAAAAGTATACAGCCGCTACGCCAGGTTTAATTACAAGAAAGTGTTGTCTATAGATTAAGGTACAAATTATATTGAAGGAGAATGCATATGTTTCAGATCGGAGGAAAGTACCAAGGTGTCCTAACCACCTGGTCATTGACACGATACAAGGTCTTTTCTATACTAAATCATAGTTGTAATACTGCCAGTGCCTTACTGGCAGTTTTTATTATTGAACCGGATTTACCATATAAATGACGATAGGAATGGAGTGATGACAATGACTGAAGAACTCAATGATCAAATGCGGGTGCGTCGAGAGAAACTGAGTACTTACAAAGATCAAGGACTGGACCCTTTCGGCAGTAAATTCGAGCGGACAGCCTTAGCTGATGATTTAATAGCGAAATATGATGAATTTTCTAAAGGCGAACTTGAGGAGCAGCAATTTCCTGCTACCATTGCCGGACGAATTATGACAAAGCGTGGAAAAGGTAAGGCGGGGTTTGCTCATATTCAAGACCTTAGTGGTCAAATTCAACTTTATATCCGTAAAGACAGTGTAGGTGACGAAGCTTACGATGTGTTTAAGACAGCTGATATAGGTGATATTGTCGGTATTTCGGGTGTGATGTTCAAGACAAATGTAGGGGAGCTCTCTCTTAAAGCGGACGAGTTTCAAGTTTTAACAAAATCTCTAAGGCCATTACCTGAAAAGTTCCATGGCTTAAAAGACGTTGAACAACGCTATCGTCAACGTTACTTAGACCTTATTACCAATCCTGAAAGCCGTGATACCTTTATTTTGCGCAGTAAAATCATTCAGTCCATGCGTAGATATCTAGATAATCTCGGATTTCTAGAGGTAGAAACACCGATGATGCACGGAATACCAGGCGGAGCATCAGCTCGCCCATTTGAAACGCACCATAACGCCCTCGACATGCAGCTATATATGAGAATTGCCATTGAACTTCACCTGAAAAGATTAATCGTAGGGGGCATGGAGAAGGTGTATGAGATCGGACGGGTCTTTCGTAATGAAGGGGTCTCCACTAGACATAACCCGGAATTCACCATGATTGAATTATATGAAGCCTATGCTGATTACCATGATATTATGGATTTAACAGAGAACCTGGTCGCTCATATTGCTAAAGAAGTTCTTGGATCAACAACTGTTATCTATGATGAGGAAGAGATTAATTTAGAGCCTGAATGGACTCGATTACACATGGTAGATGCTGTTAAAGAGTATACAGGTGTTGACTTCTGGAAGCAGATGAGTGATGAAGAAGCGAAGTCCCTTGCTAAAGAGCATGGGATAGAAATCCAGAGTACGATGACATTCGGCCATATTGTTAATGAGTTTTTTGAACAAAAAGTGGAAGAAAAACTTATTCAACCTACTTTCGTATATGGCCACCCAATTGAAATCTCTCCTCTTGCTAAGAAGAATCCGGAGGACGCACGTTTTACCGACCGTTTTGAACTATTCATTGTAGGACGTGAACATGCTAATGCTTTCTCTGAGCTTAACGACCCTATCGATCAGCGTGAGCGATTTGAGGCACAGCTTAAAGAGCGTGAAGAAGGAAATGATGAAGCGCACTTGATGGACGAGGACTTCTTGGAATCCTTAGAGTATGGTATGCCTCCAACAGGTGGACTAGGTATTGGGATCGATCGTCTCGTGATGCTGCTAACGAATTCTTCATCGATAAGGGATGTATTGTTGTTCCCACAAATGAGAAACCGCGAATCATAATCTTTGACTTCTAATGACTATTGAAATCGACATATACTACATTCAAAGAAGCGGATCACCTGCTAGGTATAGGTGATCCGCTTCTTTTTCACTATAAACAGTATTTTTCAGTGGTCTCTGCTGGTTGGTTCGTTGTTGAACAGGAACAACGTTCCAAAATTAGCCTAACATCGTGTGTCGCTGCTGACCAATGTGTTTACACTTTTGTTCTGTCGTCCAATCGTCAGAAAAAACTTTTATTTCACTGTGCCCTTGATTTACTTTTGAAACCATGGTAAATTATTAAACGTCGCATAAAGCGAACGCGACAGATTATCTTTGTCAGTGAAAATATCATGAGAAAAGTTATTGACTTAACTCGCTCCCCATGGTATATTAATTAGGTCGCTGTTTTGAAGCGGCGGACAAGCTTTTGATCTTTGAAAACTGAACGAACCAACCAGTACGTCAACATATTCTATCTATTATATAGAGAGAATTCAAACAAGCACATTCGGTGTGCAAATGAGCAAGTCATTCTCAACTTTTATGGAGAGTTTGATCCTGGCTCAGGACGAACGCTGGCGGCGTGCCTAATACATGCAAGTCGAGCGCAGGAAGCAAGCAGATCCCCTTCGGGGGTGACGCTTGTGGAATGAGCGGCGGACGGGTGAGTAACACGTGGGCAACCTGCCTGTAAGATCGGAATAACTCCGGGAAACCGGGGCTAATGCCGGGTAATCCTTTCTCTCGCATGAGGGGAAGGTAAAAGATGGCTTCTGGCTATCACTTACAGATGGGCCCGCGGCGCATTAGCTAGTTGGTGAGGTAACGGCTCACCAAGGCAACGATGCGTAGCCGACCTGAGAGGGTGATCGGCCACACTGGGACTGAGACACGGCCCAGACTCCTACGGGAGGCAGCAGTAGGGAATCTTCCGCAATGGACGAAAGTCTGACGGAGCAACGCCGCGTGAACGATGAAGGTCTTCGGATCGTAAAGTTCTGTTGTTAGGGAAGAACAAGTACCGTTCGAACAGGGCGGTACCTTGACGGTACCTAACGAGGAAGCCCCGGCTAACTACGTGCCAGCAGCCGCGGTAATACGTAGGGGGCAAGCGTTGTCCGGAATTATTGGGCGTAAAGCGCGCGCAGGCGGTTCCTTAAGTCTGATGTGAAAGCCCACGGCTCAACCGTGGAGGGTCATTGGAAACTGGGGAACTTGAGGACAGAAGAGGAGAGTGGAATTCCACGTGTAGCGGTGAAATGCGTAGATATGTGGAGGAACACCAGTGGCGAAGGCGACTCTCTGGTCTGTCTCTGACGCTGAGGTGCGAAAGCGTGGGTAGCAAACAGGATTAGATACCCTGGTAGTCCACGCCGTAAACGATGAGTGCTAGGTGTTAGGGGGCTTCCACCCCTTAGTGCTGAAGTTAACGCATTAAGCACTCCGCCTGGGGAGTACGGCCGCAAGGCTGAAACTCAAAGGAATTGACGGGGGCCCGCACAAGCGGTGGAGCATGTGGTTTAATTCGAAGCAACGCGAAGAACCTTACCAGGTCTTGACATCCTTGGACCGCCCTAGAGATAGGGTCTTCCCTTCGGGGACCAAGTGACAGGTGGTGCATGGTTGTCGTCAGCTCGTGTCGTGAGATGTTGGGTTAAGTCCCGCAACGAGCGCAACCCCTAATCTTAGTTGCCAGCATTAAGTTGGGCACTCTAAGGTGACTGCCGGTGACAAACCGGAGGAAGGCGGGGATGACGTCAAATCATCATGCCCCTTATGACCTGGGCTACACACGTGCTACAATGGATGGTACAAAGGGCAGCGAAGCCGCGAGGTGTAGCAAATCCCATAAAACCATTCTCAGTTCGGATTGCAGGCTGCAACTCGCCTGCATGAAGCCGGAATCGCTAGTAATCGCGGATCAGCATGCCGCGGTGAATACGTTCCCGGGCCTTGTACACACCGCCCGTCACACCACGAGAGTTGGCAACACCCGAAGTCGGTGAGGTAACCTTTTTGGAGCCAGCCGCCGAAGGTGGGGCCAATGATTGGGGTGAAGTCGTAACAAGGTAGCCGTATCGGAAGGTGCGGCTGGATCACCTCCTTTCTAAGGAACTATGCAAGGCAACCCCTTTCTCTTACGAGAACATCGGGAAGCTGCCGCATACGGAAGACGTACATGGTTGGTTGTTCAGTTTTGAGAGATCAAACGATCTTTCAATGTGAACCTTGAAAACTGGATAAGATTAATCAGAACGTGGCGATCTTCTTTTGATAGAGGACGACACGGGATGACAAGACATCAAACATCAATTTTTTAACGTCTTTTCACGACGATAATAGTTAAGTGAATAAGGGCGCACGGTGGATGCCTTGGTACTAGGAGCCGATGAAGGACGGGACTAACACCGATATGCTTTGGGAAGCCGTAAGTAGGCTATGCACCGAAGATTTCCGAATGGGGAAACCCCTGCTCGTAATGGAGCAGGATCCTTTACTGAATACATAGGTAAGGGAAGGCAGACCCGGGGAACTGAAACATCTCATTACCCGGAGGAAGAGAAAGCAAACGCGATTTCCCAAGTAGCGGCGAGCGAAACGGAATCAGCCCAAACCAGAAAGCTTGCTTTCTGGGGTTGTAGGACACTCCTTTGGAGTTACAAAAAAAGAGGATAGATGAATCGATCTGGAACGATCAGCCGGAGCAGGTAAGAGCCCTGTAGTCGACATCTTCTTTTCTCCGGAGTGGATCCTGAGTACGGCGGAACACGAGGAATTCCGTCGGAATCCGGGAGGACCATCTCCCAAGGCTAAATACTCCCTAGTAACCGATAGTGAACCAGTACCGTGAGGGAAAGGTGAAAAGCACCCCGGAAGGGGAGTGAAAAAGATCCTGAAACCGTGTGCCTACAAGTAGTCGGAGCCCATTGATGGGTGACGGCGTGCCTTTTGTAGAATGAACCGGCGAGTTACGACCGTCTGCAAGGTTAAGCTAAAGCAGCGGAGCCGCAGCGAAAGCGAGTCTGAATAGGGCGAAGCAGTAGGCGGTCGTAGACCCGAAACCGTGTGATCTACCCATGTCCAGGGTGAAGGTCAGGTAACACTGACTGGAGGCCCGAACCCACGCAAGTTGAAAATTGCGGGGATGAGGTGTGGGTAGGGGTGAAATGCCAATCGAACACGGAGATAGCTGGTTCTCTCCGAAATAGCTTTAGGGCTAGCCTCAGAATAGAAAGTCTTGGAGGTAGAGCACTGATTGGACGAGGGGCCCCTACCGGGTTACCGAATTCAGTCAAACTCCGAATGCCAACGACTTTGTTCTGGGAGTCAGACCATGGGTGATAAGGTTCATGGTCGAAAGGGAAACAGCCCAGACCGCCAGCTAAGGTCCCAAAGTGTGTGTTAAGTGGAAAAGGATGTGGAGTTGCTTAGACAACCAGGATGTTGGCTTAGAAGCAGCCATCATTGAAAGAGTGCGTAATAGCTCACTGGTCGAGTGACTCTGCGCCGAAAATATACCGGGGCTAAACACACCACCGAAGCTGCGGATTGATCCGAACGGATCAGTGGTAGGAGAGCGTTCTAAGGGCTGCGAAGTCAGACCGTAAGGACTGGTGGAGCGCTTAGAAGTGAGAATGCCGGTATGAGTAGCGAAAAAAGAGTGAGAATCTCTTTCACCGAAAGCCCAAGGTTTCCTGAGGAAGGCTCGTCCTCTCAGGGTTAGTCGGGACCTAAGCCGAGGCCGAAAGGCGTAGGCGATGGCCAACAGGTTGATATTCCTGTACCGCCTCCTTTCCGTTTGAACGACGGGGGGACGCAGGAGGATAAGGAGAGCGCACCACTGGATGTGTGCGTCCAAGCAGTAAGACGGTCGAGACAGGCAAATCCGCTCGGCAACGTCAAGCTGTGATGGGGAGGGAATTTAAGTACCGAAGCTCCTGATTTCACACTGCCAAGAAAATCCTCTAGTGAGGAAAGAGGCGCCCGTACCGCAAACCAACACAGGTAGGCGAGGAGAGAATCCTAAGGTGAGCGGGAGAACTCTCGTTAAGGAACTCGGCAAAATGACCCCGTAACTTCGGGAGAAGGGGTGCTCCTCTGCCGAGGAGCCGCAGTGAAAAGGCCCAAGCGACTGTTTACCAAAAACACAGGTCTCTGCGAAGCCGTAAGGCGAAGTATAGGGGCTGACACCTGCCCGGTGCTGGAAGGTTAAGGGGATGCGTTAGCGCTTTGCGCGAAGCGTTGAACCGAAGCCCCAGTAAACGGCGGCCGTAACTATAACGGTCCTAAGGTAGCGAAATTCCTTGTCGGGTAAGTTCCGACCCGCACGAAAGGTGCAACGACTTGGGCACTGTCTCAACGAGAGACCCGGTGAAATTATACTATGCGTGAAGATGCGCATTACCCGCGACAGGACGGAAAGACCCCGTGGAGCTTTACTGTAGCCTGATATTGAATGTTGGTACAGCTTGTACAGGATAGGTGGGAGCCTGAGAACCCGGAGCGCTAGCTTCGGTGGAGGCGCTGGTGGGATACCACCCTGGCTGTACGGACATTCTAACCCAGGACCGTGATCCGGTTCGGAGACAGTGTCAGGTGGGCAGTTTGACTGGGGCGGTCGCCTCCTAAAGAGTAACGGAGGCGCCCAAAGGTTCCCTCAGAATGGTTGGAAATCATTCGCAGAGTGTAAAGGCACAAGGGAGCTTGACTGCGAGACCTACAAGTCGAGCAGGGACGAAAGTCGGGCTTAGTGATCCGGCGGTACCGTATGGAAGGGCCGTCGCTCAACGGATAAAAGCTACCCCGGGGATAACAGGCTTATCTCCCCAAGAGTCCACATCGACGGGGAGGTTTGGCACCTCGATGTCGGCTCATCGCATCCTGGGGCTGTAGTCGGTCCCAAGGGTTGGGCTGTTCGCCCATTAAAGCGGTACGCGAGCTGGGTTCAGAACGTCGTGAGACAGTTCGGTCCCTATCCGTCGTGGGCGTTGGAAATCTGAAAGGAGCTGTCCTTAGTACGAGAGGACCGGGATGGACACACCGCTGGTGTACCAGTTGTTCCGCCAGGAGCATCGCTGGGTAGCTACGTGTGGACGGGATAAGTGCTGAAAGCATCTAAGCATGAAGCCCCCTTGAGATGAGATTTCCCCTTACGCCAAGTAAGTAAGATTCCTCAGAGACGATGAGGTCGATAGGTCCGAGGTCGAAGCGTGGTGACACGTGAAGCTGACGGATACTAATCAATCGATGGCTTAACTATATTAAAAAGCGGAGACGACCGTTTACGTCCGCTGGGCTAAGTGAGCTCACGTAAAGGCTGTGGTTTTTCAACCTTGAAGAGAGATCGCTTAGAACATGAGGACTTGGGAGTCGGAGCTAGATTGTCAAACGTTAAAACATGATGTTGGTCTTGGATGTCTTATCCAGTTTTGAGGGTTTTCAAAAAAACTCTTGAAATTTCCCTGAAAGGGCAATATAATATATCTTGTCCTTGAAAATTAATAAGGTTTGGTGGCGAGAGCGAAGAGGTCACACCTGTTCCCATGCCGAACACAGCAGTTAAGCTCTTCAGCGCCGATGGTAGTCGGGTCGATCCCCGTGAGAGTAGGACGCCGCCAAGCTTTATTACATAATCCGGAGGATTAGCTCAGCTGGGAGAGCACTTGCCTTACAAGCAAGGGGTCGCAGGTTCGAGCCCTGCATCCTCCACCATGATTGCCGGCCTAGCTCAACTGGTAGAGCAACTGATTTGTAATCAGTAGGTTGGGGGTTCAAGTCCTCTGGCCGGCACCATTGATCGCTTTTTAAAATGATATATGAACGAGCAGTTTCACTGCCTTAATTTGCAACAAGACGAGCATCATTTTTAAACGTATGAGATTCACTTTTTATTAAGAGCCATTAGCTCAGCTGGTAGAGCATCTGACTTTTAATCAGAGGGTCGGAGGTTCGAGCCCTCCATGGCTCACCATGATTTGCGGGTGTGGTGGAATTGGCAGACACGCTAGATTTAGGATCTAGTGCTTCACGGCGTGGGGGTTCAAGTCCCTCCACCCGCATTATATGCGGAAGTAGTTCAGTGGTAGAACACCACCTTGCCAAGGTGGGGGTCGCGGGTTCGAATCCCGTCTTCCGCTCCATAATACTTAATAAGATTTAAAAGACCTAACAAACTTGTCAAGCCGGGGTGGCGGAATTGGCAGACGCACAGGACTTAAAATCCTGCGGTAGGTTTCTACCGTGCCGGTTCGAGTCCGGCCCTCGGCACCATAATATTATTTGCGCCCGTAGCTCAATTGGATAGAGCGTCTGACTACGGATCAGAAGGTTAGGGGTTCGACTCCTCTCGGGCGCGCCATTATTTTACGGGAAGTAGCTCAGCTTGGTAGAGCACTTGGTTTGGGACCAAGGGGTCGCAGGTTCGAATCCTGTCTTCCCGACCATTCTCTAACCATTATAATTTGGGGCCTTAGCTCAGCTGGGAGAGCGCCTGCTTTGCACGCAGGAGGTCAGCGGTTCGATCCCGCTAGGCTCCACCATTTTGATCTTTGAAAACTGAACGAACCAACCAGTACGTCAACATATTCTTTCTATTATATAGAGAGAATTCAAACAAGCACATTCGGTGTGCAAATGAGCAAGTCATTCTCAACTTTTATGGAGAGTTTGATCCTGGCTCAGGACGAACGCTGGCGGCGTGCCTAATACATGCAAGTCGAGCGCAGGAAGCAAGCAGATCCCCTTCGGGGGTGACGCTTGTGGAATGAGCGGCGGACGGGTGAGTAACACGTGGGCAACCTGCCTGTAAGATCGGAATAACTCCGGGAAACCGGGGCTAATGCCGGGTAATCCTTTCTCTCGCATGAGGGGAAGGTAAAAGATGGCTTCTGGCTATCACTTACAGATGGGCCCGCGGCGCATTAGCTAGTTGGTGAGGTAACGGCTCACCAAGGCAACGATGCGTAGCCGACCTGAGAGGGTGATCGGCCACACTGGGACTGAGACACGGCCCAGACTCCTACGGGAGGCAGCAGTAGGGAATCTTCCGCAATGGACGAAAGTCTGACGGAGCAACGCCGCGTGAACGATGAAGGTCTTCGGATCGTAAAGTTCTGTTGTTAGGGAAGAACAAGTACCGTTCGAACAGGGCGGTACCTTGACGGTACCTAACGAGGAAGCCCCGGCTAACTACGTGCCAGCAGCCGCGGTAATACGTAGGGGGCAAGCGTTGTCCGGAATTATTGGGCGTAAAGCGCGCGCAGGCGGTTCCTTAAGTCTGATGTGAAAGCCCACGGCTCAACCGTGGAGGGTCATTGGAAACTGGGGAACTTGAGGACAGAAGAGGAGAGTGGAATTCCACGTGTAGCGGTGAAATGCGTAGATATGTGGAGGAACACCAGTGGCGAAGGCGACTCTCTGGTCTGTCTCTGACGCTGAGGTGCGAAAGCGTGGGTAGCAAACAGGATTAGATACCCTGGTAGTCCACGCCGTAAACGATGAGTGCTAGGTGTTAGGGGGCTTCCACCCCTTAGTGCTGAAGTTAACGCATTAAGCACTCCGCCTGGGGAGTACGGCCGCAAGGCTGAAACTCAAAGGAATTGACGGGGGCCCGCACAAGCGGTGGAGCATGTGGTTTAATTCGAAGCAACGCGAAGAACCTTACCAGGTCTTGACATCCTTGGACCGCCCTAGAGATAGGGTCTTCCCTTCGGGGACCAAGTGACAGGTGGTGCATGGTTGTCGTCAGCTCGTGTCGTGAGATGTTGGGTTAAGTCCCGCAACGAGCGCAACCCCTAATCTTAGTTGCCAGCATTAAGTTGGGCACTCTAAGGTGACTGCCGGTGACAAACCGGAGGAAGGCGGGGATGACGTCAAATCATCATGCCCCTTATGACCTGGGCTACACACGTGCTACAATGGATGGTACAAAGGGCAGCGAAGCCGCGAGGTGTAGCAAATCCCATAAAACCATTCTCAGTTCGGATTGCAGGCTGCAACTCGCCTGCATGAAGCCGGAATCGCTAGTAATCGCGGATCAGCATGCCGCGGTGAATACGTTCCCGGGCCTTGTACACACCGCCCGTCACACCACGAGAGTTGGCAACACCCGAAGTCGGTGAGGTAACCTTTTTGGAGCCAGCCGCCGAAGGTGGGGCCAATGATTGGGGTGAAGTCGTAACAAGGTAGCCGTATCGGAAGGTGCGGCTGGATCACCTCCTTTCTAAGGAACTATGCAAGGCAACCCCTTTCTCTTACGAGAACACCGGGAAGCTGCCGCATACGGAAGACGTACATGGTTGGTTGTTCAGTTTTGAGAGATCAAACGATCTTTCAATGTGAACCTTGAAAACTGGATAAGATTAATCAGAACGTGGCGATCTTCTTTTGATAGAGGACGACACGGGATGACAAGACATCAAACATCAATTTTTTAACGTCTTTTCACGACGATAATAGTTAAGTGAATAAGGGCGCACGGTGGATGCCTTGGTACTAGGAGCCGATGAAGGACGGGACTAACACCGATATGCTTTGGGAAGCCGTAAGTAGGCTATGCACCGAAGATTTCCGAATGGGGAAACCCCCTGCTCGTAATGGAGCAGGATCCTTTACTGAATACATAGGTAAGGGAAGGCAGACCCGGGGAACTGAAACATCTCATTACCCGGAGGAAGAGAAAGCAAACGCGATTTCCCAAGTAGCGGCGAGCGAAACGGAATCAGCCCAAACCAGAAAGCTTGCTTTCTGGGGTTGTAGGACACTCCTTTGGAGTTACAAAAAAAGAGGATAGATGAATCGATCTGGAACGATCAGCCGGAGCAGGTAAGAGCCCTGTAGTCGACATCCTCTTTTCTCCGGAGTGGATCCTGAGTACGGCGGAACACGAGGAATTCCGTCGGAATCCGGGAGGACCATCTCCCAAGGCTAAATACTCCCTAGTAACCGATAGTGAACCAGTACCGTGAGGGAAAGGTGAAAAGCACCCCGGAAGGGGAGTGAAAGAGATCCTGAAACCGTGTGCCTACAAGTAGTCGGAGCCCATTGATGGGTGACGGCGTGCCTTTTGTAGAATGAACCGGCGAGTTACGACCGTCTGCAAGGTTAAGCTAAAGCAGCGGAGCCGCAGCGAAAGCGAGTCTGAATAGGGCGAAGCAGTAGGCGGTCGTAGACCCGAAACCGTGTGATCTACCCATGTCCAGGGTGAAGGTCAGGTAACACTGACTGGAGGCCCGAACCCACGCAAGTTGAAAATTGCGGGGATGAGGTGTGGGTAGGGGTGAAATGCCAATCGAACACGGAGATAGCTGGTTCTCTCCGAAATAGCTTTAGGGCTAGCCTCAGAATAGAAAGTCTTGGAGGTAGAGCACTGATTGGACGAGGGGCCCCTACCGGGTTACCGAATTCAGTCAAACTCCGAATGCCAACGACTTTGTTCTGGGAGTCAGACCATGGGTGATAAGGTTCATGGTCGAAAGGGAAACAGCCCAGACCGCCAGCTAAGGTCCCAAAGTGTGTGTTAAGTGGAAAAGGATGTGGAGTTGCTTAGACAACCAGGATGTTGGCTTAGAAGCAGCCATCATTGAAAGAGTGCGTAATAGCTCACTGGTCGAGTGACTCTGCGCCGAAAATATACCGGGGCTAAACACACCACCGAAGCTGCGGATTGATCCGAACGGATCAGTGGTAGGAGAGCGTTCTAAGGGCTGCGAAGTCAGACCGTAAGGACTGGTGGAGCGCTTAGAAGTGAGAATGCCGGTATGAGTAGCGAAAAAAGAGTGAGAATCTCTTTCACCGAAAGCCCAAGGTTTCCTGAGGAAGGCTCGTCCTCTCAGGGTTAGTCGGGACCTAAGCCGAGGCCGAAAGGCGTAGGCGATGGCCAACAGGTTGATATTCCTGTACCGCCTCCTTTCCGTTTGAACGACGGGGGGACGCAGGAGGATAAGGAGAGCGCACCACTGGATGTGTGCGTCCAAGCAGTAAGACGGTCGAGACAGGCAAATCCGCTCGGCAACGTCAAGCTGTGATGGGGAGGGAATTTAAGTACCGAAGCTCCTGATTTCACACTGCCAAGAAAATCCTCTAGTGAGGAAAGAGGCGCCCGTACCGCAAACCAACACAGGTAGGCGAGGAGAGAATCCTAAGGTGAGCGGGAGAACTCTCGTTAAGGAACTCGGCAAAATGACCCCGTAACTTCGGGAGAAGGGGTGCTCCTCTGCCGAGGAGCCGCAGTGAAAAGGCCCAAGCGACTGTTTACCAAAAACACAGGTCTCTGCGAAGCCGTAAGGCGAAGTATAGGGGCTGACACCTGCCCGGTGCTGGAAGGTTAAGGGGATGCGTTAGCGCTCTGCGCGAAGCGTTGAACCGAAGCCCCAGTAAACGGCGGCCGTAACTATAACGGTCCTAAGGTAGCGAAATTCCTTGTCGGGTAAGTTCCGACCCGCACGAAAGGTGCAACGACTTGGGCACTGTCTCAACGAGAGACCCGGTGAAATTATACTATGCGTGAAGATGCGCATTACCCGCGACAGGACGGAAAGACCCCGTGGAGCTTTACTGTAGCCTGATATTGAATGTTGGTACAGCTTGTACAGGATAGGTGGGAGCCTGAGAACCCGGAGCGCTAGCTTCGGTGGAGGCGCTGGTGGGATACCACCCTGGCTGTACGGACATTCTAACCCAGGACCGTGATCCGGTTCGGAGACAGTGTCAGGTGGGCAGTTTGACTGGGGCGGTCGCCTCCTAAAGAGTAACGGAGGCGCCCAAAGGTTCCCTCAGAATGGTTGGAAATCATTCGCAGAGTGTAAAGGCACAAGGGAGCTTGACTGCGAGACCTACAAGTCGAGCAGGGACGAAAGTCGGGCTTAGTGATCCGGCGGTACCGTATGGAAGGGCCGTCGCTCAACGGATAAAAGCTACCCCGGGGATAACAGGCTTATCTCCCCCAAGAGTCCACATCGACGGGGAGGTTTGGCACCTCGATGTCGGCTCATCGCATCCTGGGGCTGTAGTCGGTCCCAAGGGTTGGGCTGTTCGCCCATTAAAGCGGTACGCGAGCTGGGTTCAGAACGTCGTGAGACAGTTCGGTCCCTATCCGTCGTGGGCGTTGGAAATCTGAAAGGAGCTGTCCTTAGTACGAGAGGACCGGGATGGACACACCGCTGGTGTACCAGTTGTTCCGCCAGGAGCATCGCTGGGTAGCTACGTGTGGACGGGATAAGTGCTGAAAGCATCTAAGCATGAAGCCCCCTTGAGATGAGATTTCCCCTTACGCCAAGTAAGTAAGATTCCTCAGAGACGATGAGGTCGATAGGTCCGAGGTCGAAGCGTGGTGACACGTGAAGCTGACGGATACTAATCAATCGATGGCTTAACTATATTAAAAAGCGGAGACGACCGTTTACGTCCGCTGGGCTAAGTGAGCTCACGTAAAGGCTGTGGTTTTTCAACCTTGAAGAGAGATGACTTAGAACATGAGGACTTGGGAGTCGGAGCTAGATTGTCAAACGTTAAAACATGATGTTGGTCTTGGATGTCTTATCCAGTTTTGAGGGTTCACCTCATAACCCATGATGTGGTGGCGAGAGCGAAGAGGCCACACCTGTTCCCATGCCGAACACAGCAGTTAAGCTCTTCAGCGCCGATGGTAGTCGGGTCGATCCCCGTGAGAGTAGGACGCGGCCACGTCATTATATTGTAGTTAAACCGGAAGCATATGCTTCCGGTTTTTTACTATATAATAATATAAGTAGACACATTATTTCCTGAACAAAGGGTGGTGGTATTGGTATGGATGATTTTGATTTATTTAACGATAACTTAGATTTATTTTTTATTCGCTTATTTATTGCCTTACTTTTATCAGGGATTATAGGGTTTGAACGGGAGTTGAAAAATCATTCCGCAGGGTTTCGCACCCATATACTAGTCGGTATCGGTGCTTGTCTTATGATGCTTTTATCATTATATGGGTTTGAAGAATTTATTAGTAATCATGATAATGTCCGTTTTGACCCATCACGCCTCCCTTCCTACGTCATTAGTGGTATTGGCTTTTTAGGAGCTGGGACAATTATTGTTAACGGGATGACGATCCGTGGGCTTACGACAGCTGCTTCTATTTGGACGGTTGCTGGATTGGGATTAGTTGTTGGAGCTGGTATGTATGATGTTGCCGTACTTGCTACAATTTTAGTGCTACTGAGCCTTATCTTTTTAAATAATCTAGAGAAAAAGTACTTTAGTGGCTATTTCAAGAATTCCTACGTACTCCTGGCAGACGAAAGAATTGAAGCAAGTAAGTTACTTGAAATCTTTGATGAGCAAGGTATTTCACTTCAAAAAGTGGAGATAGAAAATTTAAATAATCGAACAAAAAACATTCTTATTCAAATTACTAAGGGACAGGAGATTAATGATACTTCCTTACTTGAACAGTTATCAAAAGTCGATAATGTCTTACAGGTTGAACAAAGAAGATAAAGAAAACTATACGAGAAATCGTATAGTTTTTTTGTTTTAACCTTTACCCGATTAGGGAATGATGAGAGGTGTAAACACACAAACATTTTATTTGCGAATGTGTTTAAAATGAGTATAATAAAATTATAGTCAAAGATAGTCAAAGTCAAAAGAGGGGGAGGGAAGATGCGGAATATATCCGACATCATAGAAGAGTATTTAAAGAATATTTTAAATGATAATGAGAAGAAAGCCATTGAAATTAAGCGAAGTGAGATTGCTGATCGGTTTCAATGTGTACCTTCACAAATTAATTATGTGATTAAAACACGTTTCACTGTGGAAAAAGGATATATAGTTGAAAGTAAACGCGGGGGCGGCGGTTATATTCGGATACGCCGTATTCAACATCGATCTGAAGCACAGATGATTGATGATATTATACATCTCATCCATCCAAAGGTTTCTCAATCTATAGCGATAGATATTATCGAGAGGTTACTTGAAAATAACAGTATCACAAGCCGTGAAGCACGTATGATGGTCAGTGCAATGGATCGTGAAGTTCTCGCTTTCCCCCTTCCTCTAAGGGACGAGGTCCGTTCAAGGATTCTTACGGCTATGCTATTCACCCTGAAATATACAAGCTAACATAGAAGGGAGAGAATGTTATGGAATGCCAACGATGCCATAACCGTCCTGCCACCGTTCATTTAACACAGTTAATGAACGGAGAAAAGACCGAAGTCCATGTTTGTGAAAAATGTGCGAAAGAAAAAGGATATATGCATGACCATGAAGAAAGCTTTACATTGAACGATTTATTGACAGGACTATTTAATTACGAACCAAAACAATCCTTTAATGGTCAGCAAATGGATGCTCAGCAGCAAAAAGAACAGCTTAAATGTCCGACATGTGGGTTAACTTTTCAGGAATTTGCCAGAGCTGGAAAGTTTGGTTGTGCAAAATGTTATGAGACATTTGACGAACGACTAAATCCAATTCTCCGCCGTGTGCATAGCGAAAATACACGCCATGATGGAAAGATCCCTAGGCGTGAAGGAGGTAACTTGCATCTTAGGCGTCAAATGGATCAATATAAATCTGAGCTTGTGCGGTTAATCGAACAAGAAGAATTCGAGGAAGCGGCCAAGATTAGAGATGAGATTCGCTCTTTGGATGACCAACTCCAGCAAAGAGAGGAGGGGGAGAGCTAATGTCATTACAGCAATTCATGAATGAAGCCATTAGTCCATGGATGAAACAAGATGGCCCGGATAGTGATATTGTTTTAAGCAGCCGTATTCGATTAGCGCGTAACTTCTCAAGCATTCCGTTTCCGACGATTTCTTCCGAAGATAATCTGGAAAAAGTATTAAATTTCTTCAATGGAGAATTTCGCAACGAGTCGTTTAGGGATTATAAAAATTTTGAAATAGTTAAAATGAATGATCTGCAGCCGATTGAGAAAAGGGTTCTTGTAGAGAAGCATTTGATTAGTCCGCATTTAACGAACAACTCAGTACACTCTGCTTCTCTAATTTCTCAAAATGAGCAGGTATCGATTATGATTAATGAAGAGGATCATATTCGCATACAGTTATATTTTCCAGGGTTCCAACTTGATAGGGCTTTAGAGCAGGCTTCACAGCTTGATGATTGGCTGGAGGAGAAGATTGATTATGCGTTTGATGAAAAACGCGGTTATCTTACTGCTTGCCCTACAAACGTGGGTACCGGGATGAGGGCATCGGTGATGATGCATCTTCCGGCTCTCGCCATGACCCAGCAGATTAACCGAATGACCCCTGCCATTAACCAGCTTGGTTTAGTCGTTCGAGGAATTTATGGGGAAGGCAGTGAGGCAGTAGGCAGTATTTTTCAAATATCAAACCAAATAACACTAGGGAAATCTGAAGAAGATATCGTAGAGGATCTCCATAGTGTAGTAAAACAACTGATTGATCAGGAGCGAAGGGCAAGACAAGCATTGATGCATCGCTCAGGCATACAGCTTGAGGATCGAATTTTTCGCTCGTATGGTGTTTTAAAGTATGGTCGAATCATAGAGTCTAAAGAGGCCGCTAAATGTTTATCCGACCTTAGGCTGGGTATTGATCTTGGATTTATCGATCATGTGCCAAAAACCATCCTCAATGAGTTGATGGTACTAACACAACCTGGATTTCTACAGCAGTATGCGAAAGAAACATTGTCCCCGTCCGAGCGAGATATTAGAAGGGCTTCACTCATTCGTGAAAGACTACAATTAGAAAATAAAGAATAAATGCAAGGAGGTTGTATCCATGATGTTTGGACGATTTACTGAACGCGCACAAAAGGTACTTGCTTTAGCACAAGAAGAAGCGGTTCGATTAGGTCATAATAACATTGGAACAGAGCATATTTTATTAGGATTAGTAAGTGAAGGAGAGGGAATTGCTGCTAAATCTTTAACAGCTTTAAGCCTCGAGTCAAGTAAGATTCAGCAAGAAGTGGAAAAATTAATTGGTAAAGGTGAAAAAGTATCACAAACGATACACTATACTCCACGTGCAAAAAAAGTGATCGAATTATCGATGGATGAAGCCCGCAAGCTAGGTCATTCCTATGTGGGTACAGAGCACATTCTGCTTGGCCTTATTCGTGAAGGAGAGGGTGTTGCAGCTCGTGTGTTAAACAATTTAGGTGTCAGCTTAAATAAGGCCCGCCAACAAGTATTACAACTCCTTGGCAATAATGAATCAACTGGCGGTCAGAACCGCCGTGGCGGCAGTGGTGGTGCCCAGCCAGCCAATGCGAATACACCGACTCTTGATTCACTGGCACGTGATTTAACTGCTATTGCTAAAGAAGGCAACATCGATCCAGTGATTGGGCGTAGCAAGGAAATAGAGCGAGTCATCCAAGTGTTAAGTCGTCGTACAAAGAATAACCCGGTCCTTGTCGGGGAGCCTGGTGTAGGTAAAACGGCGATTGCTGAAGGCTTAGCCCAACAAATCATGAACAATGAAATACCAGAGATTTTGCGCGATAAACGAGTCATGACACTGGACATGGGGACCGTTGTGGCAGGCACGAAATACCGTGGAGAATTTGAGGACCGATTGAAAAAGGTAATGGAGGAGATTCGCCAGGCGGGGAATATCATCCTATTCATTGATGAACTCCATACTTTAATTGGTGCAGGTGGTGCGGAAGGAGCGATTGATGCTTCTAATATTCTAAAACCTTCCCTTGCACGCGGTGAACTGCAATGTATTGGTGCCACAACGCTAGACGAATATAAAAAGTATATTGAGAAGGATGCAGCGCTTGAACGCCGTTTCCAACCGATTCAAGTAGGTGAACCAACACTCGAAGAATCTGTTCAAATTTTAAAAGGGCTGCGTGACCGTTATGAAGCTCACCATAGAGTGTCAATTACAGATGAATCTATTGAATCTGCAGTTCGTTTCTCAGATCGTTATATTTCTGACCGCTTCCTTCCGGATAAAGCGATTGACTTAATTGATGAAGCGGCATCAAAAGTTCGCCTTCGCTCTTATACAGCACCGCCAAACTTAAAAGAGCTTGAACAGAAGCTTGAAGAAGTGCGGAAAGAAAAAGATGCAGCCGTGCAAAGTCAAGAATTTGAAAAGGCGGCATCACTAAGAGATAATGAGCAGCATTTACGTGATGAACTCGATCAGACTAAGGATGAATGGAAAGAAAAGCAAGGCCAAGAGGATTCAGAGGTCACTGTTGAGGATATAGCATCCATTGTATCGACATGGACAGGTGTTCCTGTGGAAAAAATGACAAAGGATGAGAGTGAGCGGCTGCTGCATTTAGAGGATACTCTTCATAACCGCATCATTGGTCAGGAAGAAGCAGTTCGAGCGATATCTAAAGCGATTCGTCGTGCTCGCGCGGGTCTAAAAGATCCGAAACGTCCGATTGGCTCATTTATTTTCTTAGGGCCTACAGGTGTAGGTAAAACTGAACTTGCTCGTGCGTTGGCTGAGAGTATGTTTGGTGAAGAAGATGCAATGATTCGTATCGATATGTCCGAATATATGGAGAAGCACAGCACGTCTCGACTTGTAGGTTCACCTCCAGGCTATGTGGGTTATGATGAAGGTGGTCAGCTCACTGAGAAAGTACGGAATAAACCATATTCTGTTATCCTGCTGGACGAAGTTGAGAAGGCCCACCCTGAAGTATTTAACATTCTTCTACAAGTGCTTGAGGACGGCCGCTTAACTGATTCTAAAGGACGTGTTATTGACTTCCGCAATACCGTTCTGATCATGACATCTAACGTTGGTGCGCAAGAACTTAAGAGAAATAAATATCTTGGATTTTCTATGGACGATTCAGGTCAGGACTACAAGGATATGAAGTCTAAAGTCACTGATGAGTTGAAGAAAGCATTTCGTCCAGAGTTCCTAAATAGAATTGATGAAACGATTGTCTTCCACTCTCTAGAGAAGAAGCATATGAAAGATATCGTAACCTTGATGGCAGAACATTTAAGAAAACGATTATTAGATCAAGAGATCGACTTTACTTTAACTGAAAAAGCTATCGAGCATATTGCAGAAGAAGGCTTCGATCCGGAGTACGGGGCAAGACCTTTGCGCCGCTCCATTCAGAAAAACGTTGAGGACCTTTTATCTGAAGAGTTGTTAAAAGAGAAGATTCAAAAAGGCCAAAAGGTTAAAATTGACGTAAATGACGATAAGGAATTTACGGTTCATGTTCAACAAGAAGCAAAATAAGGCTGTAAATTTGAAGAAAATATGAATGTTTTACAATCGGAAGGTATTTGCCTTCCGATTTTTTTCTGTATCGTCTATGCTTTTAGTAAGAAGAGTTTAATATAATTGATACCAATATGAAACTTTTTCACAATGTTTATCGTATAGAATAGTAAGAGAGGGGACGATTCCCTTGGCAAAAAGAAAGACAAAGTTTGTATGTCAGGAATGTGGTTATGAAACTCCGAAATGGATGGGGAAATGTCCAGGCTGCCATCAGTGGAATACGCTAGTGGAGGAAGTATCAGCCACAGCCTCAAACTCTCGGCATGTATTTCAAACCAATTCTTCATCATCGGCTAAGCCTGAAAAGATTACAGCGATTAAATCAGAGAAAGAACCGCGTCTTGCTACAGATATGCCTGAATTAAACCGAGTGCTCGGCGGAGGTATTGTTGCTGGATCTTTGGTTTTGATTGGTGGTGATCCGGGAATTGGGAAGTCAACATTACTTCTCCAAGTTTCCGCGCAAATTGCTAATAAACAACTCCCTGTTTTATATATTTCAGGTGAGGAATCATCTCGTCAAACAAAGCTGCGTGCTGAACGCCTCGGAATTCAGTCCGAAGAGCTTTATGTACTATCAGAAACCAATCTGCATGATGTGGTAAGTCAAATAGAAGCGATTGATCCAAAGTTTGTAGTGATTGATTCCATTCAAACTATATTTAAAGAGGATGTCACTTCGGCCCCAGGAAGTGTATCGCAAGTACGGGAATGCACAAGCCAGCTGATGAGAATAGCAAAAAGTAAAGGCATCCCGATTTTTATTGTCGGTCATGTGACAAAAGAAGGCTCAATTGCGGGGCCGCGGTTACTTGAACATATGGTCGATGCTGTCCTTTATTTTGAAGGAGAAAGACATCATACCTTTCGCATTTTACGCAGTGTTAAGAACCGAATGTTTTTAAACGTATAGATGGTAAACGTTATATAAAAAAGTATTATCAAAAATCCTTTGATCTGACAGGGGTTATGTTGTATTATTAAAGTGTCTAAATTTTAGAAAATATTAAACAGTTAAACTGTTAGTGTTAAGGGATGAGATTGAAGTTAATAATTTTTAAACGTTTGGAGGGACTGTTGTGGAAGATAATTTGACGTTAGTTGGGGATGCGGGAGTAATACATAAATGTAATAAAGTTGAGTTTCAACAAAAGGTATTAACTATAGTAGAAGATGAAGGTTTATTACGTCATTTTATGTTTATCGTATTAAGAAGTAATTCAAGTAAGTCAATGAAAGTAACAGGATACAGTAATTATTTTATCAAGGAACTGAACTCGGCAAGTTTGGATACATTAAAATATCACGCTAAGATTGTTGTAAGGTTTTTAAACTATATATTTTTTGAAAAAAGTAACAAGTATAAAATTAAGGATATTAAGGATTTAACAATAGAATATGGAAATCATTTTTTAAGAGATTACGGTCAAGGAGTGATAGGCAACAAAAAGAAGACGGAATCGACTGTAGAGAAAGCAGAACAAGTATTAAACCGATTTTATAGATACATATTTAACGAGATAAAAGGGATGAGTTACATAAAGGAAAGAGACTTTCTAATTAACTCTAATATTTACTCTACCCAACAAAGAAAGTTTAGAAGTAAATCATATGCTGCTACAAAATCTCTGTTCACAATTATATCTTCCAATTATATTCCTCCCCAACGTATTAAACATATCCCTGCTTACATACTACAAGAAATTTTAAAAACTTGTGATCTTCATTACTATCGTCACCTAAAGCTTGCAATATGTTTACAGGCTTTTGGTGGATTGAGGAGAGGGGAAGTCTGCAATGTGTCAAGGAATTCAATTAACTACCGTGTATATGGTGAGAAGTTAGGTTGGTTTACAGTTAATCTAAAAGAAAAAGTTCAGTTAAGAACTGATGGTAAAGATGTCGGCGGAATAAAAAGAAAGCGCATTCAGCCCGTACATCCTATTTTTTTAGATTTATTTCAAGATGTATATATACAGCATATGGGTTTAATCAATAATGTTAAGCATCCTTATGGGGCTGTGTTTCTCAATCGTGATGGTGATGCTATGCTAGATAGCAGTTATTCCAGTTCATTTAAAAAAATTATGAATTTAACCTTAGAACGGCTCAGCAAAAAAGCTGACTTTAAAAGCTCAAGCGAAGCAAAATTGCTTATGTCAGGGAGAATAGGTACACATATACTTAGGCATTTTTTTACCCAATTTATAGCAGAATTAGAGACAACTCGAAACCCTATAGAAGTGGCATACTGGCGAGGAGATAGTTCATTAGATTCAGCTATTAGTTATTATGCTCAAAACCCAGTTATTGATGAAAAGATAAAGTTTGTACAAGAAAAGGTATTTAAAGATATTCTCTAGGTCAAGGCCCCCTAGGAGGTTTGAGTAATGAATAATGAATCCGAAGTAGAGAAGTATTATTCTCTAAAAGAAGCGAGCGAAGTTTTAAATGCAAGAGTTCAGCAATTGAAAACACTCATTTCCCAAGGTCGGCTTAAGAATTATAAATTTGGCCATAAAACATATTTAGGCAAAAAAGAAATTGATAATATATCTTCTCTTTTAAAGGATACATATAGCTTTAGAGAGTTATTATCGATTGTAAGGGATGAAATGAATCACGATAATTTTGAACCTAGTACTTTGAAATACTATATAATAAATAACTTTGAATTAACCTCTAACCCAATAAATGGAAAGGACTATCGTTTCTATAAAGCGGATAAGCTTGAACTCATCCAAGTCATAAAGAATAAATATAAAGTGGTGAAACGAGGAAGCGAAACAATAAGTGATTTCCTTGCTGAAAACAAATCACTTATAAACGTAATTAATACAATCGATTTCAACGGTTTTTATGACTTTAATTTTTTGCGCGAATTTATAAAAACCAATTACTATAATAGTCTTGTAACTTACCTAAAGGCTTTAAAGCATATTTTCAATGTTTGTCCGGAAAATGACGTTCTGTTGTATTCTACAAACGACTTGGATAACATTTATATTCGCAAGGAAGATTTAAGTATAATTAAGGACTACTACGATAGCATAAACAACTTTAATAAAGAGGACTATTATACAAAAGCGGAAGTACAAAAGATGTTTGATTTAGGCAACACAGATAGAATTGCTAAGCTTTCAAATGCAGAAAAGGTAAGAGGTATGTGGTACTTTGATAAAGAGGCTATAAATAAAACCAAAAAGCTGAAAGAAGAAACAATACTCAAAGGAGATGCTAGAAGTTATTATGGCGTTCCCCAAACCACGTTCTCGAGATTGTTAAAAAAATTATCTATCAAGGTTATCCCAGGTGAAGAAAATCCTTTAGCACCAGCAGACCTTTTATATGTAAAGGATTTATCAATTATTGAACAGCACCTTACACGAAAAAAGAGGTTAGATAATGCATCCTCATTATTTGATAAGTTTCAAATAGAGGTTGAAGATGTACAACCTTCTTTCCCCATTCCCGAAACCCTCAAAGCATATAATGAATTTTTAATTGGCCGTTTCAAGAAAACTCGAAGCAAATACGTTTACACAAATCAGGTAAACACTTATCGAGCAATTATACCCCATTTAGAAAAGGAGATTATGAACCATAATACGGATGAACTTCTTAAATTAATGCAAAGCATCTCACAAAAGGTAGCGAGACGAGAATTCTCCTATTTTTTAGATTATTGTAAAACCAACTATTTAACAAAATACGAGGAAACGATTAAAGTATCTCTACTTAAAAATGCCGAAAAAAGGGACATCTCAAGCTACTCATTCGATCAGTGGACAAAGTTTGGACTAATTTTATTTGCAAACGATGAAGAACTGATAGAGGATGCAGTAAATTACCGTACAAATGCTATGGTGTGGCTTTATTGTGCTATGCACTACATTTGTGCTTGGAGAACGAGTGACCTGTTGAAGATACCTATGCCCTCTTTAGAGTCTGTATTGGGTATGAGTGCTGGGGGCGTAATAAGATGTATTAAATCTAGAAATTTTACAACGGAAATGGCTCAGAAAGTAGTAAATAACGTTCTATTGCAAGTTAAGGTATTTGATATAAAACCCCAAAAGACACGTAAGAAAAGTAAGCAACACTTAAAGTTGGCTATTGGAGAAAGCTATGTTTATAAAATTGGAATGCTTATAGCTTTATGCGAGGCGCATAGGGTTAAAGCAAAGGATACAAAATTAAGTAGAGTTAATGATACTACCATACTGACTAATATTGTAACTAAGAGAAATAATCATACTAATTTCTTCGGTAATAGGTATAATGAGATTTTTGGAGATGGTACTTTTCTTAACAATCGTGCAAATAAAACATACTTAAATACAGTGCAGAATGTAAGTTCATCTCAAAATTGGGGCCAAGGTTATGATTTAGCAGCTATCATAAGAGGGCATCGTAAAGATGCAAAGGGTATTGCTCAAACCACCCAGACTTACCTTGAGTCTATTAATAGGGATAGTGACGTGGATAAAATAACCCAGGCACTCTTGGAAAGAGGTAGTTTCGGTTTTATGTCACACCTACTGTTAAAAATGTTTACTAATGAAAACGATACACAATACGAAACATTAGATATGCAAAACCAGAACAAACAACTACAAAGTTTAATAGATATGAAACCATCTCAAATAGAAATGCTAGTTAAAGGGATAACGGAGTATCGCAGCCGTATAAATCAGGTTTATATGGATTTGATTCAAAGTAAAAAAGAGGATATCAAAGGTGTATTACAAAAAATCAGTTTAGGGGAAACTCCTTCTAAAATGGAGTATTCCCAATGTTTATTCAAAACAATTAATAGAACGGGGTGTATTTATCCTTCAAGGGAGAATTGTATAGGATGTGAATATGCTATGAATGAAACCTACTTTTTAATAGAGTTCAACAAAAGGCTTACTGAACTATTCGACAACCTTAGAAATGCCCAGTATGAATTTGATAAAAAACGCTATACCCATACTTTGTTTTATGTGTATCTACCTGTTTTACAAGAGGCAATTTCCTTTTTTGGAAAGGATAGGACGCGTTCATTTATTAAAGTTTCTAAGCAAGAAATAGTAGATCTCCAACAGAAAATGATAATGGGGTGAAGTTGTATGTACGTTGAACAAAGTATTAAAGAATCTAACATTGCTGTTGTACAACTGACTGATTATTATTCAATGAAGAATAGTGATGTAATAGAAACTTTTAACTTATTTTGTAGAAAGGAAGTTATACAAGCATCCTCATTTGAAGATAGAGTCTGGAAACTAAACAATGAAAAAAATGAAAGAGTATTTAATTTTGATATTGACGAGGTTCAGTATCAAAAAGTTAAAGAGAGTCTTAAATTACCTACCTATAAAGATATTATCAATGCTTTAAAGGCTTTTATTTTATTAAAACTTGATAACAATGCGATCGAAGGTCTTTGTGACTTGTTAAATCTACTGAAAAAGGTGATAACTGAAACAAACTTTTTCGACATAGAATTGAAAAAGGAGTTAAGTATTAAAAGGATTGAAGAAAATAATCAGTACTATACTCATCTAACATCCTTGATTGATTTTCTGGATTACTCACCTTTCAATAACGTTGAGGAATACTTAGACCTCCTTTATTTTCAGTCTGACTCCTATTGGAAACATAATTTAAATACCCGATCTTTTAACCAAAGGGAAATAGGGAATTTTAGAAGTGTTTTTGAATTAGGATTTGTGTTAGATACATTTTGGGAAACTTGTAGCTCTGAAGAAAAAGAAAAATTTTTCCCGATTAGATTATGGTGGGAAATCACCACAACAATACCTATACGAGTTGCAGAATTTGCCCTAACTCCATATGATTGCTTAAAGAAAAAGGATGGTGGTTACTTTCTAGTGGTGAGGAGAACAAAATTAAAAGGAAGTTCATCTAAGATAAAGCATAAAGTGGAAGAAGACTATGAGTTACAAGAAATAAGAATTAATCAAAAACTCTATCGTTTAATAAAAGAGTATCGTGATATGGTTGATGAATATGATATGATTCCTGATTTTTACTACAAAGGTTACCAGTTCTCAGGAAAAAGGCGATATCTTCTTTCGTATAGAGCATATTTTAAACATTTACATTATAAAGGAATAAAAAGAAATAGATCTAAGTTTCTTGACTTTTTTCATATGTCCCACCTTAATCATTTACTCAAGTGTTTTTATAATGAAGTTGTAGGTGGTAAATTCAACTATGAAATAGTTCCTAAAGGGACGAAAGATGATATATATTCGTTCCAAATTGAATTTACTAACTTGATGGATACACGTCATTTTGCTTTTATAAATATGGTACTGAATGATGTTGAACCTCTTCTGATAAAACAAATTTCTGGGCATAGCTCCATTTCGAGCAGTTATCATTACTATAGCCACGTAGACAAATTTGTAGAATGCTATACCTACAATATGGCTAAAAGAATGGCTAAGAAAAAGCAAGTTGATGAAGGTAATTCTATAATTGATGTTAGACGGGTGAAACATTCCGAAGTATCTTTTAAAAAGGTTTTTGATTCTAATTATGAGGATGCAGCAGAAAATCATATAGATATTCAAAAAGGTAAATGCTCTTCTCAGCAAGAGCAATTTGAGGATTGTATGAAAGTAGATAACGATTGTTACGTATGCCCTTATTTCCATCCAAATGAAACAATGGCCGAACAAAGTATTAGGGATAAGATATCGAAGAACCAAAATTCGATCTCTACCGAATCATTAGCTCTTAAAGAGCTGGTAATGAGATACAGCCAAAATCAGAACTTCAATGAGGATTATAGACTAAAGATGAATCGAATCAAAATGATGGCCAATCAGAATGCAACAATGTTAAGCGAGCACTATTTTCAGGGAGAGGTAAGCCTTGGCAAATGAACTGAAATTTACGACGGATGAGTTGTTTGATATTATTCATAAGTTTTTTCAGGATAAAAAGCATTTAGGTGAGAAAATGACATTTAGCAGCTTAGCACGATACGCTGACAAGGAACTTCATATCCAGGGTATAAAATATTATCACTTCTCCAGAAAAAAGGAAATTAGTGATAAAGTTAGAGAATATAATGAGTCCCTTCAAGAAGAATCTATTGAATATGCCGCTGATAATAGTTATTTTGCTACATTAGATGTTAAAGAATTTATTAAAAGCAATGGTTCAAATCCTGATAGATTAGCATTCTACTTAAACAACCTTCAAGTAATGCATAAAAAGCTTTATGACAGAACAATTGACGCAGAATTTAAAGTCAAAGAGTTAGAAGTGAAACTTGCGGATGCTATTGAGACAAAAGATAAATACAAAAAGAAAAATAAAAATTTAAAACTTGATGCTAACAAAATGAAAGAAGAGATTAAAGCTTATAAAGAGGCCTTAGATATCAAAGAAGAAAGACAACTTATCGATGCATTAAATTCCACTGAGCTGTATGTAATTGAAAACTCCGAAGATGAGTTAGTGAATAACAGTCAAGAAAGCATAAAAGAATTAGATGAAACGAATGGGAAAAATATAGAAAAATTATTGGAACAATATGATGATATATTCGACTGAGGAAGTGACACAGTGAAGAAGAAAAAAAATGTTTTTGTTTGTACAGATTGTGGACATCAACATCCAAAGTGGCAAGGCTTTTGTAACTCTTGTCAAGCTAGAGGATCCTTGCAAGAGCAAGAAATTGGTGGAACACAATCGGGTGATAGATATAAAGCCTCAAAAAGAAATACACCTGTTAAAAGGCTTTCAGAAACTAGTTCTGTGAAGAGTGACAGGTTAAAAACAAATATAAGTGAATTCAACAGAGTAATGGGTGATGGAATAGTTAAGGATTCCCTAAGCATTATTACAGCTGAACCTGGTGCAGGTAAATCTACATTGCTACTACAAGTAAGCCAAGATGTAGCAAAGCAAGGTTATAAGGTCCTTTATGCTTCTGGGGAAGAAAGTGAAAGTCAAATTAAACAAAGAGCAGAAAGAATTCTTGGGGATATTGAAGAAGATATTTGGATCTATTCTGATACAAATATGAATAATGTTCTAGGGATTATTGAAGACATTGATCCTGACGTTATTATCATTGATAGTATTCAAACCTTTATGCTTGAGGAGTTTGATTCAAGGCCTGGAAGCCCAACCCAAACTATGGAATGTGCTAATGCAATTTTAAAAGTGGCAAAGAACCCAAACAATCCACGTGCTGCGTTTATGGTAGGTCAAATGACAAAGGACAATGAGTTGGCAGGATTACGTGCTTTAGAGCATTTAGTGGATACAGTACTTATTCTAGATGGTGAAAATGGAGAAGAACTAAAACAGCTATCAGCATCGAAGAATCGATATGGAAGTACTGGTGAGATAGGTTTTTTTAGTATGGAAGAGGATGGTTTAAGGGATATAAAAAACCCTTCTGAGTATTTTATGACTCAAAGAGATGAGGCTGAACTTGTTAGTGGTAGTGCTTTAACAGTTATTAAAGAAGGAACACGGCCCATTATTGTTGAAGTGGAAAGCCTTGTATCAACCACCTTTACTCCTTACCCTGCCAGGATTGGGGAGTGTATGCGCAGGGATCATTTAAACACTCTTGTCTCTATCTTAGAACAAAGAGCTGAAATTGAACTCATAACGAAAAATGTTGTAATCAAGACTACCGGTGGTATTCGTTTGAAAGAACAATCTTCAAATTTGGCTGTAATAATGAGTATTGTTTCCTCCTACAAAGATAAGGGTATTCCCAATGATACTGTTTTTGTGGCTGACATAGGGTTGACGGGTGAACTAAAAAAGGTACCTACCATAGAAACTAGGATAAAAGAACTCGAAAGAATGGGATTTAAGAGAGTTTTTGTTGCCCGTGATGCTGTCCGAGACACTTCCGCATTTAAAAGTATAAATGTACTTCCCTGTCGTACGCTTATGGATGTAATACAAAAGACATTTATAGATGAGTTGCCATTTTAGGGCTGTATTAATAACTATGAATTTTATCAGCGATAAGATTGTTAGTTTACAATTAGGAGGTCTAGATGTCATATAATTATGATCCGGTAAATTTGGTTAGACAAATGCAATCTTTTAATCAGGCAAATTTAAGTAAACGACTTCAGGCCATTGACCCAGTAAATATAAGCAAGCGACTTCAGGCTATTGATCGAGTGAATAATATAAGTAAGCGATTGAGAGCCATTGATCCAGTAAATATGAGTAAACAGCTTCAGGTTATTGACCGAGCGAGTATGAGTAATCAACTGCGGGCCATTAGGCCACTAAATATGAGCAAACAGCTGGGCATTGGATCAATGAATATAGGAGAGCAACTGCGGGCCATTGATCCAGTGAATATGAGTAAACTGCGAGGTATCGGTCTAGTAAATATAAGTGAGCAACTGAGAACCTTTGACCCAGTTAAAATAAGTAGGCAATTGCGAGTTTTTTCACCTGGAGTTATTAGTTCTCAGATGAGAGCTCTGAAATCAGAAGCTATTCAAAATAAAGTCAACATAGTCCCCCAATTCTCCTCTAGTAGATTTGATGAGATTGACTTTGATTCTTTGCAGGAATCCATCTATCAAGACGAAAAAGCTTCAGATGCTATAGAAGAATTTAAAGAGGATTTACCATATAACGCTATCTCAAATAAAATGTTTCTCTTTATTTTAGTTTTACCTTATGTACTCTTTTATTATGGTGAGGTGTAACTGCTAGACTAAACTAGACAGATTTTGATTGATAAATTTGAACACTTTTTGATCCCCAATCACCTCCCATCCGTTAAAATAAATAGGTATGAATGTTAACGGATGAAGTGGAGGATCAGGAAGGTGAACAAATTAGAAACCATTGTGGAAGTGCATCAATTAAAAAAGCAAGGATTTAGAGTGGCAGCCATTGCCCGGAAATGTAACCTATCTAGAACGACAGTTTATGAATACCTAGATAAAGACTTTGAAGAAGCATTGGAGTGGGTGGAGATTTTGAAAACCAGATCAAGAAAACTGGATCCTTACCAGAAACAAATTCTTTCATGGTTGAAAGAACACCCGGATTTATCAGCCTCTCAAATTTCATACTGGCTGGAAGAACGATGTTCTTTTTCAGACGTAGGGGAAAGCACCGTCCGAACGTATGTGAGGGAATTGAGAGATAAGTATCACATACCAAAAACGTTGACGTATCGAACGTACGAAGAAATAGAGGAATTACCCCCCGGTCACCAATTGCAGGTGGACTTTGGAGAAGCGAAAGTTGAAAAGGCTGAAGGGAAAGGGGGAAAAGTTTATGTCATTGCCTTTGTCCTCTCTCATTCGCGATATAAGTATGCGGAATGGCAGGAACATCCTTTTACTACACGTGATGTGTTGCGTTCTCATGAGAACGCCTTTGAGTTTTATGGAGGAAGAACAGAAGAGATCGTTTATGACCAGGATAAGTTAATGACCGTAAGCGAAAATGGTGGAGATATTATCTTTACAGAAGAGTTCCAAGCGTACAAACAGCAAAGAGGATTTTCCGTTTATCTATGTAAAGCTGCTGATCCAGAATCAAAGGGTAAAGTTGAAAATGTGGTCAAGTTCCTTAAAAGGAATTTTGCGAAGCACCGCCTCTTCCATAATATTAGCTCCTGGAATGAACAATGCATGAGGTGGCTTGAAAAGAAAGGAAACTATCAAGTTCACAATACAACAAAAAAGAGACCTGTCGAAGTGTTTGCCCTGGAAAAGCCACACTTACGAAAAGTCTCTACCCTACTCTCTTTCGAGAGTAACCGTGGTTCAAGTATAACAAGAACGGTCCATAAGAACAATATCGTAAAGTATCTCTCTAATCGTTATTCCGTCCCTTTGGGAACTTATCAGCCTCATGGGGATAACAAGGTCTACATACGAATCGACCAGAACGAGTTGATCATTGAAAAGACACGGGGAGATACTCCGATAGCTATTCACGCCCTTTCCAAAGGGAAAGGGCAACTGATTAAGAATAAGCATCACACCAGAGATCGAACAAGAGGAATTAACGCCTATAAAGACACTGTCAAAGAGCCATTTCAAGAGGAAAGTAAGATTAATCTCTTTCTTGAAGAAATATCGAAACGCTATCCCAGGTATGTCAGGGATCAGCTGCAAATTATACAAAAAACCATCAAATGTTTTCCTGCGTTCATCCATCCAGCCCTGGAGCAATGTATTGACCAGGAGCTATGGAGTGCCAATGACTTTTATGACGTAGCCGAGCACTTGCATAGAGTTCAGATCATGGATACGAATAGCGTACCATCACAAATACCGGATATGTCTCCACCCCCTGCCCATTTTAAAGAGAAAGCAAGGTTAAGAGATTTGGATAGTTATCTGGATATCTTAGGGGGTGCCTGAGATGGAGTATTCGGTTAAAAACTTGCAGGATCAGCTTAATCACTTAAGACTGTCCGAAATGTCCAAAGAGCTTCCGACCTTTCTCCGGAAGGCCGAAGCTCATTCTTGGACTGTTTATGGCACACTAGAAATGTAGGAGATGGCATGCCTTTCATGTAGGCCCCCGCGGGGGCCTACATGAAAAAAAGCCACTTGCGAACATTCCTTAAATTAAATACACTCCTGTTGGACCCAATTAAGGCAGGAGGTAGTTTTAAGGAGATGTTACAAGTGACCGATATTAAGTATATCAGACAAGAAGTAAACACAAAAGGGCATTCCTATGCGGAAGTGGCTAGAAGAACAAACACTGATTATCGAACCGTTCAAAGATATGCGGACCAAGAAGAATTTCAACCTAAAGGGCAAAAGAAAAAGACTCAGCCCTCACCGGTGATGGATCCTGTAAAGAATATCGTAGATCAATGGTTAAAAGAAGATTTGAATAAGAAAAGAAAGTATCGTAGAACTGCCAAACGTATTTGGCAGTTACTAGAGAAGGAATACCATTTTAAAGGTTCTGATCGAACAGTTCGATCCTATGTCTCTCATCGAAAAAGGGAGCTTCTAGAAGAAAGTGATGAGGCAGCTATTCCATTAGAAGCTAAACCAGGAGAAGCACAAATTGACTTTGGGGAGGGACCTTTTAAGAAGAAGGGAGAGATCGTTGATCTTCCATATCTTGTTCTTTCGTATCCGTATAGTAACGCTTTTTATGTTCAGGTCTTTGAATCACAGAACCAAGATTGTTTCCTTGAGGGAATGAAGCGATTCTTTCATCACATCGGCAGTGTGCCAAGAACCATTCGATTTGATAATCTATCACCAGCAGTGAAAAAGGTGTTATCACATGGGCAACGAGATTTGACGGAAGGATTTGAACAATTCGCCCTTCATTATGGTTTCGGTTATGAATTTTGTAATCCAGGTTCCGGAAACGAAAAAGGTCACGTGGAGGCGATGGTGAAATATGCGAGGAATAATTTCTTTCTACCAGAGCGGACCATCTATGACGTCGAGGATCTGAACCATGTGCTATGGCAGGAGATAGAAGCAGACCGTCATCGTCCTCATTATGAAAAGAAAAAAGAGATTGCTAGATTACATGAGGAAGATAAAAACGCGTCACTAGTTCTTCCAGCCAAGGAGTATCAATGCATTCGGTACGAGACCTTGACAGCGGACAAATTTGGTTATGTAAAGGTAGATACGAAAAAGTATTCTACATCTCCAAGGTTCGCTAAACAGAAAACGCTTGTAGGGATTACCTATAATCGAATTGATATTTTAACCGATGATCACGAAGTTATTGTCCGACATGATCGTTTATATTATGAGGATGCCAAATCTATGAATTGGCAACCCTACCTTACTCTGATGGCTAGGCGGCCTACAGCTCTAAAATATACAACATTCTATGATCAACTTCCGGTAATTTGGCAACGTTATTTACAAGATTGTACCAAGGTAGAAAAGAAAAAAGCGCTGGACCTCCTTTCCAAGATCCTGAAGGATCATGATTTTAAGAAGGCAGAAGAAGCTCTTCAAGTCGCATCGGAGTTTGGTCATCCTTCGTCAGAAACGATCCACCAAGTCTATCATCAAATCGTTCATGGGCGAGGGTATCGCGAAACGCTAAACATGAAACATTCGGTTCCAGAAATGCCTCTGGCATCTAGAGGCATGAATCAGTATGATGTCTTCTTTTCACAAGAGAGGGGGCACTTAGAATGAACGATTTAATTCAAGAGTATGCGAAGAGACTGAAGCTAAGTTGGGTCCGCGAGCACTATCATGAAGTGGAAGCCGCAACTCAAGAGGAATTTTTGCTTAAGCTCTTCGAGAAAGAAATTGAACAGCGAGAGGAGCGAAAAGTTAACCTTCTATTAAAGGCGGCAACCCTGCCAGAGTTATTTGGCAAACCTTTTGACTGGACAGAGATTGAGTTAGGTCAAGAGTTGAACCAGGAGTCACTTTTAGAGGGAACGTTTATCGAGGCTAAGGAGAATATGATTTTCTATGGAGGGGTTGGAGCCGGAAAGACCTACTTATCAACGATAATTGGGTTGAACGCGATTCGGAATCAGGGAAAGCGTGTAAAGTTCTACACTGTGGCTTCCCTCGTGAATCACCTCTTAGATGCCCATGAAAAAGGAACCACGAATAAACTGTTTAAGCAGATTGAGAAACTAGATTTGCTTATCCTCGATGAACTGGGCTACATTCCTTTGCATAAGCAAGGGGCTGAACTCCTTTTTCAGGTGATTACCTTGTGCTATGAAAAGCGTAGTCTTATCATCACAACCAATCTACAGTTTGGTCAGTGGAATCATGTCTTTGGTGATCCGATCTTAACGGAAGCTGTTGTCGACCGCTTGATCCACCATTCACACCTTGTGCTATTCAAAGGTGACAGTCATAGATTAAGGGAATCCATGTTTAACAAAGAGTAAAAATGGAACGTTGGTAAGTGGCTACAAAAAGGGTTGCCGTTTTATACATATTTCTCTTGCCAAATACATTCTTGGACTTATCAAGAGTTCCTGAGGGAACTCCTCACATATGAGGAGAAAAGAAGACAAGAGAAAATGATTGATAAACACTTGAAGTGGGCGAAATTCCCGTATCAAAAGACTCTTGAGGAGTTTGATATCGAGGAGATCTCGTCGTTAAGTGAAAGACAGATCAAACAGCTAAAAGAGCTTACTTGGTTGGAAGAATCATATAATTTAATCTTTCTGGGACCGCCAGGTGTAGGTAAAACACACATCGCCATCGGACTTGGATTAGAAGCCATTTATAACGGTCTTCGCGTCTCTTTTGTGTCGATCGGAGAGCTGGTACCTTTATTGAAAAGTGAAGAATATCTTCGCAAATCACAAGTGCAGTTAAAGCGAATAAGAAACGCTGATTTGGTCATCATTGATGACTTGATGTATATGGCGATGGATCAAAACGAAGCGAATCTATTTTTCCATTTAGTAAATCATCTGTATGAGCAAAGTTCAATTATCCTGACCTCAAATAAAGGACCGGAGGAATGGGGAGAGCTCCTTGGTGATCAAGGAATTACGACAGCCATCTTGGATCGTCTTCTTCACCGTTCTGAAGTTCTTCATTTCGATGGGCCAAGTCACCGAATTAAATATCGAAAGTCATTATTTCAGTCAGAAACTGTTCAGAATTAATGATCAAAAAGTGTTCAAAATCACTTGACGGTTACATGAGGCTATTGACTGGGATCTAACTACATTTAGAGGGGACATCTTGTTTCTGATTTTGAGTGGCCTATTTAAAGGCATTGAAGGAGAATATAAAAAGAATAAAAATTAAATTCGTTTTTAATAATTCAATAAAGTTCTAGAGAAGCCTATTCAGAAAGGTTAAGGTGATTAAGATTCTTGATCAAGTTTATTATATTTCGGATGAACACGAAGATAACCTTAAGGCATTAATAGAAATACAATTTAAAGGTGACATCGGGGATAACAGGGAGTATTTAAGTGGTATGTATATAATCGCTTGCCCGGAGCTATTTGGAAAGCTATATGAAATAATGAAGAAAGATATTTCTGAAGGAGGTCACTTCCTATCCTGGTTTCACCAATGGGATAAAACAGAAGAGACAAGGAATGAGATTCCTTTTTCAAGTTCTTATAAGGAGTTAATTTATTTCGCTGCAGCACTTTTTAGTGGTAGTTCATCTGAAAATATGAATTTTGGTAGGTTAATCAGTAATGCAGACGAGAAACAAACCCCGATCATAATAGACGCTCTCAGAATTAGAAAAGGATTAATACAAGAGTTAAGTGAAGTGCAAAAAAAGGTTAAGGCTTACCTAGAGAGAAGGCACGATTATATCAAGCAATCAAGAGACACGAGTGGCGAATCAGCTCTTTTAAAACACTTGCGAGAGAATCATAACAGATAAGAAGTATTTTCTTTTACTTCAGAACCTTCATAGTAGACTTTAGTTTCCTCTTAGAACCGTTAAGGGGCTTATATAATGCTTTTTGGCAGATCCTCTTAAAAAGGTCTGTCCTTTTTTCTTGTAACGGGAATTTTTAAAAGAGGTAAAAATCAAGTTTCATTTTGTTTGTCTGAAATTAGGGATTAAAAATGATTACACCTGAACCAGTTTATTCATTCCCTTATTTATGCTGTTGTTGCTTCATTAATAACAATTTTTCCAGATTCTAAGAGGTCTTTATAATATGGGTCTTCTATTATCTGATTAATTAACTCTAGTTTCCCAACTGCCTTATATGTTTGTATCATATCAATATTTTCCTCTTTATTATAGATCTTGTTCACAATGTGTATAAATATGGATGTAGAGTCTTTAATAATATCGTTTAAAAGTCCTCTTTCTAACTTAATATAGTTCAATTCCTCTTTATTTAAGCTATTTTTGGATTGAAATTCTAAATCTGAATCTAAAATTTTCTTTAAATAATAGTAAAAAGTGCTTTGGTCTTTACATCGCTTTATGGCAGCAATAGATTGAGCACCAAACTCCGACTTATCGAATACATAAAAAGATTTATAAAAAATATATAGGTCTTCAACATCTTTGAGTAGTGGTTTGTTTATATATTCTCTAATGCTTTTACTAGAAATAAGAAAATCTTTTAGTTCATTCGGTAATTCCAAGTCGCTAATAATAGTATCAAAATCATCCATCTTTTTTTCCTCCAGAATTTCCAAAGCACAATAATAAAATAAATCTTTACGCTATTCTATCACACTTATATTAGTTTGTAGACTATAGTCCGTAGACTCAGCCCCTCAATTCTTTGAGTATGAACTTAAAGAAATTGTGGAGGAAACATAATGGAAATTGAAAAAGCTTTTGGTCATTCTCTGAAGATAATAAGACGAGAACAATCCTTATCACAAGAAAAATTAGCACAACTTAGCGATTTAGATAGGACTTATATTAGTTTGTTAGAAAGAGGTAAAAGAAATCCAACTATCGTTACTATATTTAATTTAGCCAACGCATTAAATATCAATCCGACTGACCTTATAAAGGATACAGAACGATTATTATATCCTAATAAGTAATTAAATGGAGCACCGGCGGTATCGTATGAATATCACTTCAATAAAAAAGCTCATAACGATTTTTTTATTTTTATAATTTAGGTTTTTTATGTGCTTCGATATACCTTTGCAACTCTTTTTTGTAGTTTGTGTTAACAGACTTTTTCATAGCAGCTATTAACTCGTTTGTACTGTTGGACTGACTAGCTAAGTATGACGGTTTTGAAAAGTAATCTGATTCAATTAAGGCATATTTACAATGATCTTCCCAATGATTATTTATTCTTAGATACTCCCTAGCTACCCCCTCGTATTTAAATCCAACCTTCTCTAATATACGCATTGATGCCAAATTATTAGGTTTAACTGCTGCTTCTATACGATGTAATTTGGCTTTTTTGAATGCAAATTGTACTATTAGTTGTACTCCTTCGGAGGTGTACCCGTTACCGTTGTATTGTTGGTCGGTATAGTACTCAATATAGCAACTTTGAAGTGGACCTCTTACAACATTTCCAAGAGTCGTTCTCCCTATAAGCTGATCTGTTTTATTTAGAAAAATCCCGAATCCAAAGCGAACTTCACTTTTCCAATCCTGTTCCAGTTCTTTTATGACCGATTCTTGCCCTTCAGTGGTGTAATGAGATTCAGGTGGCTTTGTTTCAAATTGTTCAAAAAAACTGCGGTTGTTAATTCGGAGATCAAGTAGTGAATCAATGTCCCCTGTTTCCATTGGTCGTATATAAATCGAGTCACCTCTATAAATAGTAATTGATCTGACCCCCTTCAATAAGAGATGTCTTAGACGACAAAATATTCTTATTAATCGTTATCTTTTCCAGACCAACTAAATATCTGTCAATTGAATAACATTTGTATAATTTCAACTTCAGCTTCCTGAATAATATCCTTTCCGATCTTCAACAATCTGGCCCTTAAATGTAAAAAGGAAGGCGTTATTCGATAAACGCGCCCCTATTACGGAACATTGATTATGTGGCAAAAGAATACCTATTAGCTTATTAAAGTATAAATTGAAACAAAGAATATAAATACCGATGGAATTATACACATTAATGCACTAGCCCTCTGGTTCTTTTGGCGCCCCTTAATTGAACATCCAAATTCCTAATACTTGGAAAAACACCATCACTACTGCAATGGCAGGGCCTACAATTAGAACTCCTATCAGCAGAGACTTTACAATATCAAAAATTAGAGGTGACTTTTCATCATTGTTCCCTTCGTTAATATCCTGTAAAGATTGATTTATGTTTTTTAATTCCTCTAATATTTGCTTTTCTGTATCTCTTTCTATAAATAACACCCCCATTAAACAATTTCTATCTTAGACAATCCTGCCCTTTAACTTAACAACAATTATTTCAAATTTCCATATTTGTCACAAGAAATTATTCCATTATCTGGCCCTTAAATGTAAAAAGGACACGTTATTTGATAAACGCGCCCTATTCTTTAATAACACAACTACTATGTACTGAGATTTAAATAATAAATTGGTTATGATATGAACAGTAGCACGAGTCCACCTATGATAAAACAGTAAAAGGAAAAATACTTCAGCTTACCCTGAGCCATTATATTCATAAACCATTTTAGTGCTCCGTACGATGCGATTATAGAAGCGATAAAAGCAATAGTGTATAAAGCCCAGACTTGTGACAAATTCCTTTCTATGAATGTGTCAATAGAAAGAATCATAGTTCCTAAGCTTACAGGGATGTATAAAAGGAAAGAAAAACGAAGGGCTGTTTCTTGTTTCATTCCTAATAACATAGCTGCGACAATCGTAGCCCCTGAACGGCTAATCCCCGGTATCAAAGCCACCCCTTGAGCTAACCCCACTAACAGAGCATCCTTCCAGGTGAGACTCCCTTCATTTTTATTTCCTCTAAGATCTCGGATGATCCATAAAGCAAGACCTGTAATAAGCAACGTAACTCCAACAATCCACACTTCATTAAGTTCTGCTTCTATAAAATCCCCAAATAAAATTCCAAGTACACCTGCTGGAATTGTTCCGATAATTAAGTAAATAATAAAGTAAAAGTCATCCTTCAGTTTGGAATCTCGCGATAAAATATATCCTATTCCATTCTGTATTAATCTCATAATATCGTTGCGATAAATTATTAGCACAGCGATCAATGATCCAAAGTTTACAAGGATTAGGAAGTCTAATCCTTTATTTTCCATATCAATCAATTCTTGAAGAATAACAAGATGGCCACTGGATGAAATGGGAATAGGTTCCGTAAAACCTTGAAATAAACCTAAAAATATATACTTTAATAATAACCATAAATCCTGCATTGCAATTTCCCCTTAGTTCATATTACTAGCTCTATTCTTCTTGTTTTTGTAGTCCCGTATTTTTATTTTCTATCTTTAAAAGTAACATAGGCCACAAAGGAAAATAATAAGAATATAACAATACCAACACCAAGTAATACGTTAATAATTAATTCAATAAAAATCACCCTAACTAATCCTACTTAATTTTTGATATCTGCAGAGCAAGTTTTCCAACTACAAACCATATATGTCCCCCGAGCGTATTAGCTTTTTAACTTCACCTAGGTTGGTTAAGTACAGTTCCTGGTAACCTCAATATATTTTAACATAAATATCCAAATTACTTATTAAGCGTTACTCCACATTTGGCCCGATAAATTAATAAAAGCGCAATCCTTTGTTCAAGAATTGCGCCCCTTTAGCGGAAGAAAATGGCATATATTATAACAGCTAATATTAATACAAGAATAAGTATTCCAGTACCTTTCCATCCTAAACCACCGACTAAATCAGAAAGAACGCTCCCGTGTGTACTACTGGAAGGATTGTTTAATTCTTTTTGTCTTAGCCTCTCTCTTCTTTCTTCAGGTGTTTCGTTATCTCTGCCCATTTTATCACCCCTAAAAGTTTTATGTTTTATTCCGCAAAATGGCCCTACAAACGAAATTTAGACGCTGATCTTTATTAAAGAAAAGCGCCCTTTATTGAGGAAAGATCAATTCAACTTTTCTACGTCTTCTGAATCTAATCCCTCTCCTTTTGGTAATGGAGGAAAAGCTTTAGGTTCATATCCTGGTGGAAGAGGTTCAGCTTCTATTGATGGTTGAAATAATTGATAAAAGTCTTTTGATGTAATTACCTTTGCACCCTTATCAGAGTGTAGGTAAACTGATGACTTGTCTTTGGAAAGATAAACCTGTATAGCATCGAGTTCATTGAACTTCAATACACCTAACTTAATGCGTTGTTCGGGATTAGTTTTGACATCATATGCAGAGTTTATAGTGTTAATTATCTCCACAACTTCTTCTTGTTTAGTAATTTCTTTTTGGTTTTTCGTCTGAGGTGCTATAACCTGGATTTCTGTGTCATAATCTTTTACCCAAACTTGTGAATGATTTTGCTCTTTACCTTGTTTACCAGAGTAATTAGTTTCTACCGGAAAGGCAAAAGACGATTGATTGACCATAAAAAGAAAGATTGCAAATAGCACTGCTGCTGCTTTTTTCATTTCCAAACCCCTTCCTTTAATAACTAAGTAGCCCTTCTACATTTTATTAAAGAACTCCTTTATAATGTGAGACGAGATCAAGATTAAAAAGTTTTAACTTTCAATTAAAACTAACCCTATTTCTTAATACCAATTATTTCAAATTTCCCTCATTTGCACAATACGTTATTCCAGAATATGGCCCTATTGCTGAAGATAAATTAACAAACTGTCTAACTTTATGTGAGTTAATCACCCTTCTACCATTTATCTTATTATTATACCCTCCTCCCGATTACTATTTAAGTTAAGCACTTTTCATTTTTTAAGGAACGCCTTCTCAGTCTAATTTTTAACACCTGCTGTTTGATGAAAACTTTAATTTAAATTACAACTGTTATGCAAGTTGCTTCGTCTAAAAAGTTAACATTAGGGATTTAACACTAAAAAGGCTGAAAAAGGGGAGAAAGCGATTGCTTGATAAATCAGAAAAGGCAATTATTTATGAACAAGAATCAACTGACAATTTGGATAAAGATAGAGTTATCAGCTCGTTAATGGACGAGTATGGGGACAGTGTAATTCGACTTGCTTATACATATGTTAAAGATAAGCAAATGGCCGAGGATGTCGCCCAAGAGGTTTTTATTAAATGTTATAAAAAGATAGAGACTTTTCGACACGATTCATCCTACAAAACCTGGATGTATAGAATAACGATTAATAAATGCAAAGATGTACTAAAAAGTTGGTCCCTGAAAAATATATTATTGCTAGATACGTTCATTTATAAAGAAAAAAACAGAAGTTCATCGCCCGAAACGAATTTGTTAAAGAACGAGGAAAACCATTTTATATCGATAAAGGTTTTAGAATTACCCGTCAAACTACGCGAAGTGGTCATCTTGCATTATTATGAAGACTTAAATATTAGAGAAATTTCACATCTAATAAAAACCAATCAAAATACTGTTAAATCAAGACTCTACCAGGCAAGACAGAAGCTTAAGAAAGTTCTTGGAGGGGATAAGCTTGAATAAACTAAATAATTTAAAGACAAAAATGGATCACTCCATTTTTAAAGGTATGCATTTTGAGGATGAAAATAAAAAGTATGTGTTTAATCATATTAAGAAGAAAAAGACATCAAATATCTTTCAAATCACTAAGACTTATAATATTGTTCTTAGTTTAAGTGTTTTATTTCTAACTTTGTTTGGGCTAGGCTATTTTATAACTTCTCAAAACGGGGTTTTTAATGGAGGGCAGCAAGAAAACCAAAACACTGAAGAACCTGAGACTATGTATATTCCACCAGATAAGGAAGAGAATTACGATGATATGACTAAAGAAGATATCCTCACCAAGATGCTTAATTCTGTAGGTCACTTCCAAACTGCTAAGGGAAAATTTAAATATCATATTGCAGACACCACATATGATGTAGAGTATCAACTAAGCTTGTCTAATCCGTTTGCAGGATACAGCAAGGTTACTAGATATGGATCTGAAAGGGAAAAGAAAGTTGAGTATAACTACTACAATGACAAATTCATTTGGGAAGTCTCTAGTGAAAACAAAACATTTGAAAAGGTTCGACACCTTATTGATATAAGTGGAGAAAAACTTGGTATGGACCAAGCATTTAGTAAAGATGAGCAGGGGAACAATGTAACGTCGTATCGAGGTCGCCCACCTATAGGATCAGCAAAGAGTTCCCTTTTTCCTTATGAAATTGCCTCTAACTATACTAGGAATTTGAGTAATTGGGAAATTGAGAAACAAAATGAAATATTGCTTGAGCACAACACAGTTGTCCTCAGTGGCACGTTGAACGAATATGCGTCAGTTAAGCATAAGTCTTCAACATTTCGGTTTTGGGTAGATAAAGATACAGGAATACTAGTGAAATATGAAACTTACAATGCCGATAATGAGGTTGTGAATTATTTGTATACCGAAAAACTCGAAATAAATGTTCCCATTGATAACAGTGTTTTTGAACCGAAGTTGGATGGTTATAAACCAACCACAGACAAAGTGGAATAAGAAATTAACAATAAAAGCCCAACCTCTATAGGGGTTGGGCTTTTATGCTCCTAGTATACATAGATAAAAGATATGGTCTAATTCGAACCGTGGCCTCATCTAAATGATTTTTCCCATAAAGATCATTCTAACTTTAACATTTCTTCTTCCAACTTATCACACAAATTAGTGAGTAGATGGCTATAAATACTTTTAATTTTTTCGTACATTAATTTTGCCTGCTCCTCATTATAAAGATTTGAAGTTTTGTTTCTGTCTACCATCATATCAATCCACTGTTTTCCACTTTCAATTAATCCAAATCTATAAGATTCTTTTATCGCTTCTCTAGGACTTCTAACCTCCGTTATCCTTGTGTACTCCAAGAACATCTTCATAAGCTTCCAGCTTAACTCAAATGTGAACTTAAAACGTTGTATGACACCATCATACACAATATCGTCTTCTAGCTGTATTTGGGTTGCCTCGTGAAGTCTAGCCCTGGCACGTTTGTAGTCATTAAGCTTCTCGTAGAGCCTTTCCTTCATAAATAACTACACCTTCTTTCAATATGCTGAATATCAGCTTTCCTCATTTAGTAAGCTTAGTTTAGCAATAAACACTTGCAAGACAAACAACAAATCAATTCCTAGTTTACAAAATGAGTTTAGGTTTTTTGAGGTGGAGTTGTATAAGAAGAATATTTAATGAGTGACTGGTACCACAGCTCTTTAACGCATCTTGCTGCAAAAGAATTTGCTGTTTGTTGATTTTATTTCATTCATTAAACCTTTTATTTAAAAATAATGAATTAAGTGTGTCGAAGTCTATAATTTTAAAGTCTTTGCTTAATTTCCTCGAGGCTTCTCTAAGCTCTTCTGCATCTAAGTTTTCGTAGTTTCCTACAATCAAATATAAAGAAGGTTCTTTTACCCTTACATCATATATTTGTTGAGCATATTCCTTATTAAGATCAAACTCAAAATACTCTTTGTAATTTGCTAACTGAGATGTCCCTTCATCAATATAAGTAACAAAACCGCGTCTTTTATGGGTCCGTGTAGTTAATTTTTCCTTGTCTAATTTCGGTGTTTTTAAATCACAAATGTCATAAAATCCATCACTTCTTTTAACCATAAAATCAGGATTTATAAATTTTTCACTTGGATCAGGGTTTCCTTTCTTCCACTCAAACTCCTTCTCATATAAAAAGCCCTCACAAGTTAAAGCTGTTTTTAGAAAAGAAGGGTTTTCATTCAAAAAATCTCCAATTGTCGTTTCTCTTAGACCAGGAACAAGAAATGTATTAATAAATTGGCTAGAAATTAACTCCTTTTCTAGCTTTTCACCTTGCTTATATCTTACCCCATATAGTTCATTAGTTGAGTTAACAGGCCATTTTAACTTGCTATTTAACAGTCGCTTATATTTGTGAGCTGATTTGCTCTTATCTACAATTATCATAGATGTAATCTGCTTAACACGATAAAATTCATTAAACCTATTAACAAGAACACAATTTTCAATAAAAGCCGAACCAAAATCATCCCCGAAGCTTATTAAAGCTCCATTTTCACTACTTTCTTTAATGAATTTTGTTGACCATCTGTTATGGAATTTAAATCGCCTATCTAATTCTTTAACATCGTAGGGGGTTGAGACAAGAAAGTCTCGTATTTCTATGTTATCCCCATTAAAATTTAAGACTCCATTCCCTTTATGATGAGACTCAGTATCAAATTGATATAGATACCTTTGAGTTGATTTCTCTTTATGTTTTTTTGTGTTCAAATTAGTAAAGCCTTTGGTTGCCCCAAATAGTTCTAAAATAAAGTGATCATCTGTTTCAGTATAAAGGGCAATATTTGGGAATAAAAGGTTTCCTTCATCTTGAAGAGTAATTTGCTTAGTGATAACCCCTTTGAAGATAGATTTGAAATAATCAGTGAAAAATTTATTACTCAATTCTATAAATGTCTTTAATTTCAAGTAAAATTCCCTCCATTCAAACGTTAGCTAAAACTATTATAACTAAAGTCCTTTTTTTTGGTAACATATAAACTAATCTTTCCATCAAGAAAAGCTAAATTTTCATAGAGTAAAAGAAGGACTTTTAAGGAAGTATGTAGAAAAAAGTGGTAAGAAGGTTTAATTTGGGGGGAAATATGAGTACTAGAGAAGCAACAGATACTATAAGAGGATACTTTTACCAATTTGACTATTCAATTGCACAATTACTTGGTTTAAGTAATGTAGACGACTCTATTACAATTGAAGGAATTGAGGATGTTGATATAAAGACAGTAGAAAAAGATGTGGCCATCCAATGTAAATACTATGCTAAGACAGAATATAATCACTCTGTTATTGCAAAGCCGATAAGATTAATGCTTACTCACTTTAAAGATGTTAAAAGCGGCAAAAGACCGAGCTTAGATTATCATTTATACGGTCACTATAAAAGTGGTCAGCATAAGCTAACTTTACCGATTGATATTGACTTTCTAAAAGACAATTTCCTTACATACACGAAAGACCGAATTAAGTCTTGCCATCACGAGGATTTGGCACTGTCTGATGATGATTTAAGAGAATTCCTAAATAAACTTAATATCGATATTCACGCTAAAGAATACAATGAACAATGGGAACAAGTAATAGATTCGATCAAAGAGCACTTTGATTGTACTAAGTTTGAGGCTGAACACTTTTATTACAACAATGCAATTAAACTTATAAAAGAAATATCAACAAAGCCATCCGGTAGGACAGTTAGTAAGAGTGAATTCCTGAGAAGAATAGATACAAAAGAAATCCTTTTTAATGAATGGTTTGTACTTTTCAAAGGAAGAAAGAAATTTTTAAGGAATTTAAGAAACCAGTATTTCCCATCAACTTTAAACACCTCGCCATATGAAAGGTTTTTTTTAATTGAAGTGAATAGTTCTACCTATGAAAGATTAGAAATAAAGGAATTAATCTTCTTGATATCAAAAAGGTGGTCAAATCTATCAAGGAGAAATCCTACCACGTTTTGTCCATATATTTATATACATAATATTTCGGCTGAAGAGTTAATTAATTTAAAGATTGATTTACACTCAGAGGGGTTTAATTTCATAGACGGGTTTGATTTTCACGGTGCACCTTTTTCACCTAGGTCTATGTGTGTTACCGCAGGTCCCGCTAATAACATTAATGTGAAAATTATTAATGATATTGAACATATAAAAATGACACTTGATGAAATAAGTACAACTAAAGAGGTTTATCAGTTTTATCAGGAGGAGCCATATTTTAATTCCGGTGACATTAGTGCGAAACACATCAAAATTCCACTTCAAGATATTAAGGAAATAAAGGAGGTCATATAGTGTCTGTAAATGAAAAAATAAATGCTGAGGTTATTTCGGTTTTTCCAAATAAAGTAAAGATATCTGTAGACAAATTAGAGGATTTTAGGGTGGCTGATGAAACCCTGAAAGTAGGTTCGTATCTTAGAGTTTTTGACAATGATAAGGCGGTTTTAATCGCTATTATTGAAAATTTCTCTATTGAGGTTAGTGATGAAGGTCAGAGAAAATATATAATTGAAGCTAACCCAATGGGATTAATTAAAGACGGTGAATTTATTAGAGGTGGTGATTCACTAGCTATCCCTCCCAAAAAGGTAGAACCAGCAACTGAAGAGGATATTAGAAAAATTTACACCGAATCAATTCCAGATAATGTGAAATTCAATTTTTCATCTTTATCAACCAATAATGATATTAGTGTTCCTGTTGATGGGAACAAATTTTTTAATAAGCATATTGCAGTAGTCGGCTCAACAGGGTCTGGGAAGTCACACACACTTTCAACCATTTTACAGAATGCCATAAACGAGAAAGACGGAAATTTTGAACTGAATAACTCTCACATAATACTTTTTGATATCCACTCTGAATACAGGTCAGCATTTCCAGAAGCAAACTTTATCGATATTTCTAATCTTACACTGCCTTACTGGTTGTTAAATAGTGAAGAGTTGGAAGAGTTATTCCTCGATACAGAAGCGAACGATCACAATCAGAGAAATGTATTTAAAGAGGCAGTAGTAAATAACAGAAAGCTTAAACTAAATCGTGATGCGGCTGACAGGGAAAAAATACATTTCGATTCCCCAACTTTCTTTGATTTAAATGAAGTATTACAGTATGTTGAAAATCGAAATAATGAAAGGAAAAAGGATAATGTGATCCAGTGGAAGGATTCTGAGGGAGAAATCTTTATAGACAATGAAGAAAACCGTCATAAGCTCTTTTTTGAAAAATTAACACCTCAGGGCACTTCCAATGGAGGGGTTACTGGTAAGCTAATTAATTTTATTAATCGCTTAGAAAACAAAATTAATGATAAGAGATTTGATTTCTTGCTTGGAGACCCTTCAAAACAAATTACGTTTGAAGAAACATTAGAAAATTTATTGGGATATAAAAAGGAAGCGAAATCTAACGTTACTGTTTTTGACTTAAGTGGTGTTCCATTTGAGGTTCTAAGTATAACTGTCTCTTTAATTTCAAGAATTATATTTGAGTACGGATACTATTATAAAAGGTTAAGAACTGAAGATGACCCTCAACAGAGTATAAATAATGATGTTCCTGTGCTTCTTGTTTACGAGGAAGCGCATAAATATGTACCTAACAGTGAGTTATCCAAGTACAGGTCTTCTAAAAAATCAATTGAAAGGATAGCTAAAGAAGGAAGAAAATATGGAGTAACACTCCTTCTTGCTAGTCAAAGGCCCTCAGAGATATCTGAGACTATTTTTTCCCAATGTAACAACTTTATAGCTATGAGATTAACAAACCCAAACGATCAAAATTATGTAAAAAAGCTGTTACCTGACACAATGGGGAATCTTATAGAAAAAATGCCTTCATTAAGAGCTGGTGAGGCTTTACTAATTGGGGAATCAATTGTGCTTCCAACAATAGTACAAGTTGACGAATGTCAATCACCCCCATCATCTAGTGATATCCCTTATTGGCAATTATGGAAAGATAAGTGGAAGGAACTTGATATAGGGAAAATTAAGAATGAATGGTATAAATAGATATATTGGGCGCAGTTCATCAGTAATTGGATTGCGCCCCTTTCTATTTAAGTGTACGTGAAGATATATAGGTTTAATTCGAAAGGATAGTTGGACTCAGCTGCTTCTATATAAGAGTTCGGCAAGTGTTCCTGGATCTCCCTAGTAATGATTTCTTTTTTAATCACAAGTAACTTTTCTCCTTAAACTTCTCATTTTCGATATCACCCCATTAAGGCAAGACATTTCGCTTAATTCCATAATTGGTCTATATTATTATATACATAGGGGAATTCAAAAGCTCCCAATTAATTTATATGTCATTGAACAATTTTATTGTATTTTTTGTGAACTAAAATTTAACACAGTGTTTCAGTCCTCTTACATTTTGGTTATTTTAGATGCATATCTAAATAAGTATGATATAAATTAATTATGGTGAAACCTTTTTCCTTCCTTTAACGTATTAATTAATGAGGGTATCACTTCTTTTTTTAAGAATACTAGCTATTATAGATATCAAAAATATAATGTGATTCAGATGGGCTTCATATGGATGCTTAAGTTTAGGAGTAACTAACCGTTTAAAATATCGGGCATATATAAAAAAACAACTTTAGGTTATTCCAAAAAAATCGTTTTGGCAGTACACATGAGATGGGGATTTTTGAAATGAAAGAGAAGGGCCTAGAGGAGGTTCTGAACCCTTCGGAGATCTTTCTCGAGGAAAGGTCTCAAGGAGCAGCGGGATCGATTGTCGTAGCCTCTATGGAAGGCACAAGACCTGTCTTAGTTGAGATCCAGGCTTTAATCTCACCCACATCCTATGGGAACCCTAGAAGAATGGCTACAGGGCTTGATACGAACCGTGTGCCTTTATTAATGGCCGTTTTAGAAAAGCGGGCAGGCTTGCTGCTTCAGAATCAGGATGCCTATATAAAGGTAGCAGGTGGAGTCAAGCTGGACGAACCTGCAATTGATTTGGCGGTTGCCCTGAGTATTGCTTCAAGCTTCCGTAATCAGGCTTCGAATGGGGATGATGTGGTTGTAGGTGAGGTCGGTTTAACGGGTGAGATTAGAAGAGTAGCCCGTATCGAGCAACGGGTTCAGGAAGCGAATAAACTCGGTTTTAAACGAGTGATTATTCCAAAGAAAAATTTAGATGGCTGGACACCGCCACAGGCGATTGAGGTAATCGGTGTCAATACTGTCCAAGAAGCCATGCAGGTCATATTGGGGGAGCGGTAAATGGAGTTACAAGAAACAAAAGATAACGGCATCGGAGAGATTCTTAAATTTGTTGCGCCTGGTACACCGATTCGTGACGGCATAGACAATGTATTACGTGCCAAGACGGGCGGGCTTATTGTTGTAGGGTACGGTGAGACGATTCAAGAGCTGGTCGATGGCGGGTTTCATATTCAATCACGTTTTACCCCCGCCCATTTATATGAACTGGCTAAAATGGATGGAGCATTAATTTTGAATGATGAGGGTGCAAAGATCCTGTATGCCAATGCACAGTTAATGCCTGATCCTGATATTCCTTCAACCGAAACGGGTATGCGCCACAGGACGGCGGAGCGAGTGGCGAAACAAACCGGCCATTTGGTTATTGCGATTTCCCAGAGGAGAAATGTAATTACTCTTTATAAAGGTCCTTTACGGTATTCACTTAAAGATATTGGTGTGATTTTGACAAAAGCAAATCAAGCGATTCAGACGCTTGAAAAATATAAAAATGTGTTAGATCAAAGTGTGACGAATTTAGGTGCAATGGAATTTGAAGATATGGTCTCTTTTTCAGAGGTCGTTCAGGTCGTTCACCGCATCGAAATGGTCTTAAGGATTAAAACAGAAATTTTGAACTACGTAAACGAACTTGGAACAGAAGGCCGCTTAATTCAACTGCAGCTTACAGAGCTTGTTTCAAACATTGAAGAGGATGCAAAGTTTTTATTGAAGGATTATAGTAAGCGTCCGGACTATGAACCATATTATATCCTGCGAAAAATGCAGGAAGGGGCAAACGCAGAATTATTATCAGATGAACAGGTGCTGAAGCTGTTAGGTTATTCATCTGCTAAAAAAATGACTGATCCTATCTATCCGAGGGGATATCGAATATTGCATCGCATTCCAAGACTTCCCATTGTAATCATCGAACATCTTGTAGAGAGATTTGGTACGTTAAACGAGATTGTTCAAGCTTCCGTAAAAGAACTAGTTGAAGTGGATGGTGTAGGGGAAATTCGAGCTACAAAGATTCGTGATGGTCTTGAGCGGATTCAGGAGCAATTATTTGTTGATCGGCACATATGAGTAAATTTGACAGGGTAATAGGTTGCATGATATAATTTTAGTTTTTAAATTGACTGTATTTGGAATTTGTGCTAGTTTAGGAATCATCATTTATGTTTTTATCGATTAATAATCCGTGAATTTGGTCATAATGTGATCAAGGAGGTGAATGAAGTGCTTAGACGAATTGTTCAGTTATTTATTGTTGTAACCGGGGGGACGCTTGGTTATCTTTATATCCCCGAATTACTCTCGATGATGAATGTTACATGGCAAGGATGGATTCAATCCGTAGTCGGGGCCGTTTTAGGAGCACTAATCTTATTTTTACTAACATTTTGGGTTGTAGATTATATTGTTAATTTTTTAAGGTGGGTAGAGGATGCACTCGTACGCGCCCCTGTTGCTGATTTGCTATTTGGGAGTCTTGGATTAATTGTCGGGCTGCTCATTGCTTATTTAGTCAATAACATATTACAAGATATTAAGATTCAAATTGTTAACCAAGTTTTACCGATTTTCATAACGTTCCTGCTAGGTTACTTCGGTTTTCAGGTAGGGTTTAAGAGGAAGGACGAGTTCTTAAACTTGCTTACCATTGCCAACAAGAAAGATAAAAAAACGAGTGAAGAAGAGCTTGCAGAGGCGGGCGTTGTGGACCGTTCAATGATTCCGAAAGAGAAAATTTTAGATACAAGTGTGATCATTGATGGACGAATTGCTGATATATGTGAAACCCACTTTCTTGAGGGCACGATTGTGATTCCACAGTTTGTTTTGGAAGAACTTCAGCATATTGCCGACTCTTCGGACGGTCTCAAACGTAACCGCGGTCGACGTGGACTAGATATTTTAAATCGTCTCCAAAAAGATTTACCTGTAAAGGTGGAGATTTATGAAGGGGATTTTGAGGAAATTCAGGAGGTGGACAGTAAGCTTGTGAAGCTTGCTAAGGTTATGGGCGGCATTGTCGTTACAAATGACTTCAACCTTAATAAAGTATGTGAATTCCAAAACGTCCAGGTCCTAAACATTAATGATCTAGCAAATGCGGTTAAGCCAGTTGTTCTTCCAGGTGAAGAGATGACGATTCAGATTATTAAAGACGGCAAAGAACAAAAACAGGGAATTGGCTATTTGGATGATGGAACGATGATTGTAGTTGAAGAAGGGAAGGAGTACATTGGCAGGACGATTGAGGTCGTCGTGACTAGTGTCCTTCAAACATCTGCAGGCCGCATGATTTTTGCTAAGCCAAAATCACTTGAAAAAGCTTTATAAAAACGGTATAAACAAATAGAGAAAAACAAAAGTGATAACGGTATGTTATCGCTTTTGTTGTTTCAACAAAAATATTAAGTTTTTGCGCATAGGAATGTCTAGCATCTTCAGGGACACCTGCCTTTCGCGCTTTTTCTTGATTAGGATGGTAAAAATGACGAATTATACAGCCGTTATTCTAGCAGCCGGCCAAGGGAAGAGGATGCTTGCCGGTAAGAATAAACAGTTTTTAATGATTGATAATAAACCATTAATTATACATACACTTGCGGTTTTTGTATCAGATCATTGCTGTAAGGAAATTATACTCGTAACAAATCACCAAGAGCATGAACAAATGAAGGAACTTATCAAAGCATATGATTTTGCGGCGGCCATTACCCTGGTAAATGGGGGGGCAGAGCGACAGGACAGCGTATATGCAGGCCTGCAAACAATTCAGCATACCCAACTTCCTGTATTTATTCATGATGGGGCCCGTCCTTTTGTAAAACATGAGAATTTACATAAGCTGGCGGAAGTGGTGCGTGATAACGGAGCAGCTTTGTTAGCTGTACCGGTGACGGATACGATTAAACGAAAAAACGAGGGGTACCTGCAGACGCTTGAGAGAAGGTTGTTGTGGGCGGCCCAAACCCCGCAAGGCTTTGACTATCCATTAATCTTGGATGCCCATGAACAAGCCCGGATTGAAAAATATGACGGTACGGATGATGCTTCTCTAGTGGAGCGTTTGGGCAAGAAGGTTGAGGTTGTTGAAGGAAGTTATGACAATATTAAGCTAACGACTCCGGAAGATTTAACAAAAGCAGAGGCTTATGCAGGCGGTAATCAAACAGGAAAGGCAGAGGATCAGGCTATGTTTCGAATAGGTCAAGGATTTGATGTGCACCAATTAGCAGAAGGACGTAAATGTATTATCGGCGGTGTTGAAATTCCCCATGAAAAAGGGCTGATCGGTCACTCCGATGCTGATGTGTTGCTCCATGCGATTGCTGACGCCTGTCTTGGAGCAATTGGAGGAGGGGATATTGGCAAGCATTTCCCAGACACGGACCCTGAATTCAAAGACGCCGACTCTGGTCAACTTTTGAAGCATGTATGGAATGTTGTAAAAGAACAAGGCTATGACCTAGGGAATCTTGATTGTACGGTGATCGCAGAGGTCCCGAAAATGGCGCCTTATATTGATGACATTCGTGAGACTATTGCCCGTTTATTAGCAACAGAACAATCACGAATAAATGTGAAAGCCACAACTACAGAGAAACTCGGTTTTCCTGGAAGGAAAGAAGGGATTGCCGCCCAGGCTGTTGTTCTTCTGCAAAATAGTCAACAATCTTAGGTGAAAAGTGATAAAATAAGAAAAGGATTACGCTCGGTTTAACGGGAATTTGGAAAGGAGAACAAATGTATGACGAACGAAGTACGCGTGCGCTATGCACCAAGTCCAACTGGGAATCTACACATTGGTAATGCCCGGACTGCTTTATTTAATTACCTTTTTGCAAGAAATGCGGGAGGTAAGTTCATTATTCGTGTAGAGGATACGGATGCGAAACGAAACGTAGAAGGTGGCGAGCAAAGTCAGCTGAACTACTTGAAATGGCTCGGAATTGACTGGGACGAGGGTTCTGATGTCGGTGGCGATTATGGTCCATACCGCCAAATGGAGCGTCTTGATTTATATAAAGAATATGTAGCTGAACTTCTTGAAAAAGGGCATGCTTACAAATGTTACATGACGGAAGAAGAACTTGATTTAGAGCGAGAAGCACAGCGTTCTCGGGGAAAAGTGCCTAAATACTCTGGTGCTCATAGTGATTTGTCAGAAGAACAAATTAAGCAATTCGAAGCGGAAGGCCGTCAGCCAAGTATTCGTATTCGTGTACCAGAAAACAAAACATACAAATTTAACGACCTCGTACGGGAGGACATTTCCTTCGAATCCAGTGATTTTGGCGATTGGGTTATTGTTAAGAAGAATGGAACACCGACCTACAATTTCGCTGTTGCTATCGATGATCATTTAATGGAAATTACCCACGTGCTTCGCGGTGAAGAGCACATCTCTAATACACCAAAGCAAATGATGGTATATGATGCATTAGGCTGGGAACCGCCAACATTTGGCCACATGACCCTTATTTTGAATGAAGACCGTAAGAAACTAAGTAAGCGTGATGAGCATATCCTGCAATTCATTGAACAGTATAACAAACTCGGGTATTTACCTGAAGCACTATTCAACTTCATTACTCTGCTTGGCTGGTCACCAGTAGGAGAGGAAGAGATTTTCACAAAAGATCAGCTTATTGAACAATTTGATGCTGATCGCTTATCTACGTCCCCTGCGATTTTTGATCCGGCAAAACTGAAGTGGATGAACAATCAATATGTGAAGGCATCAGATTTTGACCAAGTTGTTGAATTGACACTCCCTCATCTTGTTGAAGCGGGTCGTTTGTCTGAAAATATGTCTGAGGATGATCGGGCTTGGGCCCGTGAGCTTATTGGGCTTTACCAAGAGCAATTGGATTATGGTGCTGAAATCGTTGAACTTACGGAACTCTTTTTCAAAAAGGAAATCCAGTATGATGAAGCGGCAATGGACGTACTTAAAGGAGATCAAGTACCAGAAGTACTGGATACGTTTAAAACGAAGCTTACGGAACTTGAAGATTTCTCACCAGCGAACATCAAGGCCCAAATTAAAGCAACCCAAAAAGAAACAGGCCATAAAGGGAAGAAATTGTTTATGCCGATTCGTGTAGCAACAACTGGCCAAACACACGGACCAGAGCTGCCTGACGCTATTCACCTTCTGGGTATCGAAACGGTCACGATTCGTTTGAACGATGTCTTAAATCAGCTTCAAGCTTAAACGATTCACAAACACAATCTTTTATCATATAGTAAAGATACCTATAGGAAACGTTGAAGAGGAGAAGTAAGGAGTCACACCCTTAGGCAGAGAGAATCACCTTAGGCTGAAAGTGATTTTAAGGACGTACTTCTGAATGCACCTCGGAGTCTGACGCCGAACAAAGTAGGCTTTCAGCGGTACCTGCCGTTATCAGGACTTAAGTGGGGATGAATGAATCCCAAAACAGAGTGGAACCGCGCGTAACGCGTCTCTGTGCTATTCGAGCACAGAGACGCGTTTTTTATTTAGGGAAATAGATTTTCTAAGATATCTAGCTGCAGAAGGGGATACCCATATGCTTTTTAATATAAAGGAGGGGCAAGGGATGGGGCTTATGAAAATGTTTAAAGAGGATGTCGATGTAGTCTTTGATCAGGATCCAGCAGCTCGTTCGTACGTAGAAGTCATTTTGACATACTCTGGTTTGCACGCGATATGGGCACATCGAATAGCCCATGCTTTTTATAGGCGGAAGTTTTTCTTTATTGCCCGAGTCATTTCTCAAATCAGCCGTTTTTTCACAGGCATTGAAATCCATCCAGGTGCTAAAATCGGCCGTCGTTTCTTTATCGACCATGGGATGGGGGTTGTGATTGGTGAAACATGTGAAATAGGCGATAATGTGACGTTATTTCAAGGCGTGACGTTAGGTGGAACAGGGAAAGAGAAAGGAAAACGGCATCCGACTCTAAAGAATAATTCACTCGTTGCCACAGGAGCGAAAGTATTAGGATCGATCACGATTGGGGAAAATTCTAAGGTCGGGGCAGGGTCAGTCGTGCTGCATGAGGTGCCTGATAATTCAACAGTGGTCGGTATCCCGGGTCACGTGGTTATCCAAGATGGAAAGAAAATCCGCAAGAAGGACCTAGACCATCACAAGCTTCCTGATCCGGTGTATGATCGACTTAATCAAATGGAAAAGGAAATCGAACGTTTACGTAATCAATTAGATGAGGTGGAAGGAGTCAAGCACAATGAGCATTAACGTCTACAACACACTAACGAGAGCAAAAGAAGCTTTTCAACCGCTGGAAGAGGGAAAAGTAAAAATGTATGTTTGCGGTCCGACTGTTTACAACTATATTCATATCGGTAATGCTCGTCCGGCTATCGTATTTGATACGGTGCGTAGATATTTCGAATATAGAGGCTATGATGTCGAATATGTGCTCAACTTTACAGATGTTGATGACAAATTAATTAAGGCAGCAAATGAAATGGGCGAAGAGGTTCCGGATATCGCTAATCGCTTCATAGAGGCGTATAAAGAGGATGTTGGTGCGCTGGGAGTGAAAGAAGCAGTACACCATCCTCGTGTAACGGATAACATGGATGAAATCATTGCTTTTATCAAAGGATTAATAGAAAAAGGCTTCGCTTATGAGTCAGAAGGGGATGTGTATTTCCGAACACGTTCTTTTAATGAATACGGGAAGCTGTCCCATCAATCGATTGATGAGCTTCGTTCAGGCGCTAGGATTGAGGTAGGGGAGAAGAAGGAAGACCCACTTGACTTTACTCTCTGGAAAGAGGCGAAACCTGAAGAAATCTCCTGGGAAGGCCCGTGGGGGAAAGGACGTCCAGGCTGGCATATTGAGTGCTCCGCCATGGCTCAAAAGTATTTAGGGGACACGATCGATATCCATGCGGGCGGGCAGGACCTAACGTTTCCTCACCATGAAAATGAAATTGCCCAGTCTGAAGCAAATAACGGCGAATCCTTTGCCCGGTACTGGATGCATAATGGGTATATCAATATTGAAAATGAAAAGATGTCTAAGTCTCTAGGGAACTTTGTTCTCGCCCATGATCTTGTTCAGAAGCATGATCCCCAGGTTATTCGTTTCTTTATGCTTAGTGTACAATACCGCCACCCGATTAACTTTAGTAATGAGCTTTTAGCAGGGGCTAAAAATAGCTTCGATCGGATTCGCAATGCATATGAAAACATTCAACACCGCAAGCAATCTAGTTTAAACCTGGTAGAGGATACGGCTTCATGGATGGAGCAAATTGAACATCATAAACAACAGTTTATTGCAGAAATGGATGATGATTTCAATACAGCCAACGCGATTTCTGTACTGTTTGATTTAACAAAATCAGCTAATCTTTATTTGCAGTCAGACCAGACGGATGAGGCCGTGCTTGAGGAGTATCAACATGTATTGACAGAGCTGACCAGCGTTCTAGGTCTGCAAATTTTCCAGGAGGCTGTGTTGCTTGATGAGGAAATAGATGCATTAATTGCTGAACGGAAACAGGCTCGTAAAGATAGGGATTTTGAGCGTGCTGACCAAATTCGTGATGAGTTGAAGGAACGTAATATTATCCTGGAGGACACATCCCAGGGCACACGCTGGAAGCGGGGCTGACGATGGTATTAACGAATGTGAAACAAATGAAAAGCCTCGCTCTTGCCTATATGGGAGACGGGGTTTACGAATTATATGTCCGTAAGCACTTGCTTGAAAAAGGTGAAATCAAACCACAGGAACTGCATAAGGCGGCTGTTAGATTTGTGTCAGCTAAATCACAGGCGAAAGTTGTACAAGCATGGCAGGATGGGGAATTTTTAACCGAAGAAGAGGCAGCCGTACTCAGGCGCGGCCGCAACGCAAAGTCTGGGACCGTGCCGAAGAATACGAATGTGCAAACCTATCGATATTCGACGGCATTTGAGGCAGTCCTTGGCTATCACTATTTAGCGGGTCATGAGGAGCGTCTAAATGAACTGATTGCAAGCGCCATTGAGCTCGTTGAAGAAAGGAGCAAAAGTAATGAATGATGAATGGATTATCGGCAAGAACAGCGTACAGGAAGCATTAAGGTCAGGACGCTCAATCAATAAAGTGTTCGCCTCAGATCAGCTTCAGCACCAAGCTTTAAAGAAGCTTGAACAGCTTGCGAAAGAAAATGGAATCATTGTCCAACGTGTCCCAAAGAAGAAAATAGATCAGCTCGTTGACGGAAATCATCAAGGGGTGGCTGCTGCTGTAGCTGCTTATGAATATAGTAACATCGATGACTTGTTCGCCCGAGCTGAAGAAAAAGGGGAGACCCCTTTTTTCATTATTTTAGATGAGATTGAAGACCCTCACAACCTGGGATCGATTTTACGAACGGCAGATGCAAGCGGGGCACATGGCGTCATTATACCTAAGCGCAGGTCTGTTGGTTTAACGGCTACGGTCGCCAAAACATCCACCGGTGCAATTGAATATATCCCGGTTGCCCGAGTAACCAATCTTTCCCGTGCGATAGATGAACTGAAGGAGCGGTTCGTTTGGGTAGTTGGAACGGATGCTGAAGGCACAGAGGATTACCGGCAATTGGATGGAAACATGGCCATCGCTCTTGTCATTGGTAGTGAAGGGAAAGGGATGAGCCGCCTAACGAAAGAGAAGTGTGACTGGATGGTACGGCTGCCTATGGCTGGACAAGTCACCTCCTTGAACGCGTCGGTTGCTGCTTCATTATTGATGTATGAAGTTTATAGAAAACGTCACCCTGTTGGTGAGTAGGGATGATAGTCTTACTAGTCGATGGATATAACATCATTGGAGCCTGGCCGGAGCTTAAAGGTTTAAAGGAACGAGACCTTAGTCAGGCTAGGGACCTTTTGATTGAAAGAATGGCTGAATACCAGGCGTACACTGGTGACCGAGTGATTATTGTATTCGATGCGTATCATGTGAGAGGACTTGGAAAGAAGCAAAATAATTTTAAGGTAGAAGTGATTTATACAAAAGAAAACGAAACGGCTGATGAGCGGATTGAAAAACTTGCTGGGAGTTTAACGGATGTACGGACAAAAGTGTACGTGGCTACGTCAGATTATGCAGAGCAGCGTACAATTTTTGCCCAAGGTGCTTTTAGAAAATCAGCAAGAGAGTTACACATTGAAGTCACGAATATACAACGCGAAATAAAAAAAGATGTAGAGTCCCATAAAAGGGTTCAATATCAGCCCAAGATTCCGATAAACAAAGAGATACGTGATATTTTTGAGAAGTGGCGCAGAGGGGATAAATAATTAGGAGCTGTTGACGCTTCTGAAGCGCTTACTGTATAATATTTCTATATTTAGGTACCATGGTCGGAGGGATCCTGAGTGAGCATCGGACAAACTGAGGCAGGCATCAAGGAGCTGGATCTTGACAAACTGGATGATGAAGTAATCATTGAACGAATTAACCAGGGACAGATTCAGGCTTTGGATTATTTAATTAATAAATACAAGAATTTCGTTCGCGCAAAGGCTCGGACTTATTTTCTTATTGGTGCAGATCGAGAAGACATCGTCCAAGAAGGGATGATCGGCCTGTATAAGGCCATTCGTGACTATCAAGAGGACAAATTATCTTCGTTCAAAGCTTTCGCAGAATTATGTGTCACCCGTCAAATTATTACCGCAATTAAGACCGCCACAAGACAAAAACACATTCCACTTAATTCCTATGTTTCTTTAGATAAACCTATTTTTGATGAAGAATCCGATCGGACACTATTAGACGTGATCGCTGGTTCTAAGGCGATCGACCCGCAAGAACTTATGGTTAACAAAGAAAAGTTTGGCGATATGGAAGAAAAAATTTCTGAATTATTAAGCGAATTAGAGCAAAAAGTGCTCGCGCTATATTTGGACGGACAGTCTTATCAGGAAATTTCCGTTGAGCTGAAGCGACATGTGAAGTCTATCGATAACGCTCTTCAGCGTGTTAAAAGGAAGTTAGAAAAGTACTTGGAAATGAGCGAAATTACGCTATAAGGTATAATTGACACGTGCATGGAAGCGTGCTACATTTATGGAAGTGATTAAACCTCTAGTGTGAGGTGATTAACGATGACTACGAAAATTATTCTAGCTTGCGTCCAATGTCAAAGTCGCAACTATAGTACTCATAAAAACCAATCAAATCAATCCGAACGTTTAGAGGTTCGTAAGTTTTGCAAAACGTGTAAAACCCATATACTGCATCGCGAAACGAAATAGGATGAAGCCGGTAGGCATAAGTTTGGAGGTAGTGTCGCATGTTTAAATTCTTCAAGAACGTCGCTCGTGAAATGCGTAAGGTAAGCTGGCCTAAGGGGCGCGAACTTACGAGGTACACCATCACCGTCTTAGGAACCGTGGCTTTTGTTGCTGTGTTCTTTGCGGTCGTTGATCTAGGAATCTCTCAGGTACTTGAACTCATTTCTAAATAATAGTACAGTCTTAACTGTGATATAATATATAATAGCCTTGCAGCAAAAACCCGTTTAACGGGTTTTTTATGTTGGTTTAAGAAAGCGGATAATAATCTCCGATCCAAGGAACAGGCCTTCGCGACACAAGCAATCCTGTGCTGTTGCAGAATAGTTTGCTTATGCGCTTTGCCTGCATGATCTTGTCCGCTTTTTAATTTTAATATTTACGATAAGGGAGGGAAGGGCAAGCCACTTGTCCTGTATGAATGGAAAAAAGATGGTATGTGGTTCACACTTATTCTGGTTATGAAAACAAGGTAAAAGCCAATTTAGAGAAACGTGTTGAATCTATGGGAATGGAGGATAAGATCTTCCGAGTTCTTGTTCCCGAGGATGAAGAAACTGAAATTAAGAACGGAAAGCGTAAAGTCGCCAAGAAAAAAGTTTTTCCTGGTTATGTACTAGCTGAAATGGTGATGACGGATGACTCCTGGTATGTGGTTCGTAATACACCAGGTGTCACTGGATTCGTTGGGTCCACTGGTTCTGGCTCTAAACCAATCCCTCTCTTGCCTGAAGAAGTGGAGACGGTGCTCAAGCGCATGGGTATGGACAAGCCTGCATCTGCAGAGATAGACTTCGAGGTGAAAGAAAGTGTGAAGGTTACGGAAGGTCCTTTCGCAAACTTTACGGGATCAATTGAACACATCGATGTCGATAAGCAGAAGGTGAAGGTTCACGTCAATATGTTTGGCCGGGAAACGCCGGTTGAGTTAGACTTTTCTCAGATTGAGAAACTATAAATTACTACTCCCTCTTGCATTATATTTAAATAGATGCTAAAATTCTTATGTTCTTTATGTGCCTCTTAAAGAGGGGCGTTGATGCATATTTGAGATGAGTGGGAGGGGTAAACCCTATTACCACATCACGGACTTTAAGGAGGTGTGTCTCGTGGCTAAAAAAGTTATCAAGGTTGTTAAGCTTCAGATCCCAGCAGGTAAAGCTAACCCAGCACCACCAGTAGGACCGGCGCTAGGTCAAGCAGGTATCAATATCATGGGTTTCTGTAAGGAGTTTAACGCTAAAACGCAAGATCAAGCGGGTATGATTATTCCGGTTGAAATCTCGGTTTTTGAAGACCGTTCATTTACATTTGTTACAAAAACTCCGCCGGCTGCCGTTCTTCTGAAGAAAGCAGCAGGTATTGAATCAGGTTCAGGTGAGCCGAACCGTAACAAGGTAGCTGCCGTTAAGCGTGATCAAGTTCGCGAAATCGCGGAAACGAAAATGCCTGACTTAAATGCTGCTGACGTTGAAGCTGCAATGCGCATGGTTGAAGGTACAGCGCGCAGTATGGGAATCACAGTTGAAGACTAATCCCACAGCGTCACTCTGATGGAGTTAAAGGTTGCGAGAAAGGAAATTTCCTTGCTATCGCAACCTTTATTCGTGGGAGGTTAATCCGTTAAAACCACAACGAGGAGGAAATAAAATGGCTAAAAAAACAAAGAAACAACAAGAACTTCTTAAACTTGTTGATCGTACAAAATCATATGATGCACAAGAAGCAATTAATCTTGTGAAAGAAACATCTAAAGCAAACTTTGATGAAACCGTTGAAGCTGCTTTTCGTTTAGGCGTTGATCCGAAAAAAGCGGACCAACAAATTCGTGGAGCTATGGTGCTTCCGCACGGTACTGGTAAAACACAAAGCGTTCTTGTTTTCGCTAAAGGTGATAAAGCGAAGGAAGCAGAAGCTGCTGGTGCAGACTACGTTGGAGAACAAGACCTTATTAACAAAATTAATCAAGGTTGGTTTGACTTTGATGTCGTTGTCGCTACTCCTGACATGATGGCTGAAGTTGGTAAACTCGGTCGAGTTCTAGGACCTAAAGGACTTATGCCAAACCCTAAAACAGGAACCGTTACGTTTGAAGTAGAAAAAGCGGTAAACGAAATCAAAGCAGGTAAAGTAGAATACCGTGTCGATAAAGCGGCTAACATCCATGTGCCAATTGGTAAGTCTTCTTTCGATGCAGAGAAGCTTAAAGAAAACTTCGATGCCATCACAGATGCGCTGGTGAAAGCTAAACCTCAGGCTGCTAAAGGGGTTTACATGCGTAATGCTGCCGTTTCTTCTACAATGGGACCTGGCATCAAAGTTGATATTTCAAACTACGTTAAGTAATAATTTAATGTTGACTTTCCGTTTCTAATTTCTTATAATTAGAAACGTTGTATAAATCGAATACGTTATACCGTAGACAGTAGGTGCGATTAATCGCTTAATTTTCCTACCGAGGTGTGTGAATAGACAGGACAGAATCCTGTTCTGACATACGTACCTCCATGTCTAGTGGGGGTGCTTTTTTGTGTCAACCTTTTATAGACCTTGGCACCAGAAACGGTATGATGAAAAGTCAATAGGAGGTGGAACGATGAGCAAAATTATCGAGCAGAAACAGCAGGTTGTTGCTGAAATTGCTGACAAGTTCCGTAATAGTAAATCTGCAGTACTTGTAGATTACCGCGGTCTTGATGTAGCAGAAGTAACAGAACTTCGTATGCAGCTTCGCGAAGCTGGTGTAGACTTCAAAGTGTACAAAAACACAATGACTCGCCGTGCTGTACGAGATGCTGAGCTTGCAGAACTTGAGGAAGTTCTAGTTGGGCCTACAGCTCTTGCGTTTAGTGAGGATGACGCTGTATCTCCAGCGAGAATCCTTAACAACTTTGCCAAAGATCACGATAACCTTGAGCTTAAAGGCGGCGTGATTGAAGGACAAGTAGCGACTCTTGAGCAAATCAAAGAACTTGCAACCCTTCCAAATTACGAAGGCCTTGTATCTATGTTCCTAAGCGTGCTTCAAGCGCCTATTCGCAACTTCGCTTACGCTACAAAAGCAATTGCGGATCAAAAAGAAGAAGAAAGCGCGTAATCCAGCGCTCGTTTTAGCAGAATAAATGATTATATAAAATCTAAGGAGGAAATTTCTCATGTCTAATGAACAAATTATCGAAGCGATCAAAGAGATGTCCGTTCTTGAGCTTAACGACCTAGTTAAAGCAATTGAAGAAGAGTTTGGTGTATCTGCTGCAGCTCCAGTTGCAGCTGGCGGTGCTGCTGCAGGTGGCGAAGCTGAAGAAGAACAAACTGAGTTCGATGTAGTACTAGAATCTGCTGGCAGCTCTAAAATTAAAGTTGTTAAAGCGGTTCGCGAAATCACTGGTCTTGGCCTTAAAGATGCAAAAGATCTAGTTGACAATGCACCTGGTGCTATTAAAGAAGGCATAGCTAAAGAAGAAGCTGAAGAAATGAAGTCTAAGCTTGAAGAGGCTGGCGCTTCTGTAGAACTTAAGTAATCGTACCTGTTTTAAGTAAAGCTCGCTGACTATCGGCGAGCTTTCTTTATCTTCTTTTTCTTAAAAGTGAAGCAGAGTCTTCGAAAACTCTATCTACCATCAAAAGAAGGTGTTCCGTATGTCAGAGCATTACTATTCAAAGTATACAAATGCTAAAAGTGATGAACGTACATGGTCGTTTTTGTTAAGAGGAACGTCTCTAACTTTTACAACCGACCATGCTGTTTTCTCTAAAGGAGAAGTAGATCTCGGCTCACGGCTTCTCATCGAGGCATTTGAAATGCCAGTTGTTGATGGTGATCTGCTTGATCTTGGTTGCGGATACGGACCAATCGGTTTATCGTTAGCCAAAGATTTCAGTGAACGTCACATATGGCTGGTGGACGTGAACGAGCGAGCTTTAGAGCTATCGAGAAAGAACGCCAGACAAAACCAATTAGCAAATGTGTCTGTTAAAGAGAGTGATCGTTTCTCTAGCATTAAAGAAAATCGATTTGCCGCAATTTTGACAAATCCGCCGATCCGTGCGGGGAAGAGAACGGTACACGCCATGTTTGAAGGTGCACATGAAGCCCTTGTAGATGAGGGTGAGCTGTGGGTGGTAATCCAAAAGAAACAAGGCGCCCCGTCAGCCAAAGAAAAGTTGGGTGAATTGTTTGGTCGTGTAGAAGTCGTCGTAAAGCGAAAGGGCTACTATATATTGAAGGCAAAAAAGGTTTGACTGCTCTATTGATTTGTGCTAGTATTGAAAAATGCCAATATGACCTTTGTGTTGTCAAGTCTTTTTTCATTAAATTGAATAATTTTTTGATAGAAGGATAGAATGGTAAATCGAACATGCAAAATGAAATGAGGTTTTTGGTTGAAAACCCTTTTTCTTTTTTGTCTAACGTTAGAGAGAAATGAAGAAACACCATCCGCTTACAAGGATGTTTACAATAGTGCTTGTGGCAAGATCAACCGCAAGCCTGTTCGGCATGTCTTTGCCGAACCCTTTTTTCGTTATAAAATTGCTTGATTTGAGGGGTGAATCAGTTGACAGGTCAACTAGTTCAATACGGACGACACCGCCAACGCAGAAGTTATGCACGCATCAGTGAAGTATTAGAGTTACCAAATTTAATTGAGATTCAAACCGCATCTTATGATTGGTTTTTACAAGAAGGTTTGAAGGAAATGTTTAAAGACATTTCACCAATTGAAGATTTCACCGGTAACCTATCACTTGAGTTTGTAGACTATAGTCTTGGCGAGCCAAAGTATCCAGTAGATGAGTCAAAAGATCGAGACGTAACATACAATGCACCGCTTCGTGTGAAAGTTCGTCTTCTAAACAATGAAACAGGCGAAGTGAAGGAACAAGAAGTATTTATGGGAGACTTCCCGCTAATGACAGACACGGGTACCTTTATTATTAATGGTGCTGAGCGTGTTATCGTTTCACAGCTTGTTCGCTCTCCAAGTGTATATTTCAATAAAAAGATTGATAAAAATGGTAAGAGAGGCGTATCCGCTACGGTAATTCCAAACCGCGGAGCATGGCTTGAGTTTGAAACGGATGCCAAAGATGTTGTTCACGTCCGCATCGACCGAACTCGTAAACTTCCAATTACCGTGTTATTACGTGCTCTAGGCTTTGGAACAGATCAAGAAATCACCGATCTGATTGGTGATAATGAATACTTGAAAAACACGTTAGAAAAGGACAACACAGAGAATAGTGAGAAAGCATTACTCGAAATTTATGAGCGTCTACGCCCTGGCGAACCGCCTACAGTAGAGAATGCGAAGAGCTTGCTCGTTTCACGCTTCTTTGATCCGAAACGCTACGACCTCGCACGCGTAGGTCGTTATAAAATGAATAAAAAGCTTCACATTAAAGACCGTTTGTTTAATCAAACATTAGCAGAAACGCTAGTAGATGAAGAGACAGGCGAGGTACTAGCAGAAAAAGGTGCTAAAATAGACCGCCGTTTGTTAGATAAATTAATACCTCATTTCGATAACGAAGAGGAAACGACAAGTGAGCGTCTGTTAGACCCATCTGATGGTGTGCTTGAAGAGCCAATCCGTGTTCAGTCTGTCAAGATTGTAGATCCAACTGATCCAGAAGGTGAACGCTCTATTAACGTGATTGGAAACGCGAATATCGATCGTGGTGTGAAGAACATTACGCCAGCAGATATAATCTCTTCCATCAGCTATTTCTTCAACTTACTCCACACTGTTGGGGGAACGGACGACATTGACCATTTAGGTAACCGTCGTCTACGTTCAGTAGGGGAATTGCTTCAGAATCAATTCCGAATTGGGTTATCCCGTATGGAACGTGTGGTTCGTGAACGGATGTCCATTCAGGACACATCTTCTATTACACCGCAGCAATTGATTAATATCAGGCCGGTAATTGCATCGATAAAAGAGTTCTTTGGAAGCTCGCAACTTTCACAGTTTATGGACCAAACGAACCCGCTTGCTGAACTGACACACAAACGTCGTTTGTCAGCACTAGGACCCGGCGGTTTAACGCGTGAACGCGCCGGTTTTGAAGTTCGTGACGTACACTACTCCCACTACGGCCGTATGTGTCCGATCGAGACTCCGGAAGGACCGAATATTGGGTTAATTAACTCTTTGTCTTCCTATGCAAAAGTTAATGAATTTGGTTTCATTGAAACCCCCTATCGGCGTGTTGATCCAGAGACCAATAAGGTTACAGCGCAGATTGACTATTTGACCGCAGATGAAGAGGACAACTATGTTGTCGCACAAGCTAACGCGAAACTTGATGACGACGGTTCTTTCCAAGATGAAGAAGTTATTTCTCGTTTCCGCGGGGAAAACACAGTTGTTAGCCGTGATCGTCTTGATTACATGGATGTATCACCGAAGCAAGTTGTTTCCGCGGCAACTGCGTGTATTCCTTTCTTGGAAAACGATGACTCTAACCGTTCCCTAATGGGGGCAAACATGCAGCGTCAAGCAGTACCATTGCTTAAGCCCGATGCACCAATCGTCGGTACTGGAATGGAATATGTATCCGGAAAAGATTCCGGAGCTGCTGTCATTTGTCATCATGAAGGTATTGTTGAACGCGTTGAGGCGAAAGAAGTTCTGGTACGCCGTATTTCTGAAGTCGATGGTAAAGAGGTAGAGGGTGACCTAGACCGTTATCGCTTACAGAAGTTTATTCGTTCAAACCAAGGAAGCTGCTACAACCAGCGTCCAATCGTTTCTAAAGGAGACCGTGTAACAAAAGGTGAAATTCTTGCTGACGGTCCATCGATGGATATGGGTGAGCTTGCACTAGGTCAAAACCCGCTAGTCGCCTTTATGACATGGGATGGTTATAACTATGAGGATGCTATCATCATGAGCGAACGTCTTGTGAAAGATGATGTATATACATCCATTCATATAGAAGAATATGAATCCGAAGCTCGTGATACGAAGCTTGGACCAGAAGAAATCACACGTGACATCCCTAACGTCGGCGAAGATGCCCTTCGCGACTTGGATGAACGCGGCATTATCCGTGTTGGAGCTGAAGTGAGTGATGGGGACCTTCTAGTTGGAAAAGTAACACCTAAAGGGGTTACGGAACTGTCTGCTGAAGAACGTCTCCTACATGCAATATTCGGTGAAAAAGCACGGGAGGTTCGTGATACTTCCCTTCGTGTACCACACGGTGCAGGCGGAATTGTGCTTGATGTGAAGATATTCAACCGTGAAGACGGTGATGAGCTACCTCCAGGTGTAAACCAATTGATTCGTGCTTACATCGTTCAGAAGCGTAAAATTTCTGAAGGGGATAAAATGGCTGGACGTCACGGTAACAAAGGGGTTATCTCTAAGATTCTCCCTGAAGAAGATATGCCATATTTACCAGACGGAACACCTGTTGATGTCATGCTTAACCCTCTAGGGGTTCCATCTCGTATGAACATCGGCCAAGTACTTGAATTGCACCTGGGAATGGCTGCTCGCCAGCTCGGAACTCGTGTAGCTACACCAGTATTTGATGGTGCTCGTGAGGAAGATGTGTGGGAAACACTAGAAGAAGCAGGAATGTCGCGTGATGCGAAAACCATCCTTTATGATGGACGTACAGGTGAACCATTCGATAACCGTGTATCTGTTGGTGTCATGTACATGATCAAGCTGGCACACATGGTTGATGATAAATTACACGCTCGTTCTACTGGACCATACTCTCTAGTAACGCAGCAGCCGCTTGGTGGTAAAGCGCAATTCGGCGGTCAGCGCTTCGGTGAGATGGAGGTATGGGCATTAGAAGCATACGGTGCTGCTTATACACTTCAAGAAATTCTTACGGTCAAGTCTGATGATGTAGTTGGTCGTGTGAAGACTTATGAAGCTATCGTTAAAGGTGATAACGTTCCTGAGCCGGGTGTTCCAGAATCCTTTAAAGTTCTTATTAAGGAGCTTCAAAGTCTGGGTATGGATGTAAAAATTCTATCTGGTGATGAGACAGAAATCGAAATGCGAGATATTGAAGAAGAGCAAACGAAAGAATCCGAGAACTTGAACATGGAAGAACAATAGGCGAGATTGTGTTCTGAGCTTAGGGTAGAACCTGGATACTGAAAGGGAGGTAGGCCCCTTGCTAGATGTAAATAACTTTGAGTATATGAAAATTGGTTTGGCTTCGCCGGACAAGATCCGCTCTTGGTCCTATGGTGAGGTTAAGAAACCAGAAACAATTAACTATCGTACGTTGAAGCCTGAGAAGGACGGCTTATTCTGTGAACGAATTTTCGGGCCGCAGAAAGACTGGGAATGCCACTGTGGAAAATACAAGCGCGTACGTTACAAGGGCGTTGTTTGCGACCGCTGCGGTGTTGAAGTAACTAAAGCGAAAGTGCGTCGTGAGCGTATGGGACACTTAGAGTTAGCTGCCCCTGTTTCACACATTTGGTATTTCAAAGGTATTCCAAGCCGTATGGGACTTGTTCTTGACATGTCACCACGTGCACTGGAAGAAGTCATCTATTTTGCAGCATATATTGTAACGGATCCAGGTGAAACAGCGTTAGACAAGAAACAGCTGCTTTCTGAGAAAGAATATCGTTCGTACCGTGAAAAGTTTGGGCAAGGATTCCAAGCCGCCATGGGGGCAGAAGCGATTCGTAAGCTTCTATTTGATATTGATCTTAATGGTGAAGTAGATACACTGAAAGAAGAGCTTAAAACAGCTCAAGGGCAGCGTCGTACCCGGGCGATTAAGCGTCTTGAAGTGCTAGAGTCCTTCCGTAACTCAGGAAATGACCCATCGTGGATGATCTTAGACGTGCTTCCGGTTATACCACCTGAGTTACGTCCGATGGTCCAGCTTGATGGTGGTCGTTTTGCTACGTCCGACCTTAACGACCTTTATCGTCGGGTAATCAACCGTAACAACCGCCTGAAGCGTCTGTTAGATCTTGGAGCACCAACGATTATCGTACAGAACGAGAAGCGTATGCTGCAAGAAGCCGTCGATGCTCTCATCGATAACGGTCGCCGTGGTCGTCCGGTTACTGGTCCAGGGAATCGCCCGCTTAAATCCCTTTCTCACATGCTTAAAGGGAAGCAAGGTCGTTTCCGCCAAAACTTACTGGGTAAACGTGTTGACTATTCAGGACGTTCTGTAATCGTTGTAGGACCAAGCCTGAAAATGTACCAATGTGGCCTGCCGAAAGAAATGGCTCTTGAGCTGTTTAAACCGTTTGTTATGAAAGAGCTTGTTTCACGCGGTCTAGCCCACAATATTAAATCAGCTAAACGTAAGATTGAACGTATACACCCTGAAGTATGGGACGTTCTTGAAGACGTTATAAAAGAACACCCTGTCTTACTGAACCGTGCACCAACATTGCACCGTCTCGGAATTCAGGCATTCGAACCAACACTTGTAGAAGGTCGTGCAATCCGCCTTCACCCGCTTGTATGTACAGCTTATAATGCTGACTTTGATGGTGACCAAATGGCTGTTCACGTACCATTGTCTTCTGAAGCACAAGCAGAGGCTCGCATTTTAATGCTAGCTGCTCAAAACATCCTTAACCCTAAAGATGGGAAGCCAGTTGTTACACCTTCACAGGATATGGTGCTAGGGAACTATTACCTTACTCTTGAACGTGCTAATGCTGTTGGTGAAGGGATGGTCTTTAAAGATCTGAACGAAGCCATCATGTCCTATCAAAATGGGTACACACATTTGCATACACGTGTAGCTGTTCAAGCCAGCTCATTAAAAAATGAAACGTTTACTGAAAAGCAGCAACAACAATTATTGCTCACTACAGTTGGGAAGTTGATCTTTAACGAAATGCTTCCGACCTCATTCCCTTATATGAATGAACCTACTCAGGAGAATCTGGAGGTAAAAACATCGGATCGCTTCTTTGTTGAAAAAGGAACGGACATTAAGAAAGAGATCGCTAGTCGCGAGGAAGTTCTTCCATTCAAGAAAGGGATTCTCGGAGATATTATCGCAGAGGTATTTAAACGCTTCTCTATCAGTGAAACATCTAAAATGCTTGACCGCATGAAGGATCTTGGTTTTGCTTACTCTACAAAAGCTGGTATTACCGTCGGTGTATCTGACGTCGTTGTACTTCCCGAGAAACAAGAAATTCTGGAGGAAGCACAAGCTAAAGTAGATAAAGTACTCAAACAGTTCCGTCGTGGTCTCATTACAGAAGAAGAGCGCTATGATCGCGTCATTGAAATATGGTCAGCGTGTAAAGATGATATTCAAGACCGCCTGATGCAGTCATTGAATCCGCGTAACCCAATCTTTATGATGAGTGACTCCGGAGCTCGTGGTAACGCATCAAACTTCACTCAGCTTGCCGGTATGCGTGGCTTGATGGCCAACCCGGCTGGCCGAATCATTGAACTGCCGATTAAATCAAGCTTCCGTGAAGGATTAACAGTACTTGAATACTTCATCTCTACCCACGGTGCACGTAAAGGCCTTGCCGATACAGCACTGAAAACAGCTGACTCGGGTTACTTGACTCGTCGACTTGTTGACGTGGCTCAAGATGTTATCGTTCGTGAAGATGATTGCGGAACTGACCGTGGTCTCCCTGTAAGTTCTCTGAGAGAAGGAACGGAAACGATCGAGCCATTGATCGATCGTCTAATCGGACGGACAGCTTTCCAAAAAGTTAAGCACCCTGAAACTGGCGAAGTACTTGCCCAACGTAATGAGGTAATCTTCGAAGATGCCGCGAAACAAATCGTTGACTCAGGTGTTGAAAAAGTAGTGATTCGTTCAGCGTTTACTTGTAATACGAAACACGGCGTATGTAAAAAATGCTACGGACGTAACCTTGCGACAGGTGACGAAGTCGAAGTTGGAGAAGCAGTGGGTATCATTGCTGCACAATCCATCGGTGAACCAGGTACACAGCTTACAATGCGTACCTTCCACACAGGCGGTGTAGCAGGGGATGACATTACGCAAGGTCTTCCGCGTATCCAAGAGATTGTAGAAGCACGTAATCCAAAAGGTCAGGCTGTTATAAGTGAAATTGCGGGTACCGTTCAAGAAATCAACGAAGTGAAAGAAAAACAAGAAATCGTTGTTCAAGGATCTGTAGAAACCCGTTCCTATACAGCACCATATGGCTCTAGACTAAGAGTTACTGAAGGTGACGAAGTCGAAGCCGGTGAAGCACTGACTGAGGGTTCCATTGATCCGAAAGAGCTGTTGAGTGTTCAAGGATTAGACGGTGTACAAGAATACCTTCTTAAAGAAGTTCAAAAGGTATATCGTATGCAAGGGGTTGAGATCTCCGATAAGCACGTAGAAGTTATGGTTCGCCAAATGCTGCGTAAAGTTAGAGTGCTTGACTCTGGGGACACGGATGTACTGCCTGGATCACTTCTTGAGATTCACCAATTCAAGGAAGCGAACCAGAGAGTTCTTATGGAAGGTGGCCAGCCGGCTGTCGGCCGTCCAGTTATTCTTGGTATTACCAAAGCATCACTTGAAACAGACAGCTTCTTATCTGCAGCGTCCTTCCAGGAAACAACTCGTGTCCTGACAGATGCGGCGATCAAAGGTAAGCGTGATGAATTACTCGGACTGAAGGAGAACGTTATTATTGGTAAACTGGTTCCAGCCGGTACGGGTATGACGAGATACCGCAAGATTCAGGCACAGTCTGAAGCTAAAGAAGAAACTGAAACAGTTGAAGAAGTAACACAGCCATAAAGTCATAACAATTAACACAGGATAAATGGAAGGGAAGCATCTTCTTTCAAAAACTATCAAAAATGCAGTTGACATGAATTTTGGGTAGTGATAATATAAGCAAGGTGCTTCCGTTTATCCTTGTTACTTTGGAGGATATGAAGATGTCTTATGAAAAAGTAGCACAGGCTAAATCTGGTATAGTCATTGGAACCAAACAAACACTTAAAGCTATGAAAAATGGCGAAGTGAACCACGTCATCACAGCTGATGATGCTGATCAGTTTATGACAATGAAAGTAGTCAAACTAGCTGCACAAATGAATATTCCTCATACGAAGGTTGCTTCGATGGAGGAGTTAGGGAATGCGTGTGGTATTGATGTTGGAGCTGCTACAGTGGCGATAAAGCAATAAAGTTTTGGCGTTCAATCGCGAAAGCTTTGTTTTTTGCCTTTTTATGAACCACCTGGATGTGTGGGATTTGAAAAACCTTGAAGGGAGGATATTAATTATGCCAACTATAAATCAATTAGTACGTAGAGGACGCGTAAGTAAAAGTAAAAAGTCTGACTCTCCAGCTTTGAACAAAGGCTATAATAGCTATAAAAAGCGTATGACAGATCAGTCTTCTCCACAAAAACGTGGTGTTTGCACGCGTGTAGGCACGATGACACCTAAGAAACCGAACTCTGCACTTCGTAAATATGCACGTGTTCGTCTAACTAACCAATTAGAAGTCAATGCCTACATTCCTGGTATCGGCCACAACCTACAAGAGCACAGCGTTGTTCTTATCCGTGGCGGACGTGTTAAGGACTTACCTGGTGTGCGTTATCACATCGTGCGTGGTGCATTAGACACTGCAAGCGTTGACGGTCGTATGCAAGGACGTTCTAAGTACGGTACAAAAAAACCTAAAAAATAATAGATGCGAACGATATGCGTCTTAAAACTAACCATTAAGGAAAGGAGGGGAACATATGCCACGTAAAGGTCCAGTAGCTAAACGTGATGTGTTACCAGATCCGATGTATAATTCTAAGCTTGTTACTCGCCTAATCAACCAAATCATGGTGAATGGTCAGCGCGGTAAAGCACAGAAGATTCTTTATAAATCATTTGAACTTGTTCAAGAACGTAGCGGAAATGAAGCTATGGAAGCTTTCGAACAAGCGATGAAAAATGTAATGCCAGTACTAGAGGTTCGTGCTCGCCGTGTGGGTGGTTCTAACTACCAAGTACCCGTTGAGGTTCGCCCTGAACGTCGTCAAGCACTAGGTTTGCGTTTCATTGTGAACTATGCGCGTCTACGCGGAGAAAAAACAATGGAAGAGCGCCTAGCTAACGAAATTCTAGATGCAGCTAATAATACAGGTGCTGCAGTTAAGCGCCGTGAAGATATGCACAAAATGGCGGAAGCAAACAAAGCATTCGCTCACTACCGTTGGTAATCATCTGCGGAAGAAACTTTCAATCAGGAAGGAGAAAAAATCATGCCTAGAGAGTTCTCCTTGGAAAAGACTCGTAATATCGGAATTATGGCACACATTGATGCCGGTAAAACGACTGCTACCGAGCGTATTCTTTTCTATACAGGACGAATCCACAAAATTGGTGAAACTCACGAAGGAGCTTCACAAATGGACTGGATGGAGCAGGAACAAGAGCGTGGAATAACCATTACTTCCGCTGCAACAACTGCTCAGTGGAAAGACCACCGTATTAATATCATTGATACTCCAGGACACGTAGACTTCACAGTAGAGGTTGAACGTTCCTTGCGTGTGCTTGATGGCTCTGTAGCCGTACTTGACGCTCAGTCTGGTGTTGAACCACAAACTGAAACAGTATGGCGCCAGGCAACAACATACGGTGTTCCACGTATCGTATTTGTAAACAAAATGGACAAAATTGGTGCAGATTTCATTTATTCCTTAGGGACATTGAAAGACCGCCTTGGAGCAAATGCTGCAGCAGTTCAACTTCCAATTGGTGCTGAAGATGACTTCGAAGGAATTATCGACCTAGTAACAATGGAAGCATACTATTACATGGATGACCTTGGAACTCGTGCAGAAGCGCGCGAGATTCCTGATGAGTACAAAGAACAAGCTGAAGAGTATCACAGCAAGCTAATTGAAGCTGTGGCTGAACTTGATGAAGACTTGATGATGAAGTACTTAGAAGGAGAGGAATTCACTACAGAAGAGCTTAAGGAAGCTATCCGTTCAGCAACTCTTACTGTGGATTTTTATCCAGTATTCTGTGGATCTGCTTTTAAAAACAAAGGTGTTCAGCTTTTGATCGATGGAGTTATTGACTATCTTCCATCACCATTAGACGTACCTCCAATTGAAGGTCACGTGCCACAAACGGAAGAACAAGTTGTTCGTAAGGCTGACGACAAAGAGCCATTCTCTGCATTGGCCTTTAAAGTCGCAACAGACCCTTACGTTGGTAAGCTAACCTTCTTCCGAGTGTATTCAGGTACACTTGACTCTGGTTCATATGTTAAGAACTCTACAAAGGATAAGCGTGAGCGTGTAGGACGTATCCTACAAATGCATGCTAACTCTCGTGAAGAGATTTCAACAGTATATGCAGGAGATATTGCCGGTGCTGTCGGACTTAAAGACACAGGTACAGGGGATACAATATGTGACGAAAAGAGTCTAGTTATTCTTGAGTCCATGGAATTCCCTGAACCGGTTATCGATGTTGCGATTGAGCCTAAATCCAAGGCTGATCAAGACAAAATGTCTATAGCACTTGGTAAACTTGCTGAAGAAGATCCAACGTTCCGGACGGAAACTAACGTGGAGACTGGCCAAACAATCATTGGTGGTATGGGTGAGCTTCACCTTGACATCATCGTTGACCGTCTGCGTCGTGAGTTTAAAGTGGATGCGAACATTGGTGCTCCGCAAGTTGCTTACCGCGAAACATTCCGTGGTAGTGCAGAAGTTGAAGGTAAATTCGTACGTCAGTCCGGCGGACGTGGACAATTTGGTCACGTTTGGGTTAAATTTGAGCCGAACGAAGAAGGCGCTGGATACGAATTTGTAAACAAAATCGTTGGTGGTGTTGTACCGCGTGAATACATTCCATCTGTAGAAGCTGGAATTAAAGATTCTATGGAGAATGGTGTACTTGCCGGTTATCCAATGGTTGACATCAAAGCAACCTTATATGATGGGTCTTACCACGATGTTGACTCCAATGAAATGGCCTTTAAAGTTGCTGCTTCAATGGCACTTAAAGAGGCAAAAAACAAATGTAAACCAGTTCTTCTTGAACCAATGATGAAAGTTGAAATTGTTATTCCTGAAGAATACATGGGTGATATCATGGGTGACGTAACTTCCCGTCGTGGACGTGTTGAAGGTATGGAAACTCGCGGTACTGCTCAGGTTGTTAAGTCATTCGTACCGCTATCCGAAATGTTTGGCTATGCAACATCTCTCCGTTCAAACACACAAGGACGTGGAACGTACACGATGCACTTTGACCACTACGAAGAAGTTCCGAAGAGTATTTCTGAGGAAATCATCAAGAAAAATGCTGGTGCATAATTGATTTTTTTGTTAAGTTAAAGTATAACTTGTAATGTAAGCATAGGAAGATAGAGTTCTTCCTATGGCTTCATATATAAAATTAATTTCAAAATAACACTGTTATTTATTTAAAGGAGGAAATATACAATGGGTAAAGAAAAATTCGACCGGTCCAAGTCCCACGTAAACATTGGTACTATTGGACACGTTGACCACGGTAAAACAACACTAACTGCAGCAATCACAACTGTACTTCACAAGAAATCCGGTGAAGGCTCTGCGATGGCTTACGATATGATCGATGGTGCTCCAGAGGAACGTGAACGTGGAATCACAATCTCCACTGCACACGTAGAGTACGAAACTGAATCCCGTCACTATGCACACGTTGACTGCCCAGGTCACGCTGACTATGTTAAAAACATGATCACTGGTGCTGCACAAATGGACGGAGCCATCCTAGTTGTATCTGCAGCTGATGGCCCAATGCCACAAACTCGTGAGCATATCCTGCTTTCTAAAAACGTTGGTGTACCAGCAATCGTAGTTTTCCTTAACAAAACAGACATGGTAGACGACGAAGAGCTACTTGAACTAGTTGAAATGGAAGTGCGCGACCTTCTTTCTGAGTATGACTTCGATGGTGACGAAACACCAGTTGTAAGTGGATCTGCTCTTAAAGCACTAGAAGGGGACGAAAAATACGAGCAAGCCATCTTCGACCTCATGGAACAAGTTGATGCGTTCATCCCAACACCAGATCGTGACACTGACAAGCCATTCATGATGCCAGTTGAGGACGTTTTCTCAATCACTGGCCGTGGTACAGTTGCTACTGGTCGTGTTGAGCGTGGCCAGGTTAAAGTCGGCGACGAAATCGAAATCATTGGTATGGCAGAAAGTGCTCGTAAAACAACGATCACTGGTGTAGAAATGTTCCGTAAGCTTCTTGACTATGCTGAAGCTGGCGATAACATTGGTGCACTTCTTCGTGGTGTTAACCGTGAAGATATCAACCGTGGTCAAGTACTAGCTAAGCCTGGTTCTATTACACCACACACTAACTTCCAAGCTGAAGTTTATGTACTATCTAAAGATGAAGGTGGACGTCACACTCCATTCTTCTCAAATTACCGCCCTCAGTTCTACTTCCGTACAACTGATGTAACTGGCGTTATTCAACTACCAGAAGGTGTTGAAATGGTAATGCCTGGCGACAACATCGAAATGACAGTTGAGTTGATCTCTCCAATCGCGATTGAAGATGGAACTAGATTCTCTATCCGTGAAGGTGGACGTACTGTAGGTTCTGGTGTTGTATCTAAAATTACTAAGTAATAGATGATTACTTTTTTCTAATCAGGTAACGGCCGCAGGTCGTTACCTGATTTTTTGTTTTTATATATGAATGAATCCATTTCATAATCGCACTTTTAAAACGCAAAAGACTGGCAGAATATAAGGCTCTTTTCCGAAAAGGTTCAAATGGGTTCTTATCCAGCAGATTTTAGTTTCAGTTTTATAAAGAAGTTTGATCACTTTCTATCCGTGTTGCTCCACATCGCCCCCTTCTCCTGAAGACTCAGCTCCGAGACACTTAGGCCCGTTACGGTATGAGGGCTCGAGGTGGCTGGGAAAGGACTCGCTTTCCCGGGCCTCCTTCTTCATGAAATTGATTCGATTTCATAACAAGCTAAAAATATTCTATTAAAATGAGAACTTCGATCAGCTTTATAAGAAAAGCACGATATAATAATGTTTATTTATATGAAGGGTTGAATTATGTACGTAATGTATGTATAATACTCTGAGGTGTTCATAATTTATTTTTTATGAATTCACCCTTGCGTTGACCACATTTCTTCTATATAATGAATAATGTTGGTCATAAAAGGCGATGATGCGAAAGGTTGTTGACACACCCGGCCCCTTTGCCATGGCTAGTGAGGTCAAGGAATTTTCGCGGAGAATGTCTATTTTATAAATGGGCGAAGAAGGAGGGAAAATAATGGCAAAAGAAAAAATTCGTATTCGTTTAAAAGCGTATGATCACCGTGTTCTAGATCAGTCCGCTGAAAAAATTGTAGACACTGCGAAGCGCTCTGGAGCAAACGTATCTGGTCCAATCCCGCTTCCAACTGAGAAGTCAATCTATACTGTACTTCGTGCCACTCACAAGTATAAAGATGCTCGTGAACAGTTCGAAATGCGTACACACAAACGTCTAATCGACATTGTTAATCCAACACCGCAAACAGTAGATTCGCTAATGCGTCTTGATCTGCCTTCTGGTGTGGATATCGAAATAAAATTATAAATTAAATTGAAATTATAATAGGAGGTGTAACGGATGACGAAAGGAATCTTAGGACGCAAGGTCGGCATGACTCAAATCTTCTCTGAAGACGGTGAGTTAATTCCAGTAACAGTTGTACAGGCTGAGCCAAACGTAGTTCTTCAAAAGAAAACTACCGAGAATGATGGCTATGAAGCACTACAGCTAGGTTTTGCTGATCAGAAGTCAAACCGTTTGAAGAAAGCTGACCAAGGTCATGCTGAAAAGGCAAACACAACACCTAAGCGCTACATTCGTGAATTCCGTAATACTAACCTTGATGACTATGAACTAGGTCAAGAGGTTAAGGTTGATATTTTCGAAGCTGGTGAAACGATTGATGTAACAGGAACATCTAAAGGGAAAGGTTTCCAAGGTGCAATTAAGCGCCATAATCAATCCCGCGGTCCAATGACCCATGGTTCTCGTTACCACCGTCGCCCTGGTGCAATGGGAGTTATTGACCCAATGCGCGTATTTAAAGGAAAGAAACTTCCTGGACAAATGGGTGGAAAGCAAATCACATTGCAAAACCTTGAGATCGTTAGCGTTGACGCTGAGCGTAACCTGCTATTGATCAAAGGTAATGTACCTGGCCCGAAAAAATCTTACGTTAAAGTTACGAGTGCAATAAAGGCTAGCAAATAATTAAAGGAAGGGAGGATATGTCATGCCTAAAGTAGCACTATTGAACCAAAGCGGCTCCCAGGTCGGAGATATCGAGTTGAACGATGCCGTTTTTGGAATTGAACCCAATACTCATGTTTTACATGAAGCTGTTGTGTCACAGCGCGCTTCATTGCGTCAAGGGACACACAAAGTAAAAAACCGTTCTGAAGTAAGTGGCGGCGGTCGTAAACCATGGCGCCAAAAAGGTACTGGTCGTGCGCGTCAAGGATCAACCCGTTCACCACAGTGGGTAGGCGGCGGAACCGTATTCGGTCCGACACCACGTAGCTATAGCTATAAAATGCCTAAAAAAGCACGTCGTTTAGCTCTTAAATCTGCTTACTCTTCTAAAGTACAAGGAAACAACATTGTTGTTCTTGAGAGTCTATCTTTTGATGCTCCTAAAACAAAAGAAGTAGTTAGCATGCTTAAAGCTTTGGACGTTAATGAAAAAGCTCTAATTGTTACGGCAGATAAGAACGAGAATGCTGTTCTATCTTCTAACAATCTTCCTACAGTTAAGACATTAACTTTTGATGATGTAAGTGTGTTAGATTTACTAACGCATGACAAGCTTATCCTAACCAAGGAAGCAGCTGAAAAAGCAGGGGAGGTGCTCTCATAATGGAACCACGTGATATTATTAAACGCCCTGTCATTACCGAACATTCTGCTGACCTTATGGGAGAAAAGAAATATACGTTTGAAGTGAGCACGAAAGCAAACAAAACGGAAATCAAGACAGCAGTCGAAGAGATTTTCGGTGTAAAGGTTGCTGGTGTGAACACTGCGAACCTTAAAGGTAAGTTCAAGCGTATGGGTCGCTACGGTGGATACCGTTCTGACCGTAAGAAAGCAGTCGTTACTCTGACTGAAGACAGTGAAGAACTAGAATTTTTCGAAGTATAAATAATAAATCCAATGAGTGAAGGAGGGAAAAAAGATGGCGATTAAAAAGTTCCGACCAATTACTAACGGTCGTCGACATATGTCAGTATCTGATTTTGCTGAAATTACAACTGACAAACCTGAACGCTCCCTATTGGCTCCACTACACAAACGCGGTGGACGTAACAACCAGGGTAGGTTGACAGTTCGTCATCAAGGCGGAGGTCACAAGCGTCACTATCGTATTATCGACTTTAAGCGTGATAAAGATGGAATACCAGGACGCGTTGCTACGATCGAATACGATCCGAACCGTTCCGCTAACATTGCACTAATTAACTACGTTGATGGTGAGAAACGTTACATCTTGGCTCCGAAAGGACTTAAAGTAGGTAACGAAATCATTTCAGGTGAAGGCTCTGATATTAAACCAGGTAACGCCCTTCGTTTGAAAGACATCCCAGTTGGTACTGTAGTACACAACGTTGAACTTAAGCCAGGACGCGGAGGACAGCTTGTACGTTCTGCTGGTGCATCTGCCCAAATCCTTGGCCGTGAAGAAAAATATACCCTAGTACGTCTTGCGTCTGGTGAAGTTCGTCTGGTACTAAGTACTTGCCGTGCAACAATCGGTCAAGTAGGTAACCTAGAGCATGAACTTATCAGTGTTGGTAAAGCCGGACGTTCTCGTTGGCAAGGTAAGCGCCCAACTGTACGTGGTTCTGTTATGAACCCTAACGATCACCCTCACGGTGGTGGTGAAGGACGTGCACCAATCGGCAGACCTTCTCCAGTATCCCCATGGGGTCAGCCAACGCTTGGTTACAAAACGCGTAAGCGTAACAAACCGTCTGATAAATATATTGTTCGTAAAAGAGGTAAAAAATAACGGGATTGAACGACGGGCAATAAAACCCGTCTCTCAATCGCGAAGGGAGGTTTATCAATGGGCCGCAGCCTAAAAAAGGGACCTTTTGTAGATGATCATTTAATGAAAAAAGTTGAGAAGTTGAACGAAGATAGTAAACACCAGGTGATTAAGACATGGTCTCGTCGTTCTACCATCTTCCCAAACTTTGTCGGACACACAATCGCAGTTTATGACGGACGCAAACACGTACCCGTTTACGTGACTGAAGATATGGTTGGTCATAAACTCGGTGAATTCGCGCCATCCCGTACGTTTAAGGGACACTCTGGCGACGATAAGAAAACAAAACGCTAATGGAGAGAGGAGGCACTCTAATGCAAGCTAAAGCAGTTGCTAAAACCGTTCGTATAGCTCCTCGTAAAGCTCGTTTAGTTATCGATTTGATTCGAGGAAAAAACGTAGGTGAAGCGATCGCGACATTGCGCTTAACACAGCGCGGCGCATCTCCAATTGTTGAGAAGTTGCTAAAATCTGCGATTGCAAATGCTGAACACAATTATGAAATGGACACGGATAATTTATATGTTTCCGAAGCGTTTGTAAATGAAGGCGTAACTCTTAAACGTTTCCGCCCTCGTGCCATGGGACGTGCAAGCCAAATTAACAAACGTACCAGCCATATTACAGTGGTTGTATCAGAAAAGAAGGAGGGATAATCAGTGGGTCAAAAAGTTAATCCGGTAGGTCTTCGTATTGGCGTTATCCGTGACTGGGAGTCTAAGTGGTACGCTGGCAAAGACTATGCTGACTTGTTGCATGAAGATATTAAGATTCGTGAATATATTGAACAACGTCTTAAAGATGCTGCCGTATCTACAATTGAAATTGAGCGTGCAGCTAACCGTGTAAACATCACTATTCACACTGGTAAGCCAGGTATGGTTATCGGTAAAGGCGGTTCAGAAGTTGAAGCACTTCGTAAATCACTCAATGATCTTACTGGTAAACGTGTTCACATCAATATCATTGAGGTGAAGAAACCCGATCTTAACGCTACCCTTGTAGCTGACAATATCGCACGTCAATTGGAAAACCGTGTATCTTTCCGTCGTGCACAGAAACAAACAATCCAACGCGCGATGCGTGGAGGAGCGAAAGGTATTCGTACACAAGTATCTGGACGCCTTGGTGGTGCGGATATCGCTCGTGCAGAATATTACAGTGAAGGAACAGTACCACTTCACACTCTTCGTGCAGATATCGATTATGGAACTGCAGAAGCTGACACCACATACGGTAAACTTGGTGTTAAAGTGTGGATCTATCGTGGAGAAGTCCTTCCAACTAAAAACAACAAATAGGAAGGGGGAAAAGCATTATGTTAATGCCTAAACGTGTTAAATATCGTCGTCAACACCGTTCTAGCTTAAGAGGACGTGCTAAAGGTGGTACATCCGTTGCTTTCGGTGAATATGGTTTACAAGCAATCGATCCTGCATGGATCACAGCCCGCCAAATCGAGGCAGCGCGTATCGCAATGACTCGTTACATGAAGCGTGGCGGTAAAGTATGGATTAAAATCTTCCCGGATAAGCCTTATACTGCTAAACCCCTCGAAGTACGAATGGGTTCTGGTAAAGGAGCTCCTGAAGGTTTCGTAGCTGTAGTAAAACCAGGGAAAATTTTATTTGAAATTGCGGGTGTATCAGAAGAAGTTGCACGCGAAGCTCTTCGTCTTGCTTCACATAAACTGCCGATCCGCACTAAATTTGTAAAACGTGAAGAAATTGGTGGTGAAATCAATGAAGGCTAATGAAATCCGTGAATTAACCACTGCCGAAATTGAACAAAAAGTTAAGTCGTTAAAAGAAGAACTTTTTAACCTGCGTTTCCAGCTGGCAACAGGTCAACTTGAGAACACTGCTCGTATTCGCGAAGTTCGCAAATCGATCGCACGTATGAAAACTGTTGCTCGTGAACGTGAGCTAGGCGTAAATAACTAATAAATGAGAGGAGGTCACCCTCACATGAGTGAACGTAACAATCGTAAAGTTTACACTGGCCGTGTAGTATCAGACAAAATGGATAAAACCATTACTGTTCTGGTTGAAACTTATAAGTTCCACAAACTTTATGGCAAACGCGTAAAGTATTCAAAAAAATTCAAGACTCACGATGAAGACAATCAAGCTAAAAACGGTGACGTTGTACGCATTATGGAAACTCGCCCGTTATCAGCGACAAAGCGCTTCCGCCTTGTAGAAGTCGTAGAAGAGTCTGTTATTATCTAATTTAGTTCGCTCGGAAGGATTCCGAAGGGAGGTTACAGTGTATGATTCAACAGGAGACTCGTTTGAAAGTAGCCGACAACTCTGGTGCACGTGAAATTCAAACCATCAAGGTTTTGGGTGGATCTGGTCGCAAGACTGCTAACATCGGTGATATTATCACCGCTACTGTGAAACAAGCAACACCAGGAGGCGTTGTCAAAAAAGGTGAAGTTATTCAAGCCGTTATTGTTCGTTCAAAGAGCGGGATGCGTCGTAAAGACGGTTCTTACATTCGTTTCGATGAAAATGCGGCAGTAATCGTACGTGATGATAAAGGGCCACGCGGAACTCGTATCTTTGGTCCAGTAGCTCGTGAACTTCGTGATGCTAAATTCATGAAGATCGTATCATTAGCCCCAGAAGTATTATAAAAACCTTGAAATGAAAAGCCTTGTAAGGAGGTGCGCGAAGCATGCACGTGAAAAAAGGTGACAAAGTTATGGTTATTTCCGGTAAGGACAAAGGCAAGCAAGGTACAATCCTTCAAGCTTTCCCTAAGAAAGACCGTGTTCTTGTAGAAGGTGTGAACGAAGTAAAAAAACACGCTAAACCTTCACAAGATAACCCACAAGGCGGAATCCTTTCTCAGGAAGCGCCAATTCACGTTTCCAACGTAATGCCGGTTGATCCGAAGTCCGGCGAACCAACACGTGTTGGTTATAAAGTTGAGAACGGAAAGAAAGTTCGTATCGCGAAAAAATCTGGTGAAGCATTAGATAAATAATCCAGTGACGAAAGGAGGGCCACTTGATGAACGAATTCAAGAAAAGATATCAAGAAGAAATTGTGCCATCTATGATGAGCAAGTTTAATTACGATTCTATTATGCAGGCACCTAAGGTCGAAAAAATTGTAATTAACATGGGTGTTGGCGATGCTGTACAAAATGCGAAAGCACTTGACTCAGCTGTCGAAGAGTTATCATTAATCTCCGGGCAAAAACCAGTGATCACAAAAGCGAAGAAATCTATTGCAGGTTTCCGTTTACGTGAAGGAATGCCAATTGGTGCGAAGGTTACACTTCGTGGAGAACGTATGTATGAATTCTTCCAAAAGCTAGTTTCTGTATCTTTACCACGTGTGCGTGACTTCCGCGGGATCTCAAAGAAAGCCTTCGATGGTCGTGGAAACTATACACTAGGAGTTAAAGAACAGTTAATTTTCCCAGAAATTAATTATGACAAAGTAGATAAAGTGCGTGGCATGGATATCGTTATCGTCACAACGGCGGACACTGACGAGGAATCACGTGAACTATTAGCTCAATTCGGTATGCCGTTCCAGAAATAATGAGCTAACCATAAGGAGGGAAAATTGTGGCTAAAAAATCAATGGTCGCGAAACAACAACGCAAGCAAAAGTTCCAAGTACGCGAATATACTCGCTGTGAACGTTGCGGACGTCCTCATTCCGTACTTCGCAAATTTAAGCTTTGCCGTATTTGTTTCCGTGAACTTGCATATAAAGGACAAATCCCTGGTGTCAAAAAAGCCAGCTGGTAAACCCGATATAGGGAAGGAGGTATATGAGTTATGACTATGACAGATCCAATTGCAGATATGCTTACTCGTATTCGTAACGCGAATATGGTTCGTCACGAGAAGCTTGAACTTCCAGCTTCCAAAGTTAAAAAAGAAATTGCTGATATCCTAAAGCGTGAAGGTTTTGTACGTGATTATGAATTTGTAGAAGATAGCAAACAAGGCGTCCTTCGCATCTTCCTTAAATACGGTCAAAATGAAGAGCGTGTCATCACTGGGGTAAAGCGTATCAGTAAGCCAGGACTACGTGTTTATGCTAAAGCCGAAGAACTTCCAAAAGTTCTAAACGGACTTGGTGTTGCCGTTGTTTCTACTTCAAAAGGTGTACTAACAGACAAAGAAGCTCGTGAACAGGCCATTGGTGGCGAAGTGCTAGCTTACGTTTGGTAATTGAAATAGATAAGACAGGAGGTGCAAATGAATGTCTCGCGTAGGATTAAAATCATTAGAAATCCCTGAAGGTGTAGAAATTATTCAGGATAATAATACAATCACTGTTAAAGGTCCAAAAGGTGAACTAACTCGTACATTCCACGAAGATATTACGGTGAAGATTGAAGATAACGTTCTTACAGTAGCTCGTCCAAGCGACCATAAAGAACATCGTGCTCTTCATGGTACAACTCGCAGCCTGATCGGAAACATGGTTGAGGGCGTATCTAAAGGATATGAGAAAAACCTTGAGATTATCGGTGTTGGTTACCGTGCTCAAAAGCAGGGAGATATTGTTGTTATTAACGCCGGTTACTCTCACCCTGTAGAAGTTGAGAAGCGTGACGGAATTGAGATCGACGTTCCATCAAACACAAAGCTAACTATTAAAGGTATCGACAAAGAGCTTGTCGGAGCTGTAGCAGCAAAAATCCGTGCTATCCGTCCTCCAGAGCCTTATAAAGGCAAAGGAATTCGTTATGAAAACGAACGTGTTCGCAGAAAAGAAGGTAAGACAGCTAAATAAGGTTCTAAGGTAAGGAATAGAAAGGAGTGACCCAGATGATCACGAAGGCTGATAAAAATGCCGTACGTAAAAAGCGTCATGCGCGTGTTCGTACGACTGTAGTCGGTACAGCGGAGCGCCCACGTTTAAACGTTTATCGCTCTAACAAACACATCTATGCACAATTGATTGATGATACTAACCAAGTTACCGTAGCAAGTGCTTCTACTACAGAAAAAGACTTTGGTCTTGATAATACTGGAAACGTTCAAGCAGCTCAAAAAGTCGGTGAATTGGTCGCTGAACGTGCGAAAGACAACGGTTATAAAGTCGTTGTGTTCGACCGTGGCGGTTACTTGTATCATGGACGTGTAAAAGCTCTAGCAGACGCGGCTCGCGAAGCCGGCCTGGAATTTTAATCGTTAAAGGAGGGACATATATGCTAACAAACATTGACCCTAATAAATTGGATCTAGAAGAACGTGTAGTAACGATCAACCGTGTTGCAAAGGTTGTAAAAGGTGGACGTCGCTTCCGTTTTGCTGCATTGGTTGTAGTAGGAGATAAAAATGGTCATGTCGGTTTTGGTACAGGTAAGGCGCAAGAGGTACCAGACGCGATTAAGAAAGCTATTGATGATGCGAAAAAGAATCTTATTTCAGTACCAATTAAAGGTACGACAATTCCACACGAAATCACAGGACGCTTTGGTGCAGGCAGCATTCTTATGAAGCCAGCAGCAGAAGGTACCGGAGTTATCGCGGGTGGTCCTGTACGTGCAGTACTCGAGCTTGCAGGCGTTCAAGACATCCTTTCTAAGTCACTTGGTTCAAACACACCAATTAATATGGTGCGTGCTACGCTGAGTGGGCTTGACGGGCTTAAACGCGCAGAAGATGTTGCTCGACTTCGTGGGAAGTCCGTAGAAGAACTGTAGGATAAGGAGGGAAATAAAATGGCTAAAAAGTTAGAAATTACCCTCACGCGCAGTGTTATTGGCAGAGCACAAGATCAGCGCGCGACTGTTAAAGCGCTTGGTCTAAACAAGATTCGTCAATCTGTCGTAATTGAAGATAACCCAGCGATCCGAGGTATGGCTAATAAGGTATCTCACCTTGTATCGATTAAAGAAGTATAAGTCAAGAATCATAAATAAGGAGGTGCTCTCATGAAACTGCATGAACTGAAACCAGCAGCTGGATCTCGCAAAGAACGTAACCGTGTTGGTCGCGGAATGGCGTCTGGTAATGGTAAAACATCAGGTCGTGGTCACAAAGGTCAAGGGCAGCGTTCTGGCAGCAAAACACGCCCAGGGTTTGAAGGCGGTCAAATGCCGCTATTCCAACGTTTACCTAAGCGTGGGTTTACGAACATTCATCGTAAGGAATTTGCGATTATTAACCTTGATGCTCTTAACCGTTTTGAAGAAGGCACTGAGGTTACTCCTGAGCTTCTACTTGAAACTGGCGTAGTCAGCAAAGAAAAAGCTGGCATTAAAGTTTTGGGTAAAGGTTCTG